>JARDZO010000017.1 GCA_029240815.1 Brevibacillus sp.
GACATAGAGGGTTTGGATCTCCTTTCCATCCCACGCGGCATGCGCGGGGAATCCTGCACAATCCCCCTATTTTACCGCATTATTCTTCATGTGTTCAAGTGTTCTCGTTTTGATTCATGTACGATACCCACCTCGCCATTGTGTTCCCACTGGTTGATAAACTGTTCCAAACGGTTCATCAGCCTGACGATGCGCTGCTTCTCGCCCATGCATGCAGATATAGCAGAGAGCTGATTGGTGGTGAAAAGCTGCACCACTTCCTGCTCCATTTCTTGAAGCCGAATCCGATAACTCGCGATGACTTCGCGCAGCAAGGCAAACCTCTGCTCCAACCGGATCGTAGCCTCAAGCTTACTCATTGTTGTTCACTGGTAGCCAGCACCTGTTGAATGCCGAGTACGATCTGCTCATGCTTATGTTTCTCTTTCATCAGCACTTCTATAGCTTGCATATTGCTTTGTTGAAAATGGTTCACTACTTCTTGGGACATTTCATGCTGACGGGATTCCAGACGCTCGATTGCCTGCTGTAACAGCTCTTGAACCTCTTGTAAAACTTGCTGATCGGTAACAGTATTCATTGTCTTTTCCTCCTTAGTGTAAGTTGATTCATGATGTTCTTCCAAAAGCTGCACGTTTTGTCCCGATTCGGTCAGGTGTTCTTCTGTTTCTTCCTCGGTATTCGTTATCGTTTCGGAAGCGACGGTGACAGCAATTTCCATAACCGCCGACTCTTCTTCATTTGGCTCTTCGCTGCGAACAATGATGTACAGGCGTTCTCCATCAATCCGGAAACGATCATCCAGGACTGGTAAGAAAGCCGCATCAGCAGCAATACCTACTTCCTGCTCCAAAAAGTGAACGAGGGAGCGAGAAGTCACCTGTGTGATGCCGTTGTCACGGCAAAATGCGAATACTTGATCGTTGCCCAACGTCCATTCGGCCAGGAACCAGCGAGGATCGCCTTGATACTGCACAAAGCGAGGATCCTTCTCCAACTGCAAAAGCCGTTGAATTTGATTCCAGCCAAACTGGGTTTGACGACGAAGCTCCGCCACGATCTGATCCATTTTTTTAGGTGTGAGGGTTTCTCGCAAAAAACGGTACGCCAGATCGAACAACTGGTGAGGTTGGTAGGTCAATTCCACAATCGCGTCAGAGCTCCCAACCCGTACGGGCGACTGCTCCAGTACCAGCACTTTATCAAGAAGTGCTGTACTGTCTAGATTCAAAAAAGCATTCAGCTCGTTCGCTTCCATCCGGGAGCAGACTTCTGTTCGGGGGAGGGAGCGCTCACCGGACCGGAATACCTTTTTAACAATACTTGGTAGGGTATAAGTTGGCCGTTTCATGAACTTTCTCCTTCTCGTGACCGGCATTGTTTGCCAATCAAATGGGAATCAAAGAGTTATTCTACAAAAAGAAAAAAAATCCTACCTCAATCAAAGTGTTTCTCTATTCCGATAATTATTGTGACAAATGTAGCAGCGCGAAATATTTCGGAGGAGCATGGTTGTCCTGCACAAGAAAAGCCTGGCACTGGTATGCCAGACTTACACTTCTAATTTTCCCATTCCAGCCAATCGTCTTCTGAGGCTCCGCTTTGCGCATCGATCGCTTGGGAGAGGCTGCTTTCTGTCGCTACATAGACCAACTGTGGGATATCTGCCGTCTGATTGCCAGCTTTAGGGTACCAGTAATACTGACGCAGATTGACTTTTTTCAGGAACGCTTCTTTTGCTTGCTTGTCGTCGATCAGTCCCTGCTTGTTCAGATTGCTTGGCGGACTGACGGTATCTGACACGCGCACCAAAACGACTTTGCCTTTCTTGGCGTCGATCTCGATCGTGTAGAGCGGTGTTTTCGTAGGAATTCCATCGGTCTGTGGATAAAAATCATAACGATACAAACTCTGGAGTCGTCCTTGCTCCTGATCCACCCACGCAGGCAATTTGTCAGTCAAGCTGGTCGTTTTTAGTTCAAAAGCCTGCTCACTCGATAGCAAATACTTTTCTATATATTGCATGGCCAAGTTTTTGCCCTCTTTAGCGGTGAGTGGCTTTTCCCGTTCCGCCACAGCTTGCCCATCTAATTCAACCTGGATCGGTGTACGCGTCTTACGGTCCAGCGTGATTTTTGCACTCTCATAAACAACGGCCTTCCATTGGTACACATCGATGTCGCTCTTTTTGTCCTTTTCCGTGACGAAATCGTATTTTAGTCGGCTGACCGTCAGATTCAAGCCTTCGCCGAGCATTTTTTCCATGTTCTTTTGATCTTTCCACAAGTCTTTTGCTGCGGTTCCCTTGATTTCCAGCTCTTCTTTGTCCTCGACGTAGATGTCAGGGACGACTTGACCAGTCAAGCTATCAATCATCGGCTCATTTTCAGGGACGTACACGAGCTTCCCTTTTTCCTGATCGTAGACGAGCTTCATCGACAAGGCTTCTTCCCACAACTGTTTGGCCCGATCATTCGCCACAGCTTTCTTCGGATCCGCTACTTCTGCGACGAGAGGGAGCTTTTGTTTCTTTTGATAGAACTTCACGATTTGACCGTCAGCGTCTACCATGACCTCCCCCATTTGTTTTTTCACAGGGATTTCATTTTGCGTCTGATAGAAAGGAACCACCATCAAATTCTCTGTTCCCGATCCCCTGCGCGTAGACAGGAGTCCCTGCGTGGCCACGACGTGATCGAGACCGACTTGCTCCCGAATGAAACCGACTGCCTGTTTGTATTGCACCTCTTTGTCAAAATGTTTGGTCTTGTCTCGATCCGGATCGGACAGTTCGAGGGACGTGATGTTTCCATCCTCATCTACAATGAGGTAGAGTGAGATCCCTGCTGTAATCTTGCTCTTCTTATCTGAAAGAGCAATCCGGTATTCAGAGCCTTCTTTGACAAACGAATCCGTATGCAAGTTTCCCAGTGCAGGCACATAGTCATCCTTTAGATCCTTGAGGACCTGTACCAGGTCTGCTGGCAGCGGTATGACTTCTGCCTTGCTCTTGTCGATTGCATAGGCAGATGTTGGTCCCGTTAATACAGCCGGTGTAGCGAGCAAACTGGCAGCTACCACTAAAAATGCTGCCTTGTTCCATTTTTTCATGCGTACTCCTCCCTTTTGATGTAGTTCCTAATAAAGACGGTTACATGTTGGAAAACGTTTCTTTTGTACTAAAAAAAGCCGCCTGTACGATTACAGGCGACTACCCCTTATGCATTAATAACCACGCCACACTTTTCTTCTGAGCACTCCGGCATAGGCCCATTCTTCTTCACCTGCATCAGCTAATGTCTGGCCCAAGGCGTTCATCTTGCTGTCGATCTGGTCGAGGTAATGGAAAAGGACGGCTGTAGGCGTCTTTCCGGATACCGCACTTCCCCAACCATTTTCCACTTCACCATGATGACTGAGGATGCAGTGCTTGAGGTGCAATACTTCTGCATCACCCAGTGGAATGTCGAGCTTGCGGCATATTCCGCTCACGATCTCCACCCCCATAACCAGGTGTCCAATCAACTGACCTGGAGTCGTGTAATCCGGTGCGATTGGATCGGAGAGCTCGTACAATTTCCCGATGTCATGCATGATGCAGGTAGCGTAAAGCACGTCTCTGTCGACCTGCGGATAGAGCGGCAAGAGCCTCTCAGCGGCCGTCAGCAAGGAGACGATATGCTCGAGCAATCCGTGATAGTAGTTGTGATGCATACGTACGCCTGCCGGATAGTGACGCAGCCGGTCACTGATCTCTTCACTGGACATAGCATCCTTGATGATGGTCTGCAGCGTCTTGCTCTGCAAACTTTCGACCGTGCTCTCCAGCTTTTCCCACAACTCGTTAACCGGAACGGGAGAAATGGGGATCAACGACTCCATGAGCACCTCATCTGCGGAAGACGCAGGTCTGATTCGTTGAATGACTAACTGCTTCTTCCCACGATAATTTTGTACCGTGGCATCGATTTTGACTACTGCTTTGACTGCAATTGATTCCTTCAATTCTGCGTTGACATCCCACAGCTTTGCCATAATCGTCCCAGAACGATCACCCAACTCCAGATTGAGATACTCACTCTGATTGCTAGCCACACCGGATTCTTTTGATTTTACCAGGCAAAAAGCGACAACCCGCTCTCCTTCCTGATACTCCGCCAAATATTTCATCTGCTCTCCCATCCCAGCCTATTTTTTTCGAAACAACGTCTCTTCCAGCTTTTTCACGATCTTTTTCCCAACCAGATCATCGGCTGATTTGATGACCTTGGTGATCACCCCGAGCAAATCCTCTTCCCCATTCCAGTGCTCGCGAACGATCGTTTCATCCACATCAACAAGAATGCGACGCAGGGCGTACACCGCCAGAATCACGTCATCCAGTAATCCAAACCCGCCGACGAGCACTTCCGGAATAAAATCGATAGGCGCTATAAAATACGCGACAGCTACTCCCGCAATCGCTTTGGACGGTACACTCACACGTTTGTCCAGCATCAGGCGGGCAAGCAGGACGAACAAATCCGGAGCCAATAAGATGTAGCTGGCTATCGTATCATTGACCCCTTTATCCTTGATGAAGCTCTCGATTTTTTCCCGCAGTTTATCATAAAAGCGCTGATGCTTTTCAGGCAGCACGACGGGAATCAGCTCTTGAGTTTGGCGTAAGGCTGGCAATTTTTCTGGTGTATTTTCTTCGGGTTTGCGATCTTCTTCGTTCATTGCGATTCCTCCCTTTTTGGTTTTCTCGCCGCGTTTTGTTTATGGCGAATGTACGACCAAATGGCGATAACAGCCAGCACAGCCAGGAAAAAGATAGCGAGGTTGCGGGAAATTAGATCAAACACATCATCCCAGCGTTCCCCCAACTGCCAGCCGAGCGTGACAAACAGAAGACTCCAAAAAAGACCTCCTGCGTACGTGTAAAGCATGAAGGTAGGAAACGGCAATCGCGTAATCCCAGCAAAGTAGGCCGTAAACTGCCGGACTCCCGGAATGAAGTAGCCCACTGGCAGCGCCCACTTCCCTACCCGATTAAACCAATCCTCTGTTTTTTTGTAGACGGTGTATCCCATCCCCATTCGTTTGCCATAGCGTTCAAGGAAAGTAAACCCGAGCGTTCGACCGATCCAATAAGCCGCTGTCATTGCGGTTACTGACCCGAGAAAACAAACGAAGAAGGTAGGCCAATACTCCAGTTTACCCGTGGAGACAAGAAATCCGGAAAATACGAGCAACGTTTCTTCTGGGAGAGGCATTCCCAGAATCCCCAGAAAAAACAAACCAAACAATGCTCCGTATCCATAGTGCGTAATATATCCGCCAAAAGTCGTCATCATTTCTTCCACTTGCTTCACCACTTTTCCGGCTTGTCTGCCATACACTCATTATGCCAAAAGATTACACCTTTCTCAAATCAGCCCGGTTGACTTTATTTCGTCCTCAGTGTACGTTTACCTAGTTCACTAAATTTGATAGTTGGCGAAGTTTGGCCGCACCTTTTTCGTTGAGCATGAATAAACTTTTTGTAGAAAAATGACGAAATCGTGGACAAGTGCCGTGGCTTTCCAAAGGCTGATTCGTTATAATTAACTAGATAAATAGAAACGGGATAAACGAGGGACAGGCCGGATGTGGAAAAAAATCTACCGCAAATTGAAGTACGAATATTACAAGCTGATTCGAATGAAGGGTGCACCTTCTTTTGTCGCCCGTGGCTTTTCTGTTGGTATTTTCGTCGAATTCATAACGCTACCTACTTTCGGTCTGGCGTTCCTATTGTTGTTTCCTTTGATTAAAATTTTCCGAGCCAGCTTACCGGCCGGATTGATCGCTTTCGTAATCGGCAAGCTCGTGCTGCCAATTTTCATGGTGATCAACTACAAGCTTGGGTACGCGATTGTCGGTAAACCATTAAATGAGCATCTCGTCCATGGCCACATGCCGCCGTGGGAAAAATGGCTTCTCTGGATGAAAGACAAGGGGCTTGCCTACTTTACCGGTAGCGCGGTGATGGGTTTTATTGTCGCAATCTCCAGCTATTTTCTCGTTCACGCTGCCTTGCAATTGTATCGTCGCAGAAAAATGCGCCGCTCAGTACAAGGACGATCCACTTCTTAAAAAAAGCTTCTATTGAAGCCTATCGAAGAAGCTGGTCCCTCTTTAGCGGAAGCTTTTACCGAAGTAATGCCAGAAGCGGACGCTGAGGCACTTCGTTATGCGTTCCAGAAAGTTTAATTCAGGAAGCTTTCACACGGTGAAAAAGACTTTGGATTGTCCCCGCTTGAATCACGCTCACAAAAAAGACCGGTTCTGACTGTGTAATGTGTCAGACCGGTCTTTTCATTTGTTCATACCATTATGCGAAGTAGCCTTTATCCCGCAGTTGCTCCATGATTTCGGCAACGGTACAATCTTGCTTCAAGAGCTCCAGGGTTACTTCCACTTGCTCTGGGGACAGGCCGTTCGCTCCCAGGCTTTCACTGATCAACACGTAGTTGGGGCGACGGAAGTACGTTTGCAACGTACGCTTCACACGTCCTTCCAGACTTGTTCTCAGCATCAATTCAGTCGTCGACATCTGTTCCACCTCTTTCTCAGAAAGATCTGTGCATAACTTCTATTATCGTACAAAACCACCCAGGAATCAACTATTGGCTCTGTAACCCGACGATTAAATTTCCGGCATCAAGTTGCGCTTATGCTCGGAAATGCGGTGGAGGTACTCGATGCGTTCTTTTGCCTCTGATCTTGTCTCGCCAGTAATGAGCAGACGATCCAGATCTTCATAGGTAAAGCCCATCTCCTGCTCGTCCGTCTGACCTTCCCACAAATCAGCAGATGGTGCCTTCGTAATAATGGTGGTCGGCACGCCCAGCTCTGCTGCCAGAATCCGCACCTCATGCTTGGTCAGGCTAGCTACGGGATTGATGTCAGCCAATCCATCCCCGCCTTTGGTCATGTATCCTACGTAGACTTCACTACGGTTGCATGTATCTACTACCAGGTATCCTTTTTGGTTGGCCACCGCATACAAGGCTGTCATGCGCAGTCGAGCCTTTGTGTTTCCTTTTGTTTTAGCGTCCAGCGGCAGCACACTTTCAATCGCAGGAACCATCGCATCAAAAGCTGCTCCTACATCTATTGTCACCAGATTCAGACCGATTGCATCAGCCAGACGCTGCGCATCTTCTGCATGAACATCTTGGGAATAGGCAGGCAACCAAACCCCGATCACTCGTTCCTTACCCAGTGCTCGTACACAGAGCGCAGCTGTTACGGCACTATCGATCCCACCTGAAATACCTACGACCGCTCCACCCAACCCTGGTCCGTCAATCTGTTCGCGAATAAAGGCGACGCGTTTTTCTGCGTCTTCTTTTACATGTATCTGGTAGTTCGCCAGATGTTCCTGAAACTTGTCCATGCTTCCTACCCCCCGGGTTGATTATTTCTTCCTCATCCTACCACGCAGTTTTCACGGTGGCAATTAGCCGAAAATCGGTCTACACTATATAATGGATAGAGAAGATTAGATAACTTGGCTCCGCTAAGCTTGTTTGGTGGAGTCTTCGAGCACTTGTGCAGATAAGAATTCTTCTATTCGAATCTGCGAAACAAAAGCGAGGACAAGGAGAGAGTCGATGATTATCCTCAAGACACCCGAAGAAATCGAATTGATGCGCGCAGCAGGACGTATTTTGGCCGCTTGCCATCGAGAAATTAAGACGATGATTCGTCCCGGCGTAACTACCTGGGACATTGATCAATTTGTTGAAGAATTCTTAGCCAAAAACGGAGCAACCCCTGAGCAAAAAGGGTATTCTGGTTATCCGTATGCGACCTGCGGCTCCGTAAATGATGTGATTTGCCACGGTTTTCCCAAAAAAGAACCGCTCCGCGACGGTGATATTGTAACTATCGACATGGTCGTTCGAAAAGACGGCTGGCTCGCCGATTCGGCCTGGTCATACGAGGTAGGCAAGGTTTCTCCTGAAGCCAAACGTCTTCTGGAAGTAACCGAAAAGTCGTTGTACTTAGGCATCGAGCAGGCTGTGGTCGGCAATCGGATCGGGGACATATCCCACGCCATCCAGACCTTTGCACAGGCCAATGGATACTCCGTAGTCCGTGACTTTACCGGTCATGGAATCGGAAAAGATATGCACGAAGAGCCCTACGTTCCCCACTTTGGCCCTCCAGGGCGTGGCCAGCGATTGAAAGAAGGCATGGTCATTACCATCGAGCCTATGCTCAACATCGGTACGTATCACGCGAGAATCGACGAAGATGGTTGGACTGCACGTACGCGGGATGGCCAGCTCTCTGCACAGTATGAGCACACCATCGCCATTACAGCGGATGGACCTGTCATTTTGACCAAACAATAGAACCACGCGAAAAAGAAAAAACCATCTCATTCATTAGACAAAATAAATAGAGGATATCATGTTCTGAATGAGAGCATATATCCTCTATTTTTGTTGTTGTTAGATGTCTTCACGTTCTCACTCTCTGCTCCACTTCCCGGCGATATTGGGTCGGGGTCAGTCCCGCTTCCTTCAGGAAGACATGGGCAAAGTACGCGCTCGTACGAAAACCCACTTGCATCGCGATATCGGTCACACTATGCTTCGTTTCAGACAGCAGCTTTTTGGCCGCTTCTACGCGCCTTCGACTCAGATACTTGCCTGGGGAGCAATCCATCTGCCGGGTAAACGAGCGCTGCAGGTGAAATGGACTGACGAACAGGCGCGAAGCCATATCCTGCAGTGTCAAGGGTTCTTGATAGCATTCGTCAATTAGTCGTTCCACACGATTGGCCAACTCTTCATCAGCGGGGAGCCAGCTGGCTGCTAGCGGCTGACACCTTTTGCAAGGGCGCAATCCGATCTGTTCAGCCTCACGTATACTGGTAAAAATGCGAATGTTCTCTTGCTTGGGCACACGAGATTTGCAGGACGGGCGGCAAAAAATTCCCGTGGTCAATACTCCGTACCAAAACTGTCCGTCATAAACATCATCGCATTCCACGATCGCCCGCCAGCTCTCTTCGTTCATACGCCATCCTTCCTTTCTGACTTTCTCATGTTTTTATTATATCGCTGCAACCCCTCATCCGTTAGCACACCGGAATGAAAGAGCAATATTACGTAATCAAAGATTCGATCGCACCATCCAAAAAATAGGAAAGCAAGATCTGGATAGAAACAAAATTGTCACTTCCCTATCATCAATCGTATACATACATGCGGTGATAGGGAGGAATACAGCATGAACCAGAATCAAGAAAGCATAATGAGTAACAATGGTTTCCGCACATTTTGGCTAAGTCATACTGCTACTCAATTTGGGAGCCAAGTCGCCCTTCTGGGGCTTCCGCTTGTCGCATCCCTCACGCTTTCGTCAACACCGCTGGAAATGGGCATACTCGGCGCCCTTGAATTCGCCCCGTTTTTGCTGATCGGTTTGATTGCCGGCGTCTGGGTAGACCGGTTTCGAAGACGCCCTCTGCTGATCTTTTCCAACATCGGTCGCGCGCTGATATTGGCTCTGATTCCCGTCGCCTCGTTTGCGGGGGTTTTGCGGATCGAGTGGCTGTACGTAATCGCCTTTTTGACGGGAATCGGCACCGTTTTTTTTGACATTGCCTACCAATCCTATTTGCCTGCATTGGTAAACAGGGAGCAGCTCGTAAAAGGAAACAGCCTGCTGGAGGGGAGCCGTTCAGCGGCGCAAATGTGCGGCCCCGGACTGGCAGGGGCTATCGTCTTGGTCACAGCGGCACCTTTCGCGATATTGACCACTTCGTTTTCCTTTCTCCTCTCCGCCCTCGCGCTTTTGTTCATCAAACAAGAGGAGCGGGTATCTTCCGGTCAAGGAGCCACGAGAGGGTTATGGGATGATATTCGAGAGGGCTTGCGTCTTTCTTTTTCCGAGCCCTTGGTATTCGGCGTGATCCGCTGCGCTGGCATTTTTAATTTCTCCTGGAATGTGATGTTCAGTGTCTATGTACTCTATGCCATTGAGGAACTCCGATTGTCTTCCGGCTGGCTGGGCTTTGTCTACGGAGGGATGGGGGTCGGTTTTTTCTTGGGGGCATCGCTCGTCCACAAAGCGATCCGTCGGTTTGGAATGGGTCCGGTCGTGATCGGCTCTGCTGCAATCGCTGCATGCGGAGGGCCATTCGCGCCGCTGGCAGTTGGCTCCGATGGTTTGACTGCCTTGACTCTTTCAGCCGGCCAGTTTTTCTTTGGGCTTGGCGTATCCATGTGGAGCATCAGCACACTTAGCCTTCGTCAGGCAATCGTTCCCGCACACCTCCAAGGACGGGTGAACGCCACTGTCCGCTTCGTCTCTTGGGGCGCGTATCCGCTTGGATCTCTTGCAGGCGGTTATCTCGGTGACACATTCGGCATGAGGATCGCTTTGATCACAGGTGCGGTTGGTCTTGCCGTTTCTGTCTTGACGCTCTTTTTCACCCCGTTTTTGAAAAGGAAGGAAAAGTCGATGCAAGAGTTTCGTATATAGCCAGAAAATCCATGCGGCAGTCCATTGAGCTGACGAGATTCTATAGTTAAATAACGGAGGGTTCCACATATTAGTCTTGTACAAGATGTGGAACCCTTTATTTATGTTGATTGTTTTTTGGATCTTGAAATATTTGGCCAAAAGCCTCCGATGTGCTGAATCGAACATCGATACCTTGACAGCTGCTTGCCTGGTTCGTATGATGCAAATACACTTGTTACTAACTAGTAACAAACCTTCAAAGGAGGTTTCCTATACATGTCCGAATCAACGAATGAACGCCAAGCACCCAAACAGCTACGCGATATCCCCTTGTCTGTTCTGGATCTCGCACCGATTATAGAAGGTAGCAACGCAACCGAATCGTACAAGAAAAGCCTCGATTTGGCTCAGCATGTGGAAAAGTGGGGCTATCATCGTTACTGGTTGGCCGAGCATCATTCCATGCCCAGCGTAGCCAGCTCTGCTACTTCTGTCTTGATCGGACACATCGCTGGCGGAACGACTACGCTGCGTGTCGGCTCCGGCGGAATCATGCTGCCCAATCACGCCCCTTTGGTGATTGCAGAACAGTTCGGTACCTTGGAATCGCTATATCCTGGACGCATCGATCTAGGCTTGGGAAGAGCTCCGGGTGCGGACCAACGAACAGCGCGCGCCTTGCGTCGTGATCTGAGAATCGGCGGAGAAGATTTCCCTGAGCTGCTGCAAGAGCTGCGTGATTATTTGAGTCCGCACACGAGTGATTCACCTGCGGGTGTTCGCGCCATTCCAGGAGAAGGGCTGAATATCCCGATCTGGCTGCTTGGCTCCAGCGATTTCAGTGCCCGTCTCGCTGGATTGCTCGGATTGCCGTTTGCCTTTGCCGGCCATTTTTCACCGAACTATACTTTGCCTGCCCTGCAGACGTACCGTCACAGCTTCCGCCCGTCCGACGTGCTGGATCAGCCATATGCGATGGTCGGTGTCAATGTCATGGCTGCAGATACGGACGAAATAGCCGAGAGACTCGCTACCTCGCATTTTCAAGCATTCCTAAATATCATTCGCGGTGATCTCAAACCGATCCAACCGCCGGTCGATGACATGGATGACCTATGGAGCGAGTTTGAAAAACTGTCTGTTCAATCCCAGCTGCGTTCCTCGATTATTGGGAGTCCTGAAACGGTGAAAAAAGAACTGCAGGAGCTGCTGAACTCCACGCAGGCGGATGAGCTGATGATTACCACACAAATGTTCGAGCACGCAGATCGCCTCCACTCCTACGAAATCGTCGCCGATGTCTGGAAAGCGTAACAACATGACTTCCGGTAAGCGAACGCGAATCCCTCGCGCGGAGGCACAGGAAATCATCTTGAACGCCGCCGAAGAGCTGTTTTATCAGGAGGGCATTCATTCTGTCAGTGTGGACGCAGTGGTCGAACGGGCAGGGATCAATAAGATGAGCGTATACCGCCAATTTTCCTCCAAGACCGACCTGATCCTAGCTTACATGAGTCGAAAGCAACAGGCATTTTGGACCGACTGGACGACGAGTTTATCCAAGTATCCTGATCAACCTCGAGAGCAGCTCATTCAGTTCTTTCGTGATTTGGCTGCAAAAGCGTCCTGCACCGATTTTCGGGGCTGCTGCTTTATCAACGTCGCAGTTGAATTTCCCGATACGACACATCCCGTTCGTGAACTCGTCACGGCTCATCAAAAGCGAGTTCACGACACCTTTCTGGAGCTGTCGAAAGCGCTCGGAGCGCCTCATCCCCACGAGCTCGCCTACACACTCCGCCTATTGATGGAAGGAACGTATGCGGACAGCCAGACCTACGGAACGAACAGTGCTGCCATTCAGATGCTCCCTGTGATCGTTGAGAAACTGATTGATGCAGCTGCTGCAACATAACCGAAATGTCTAACGTAAAAAAGTGGCTTGCCGCATTCTCATGCAGCAGCCACTTTTTACATCAGTTTAGTAGCAGACCAAGACACATGTCCCGCTCCGCCTTACCCTTGAACGATTGTTGCTAATTTCTTATCGCCCGTCATTGCTTCCAGATCTTGAATGTCTTTTTCCAGATCTTGAATGTCTTCTTCAATCAGCTTTTTCAGATGCTGTTTTTCTCGCAATACTTTACGAGTCTGCTCCAACCGCTGGTTCAAATCGAACACGCCGAGATACACTGCCTTTCCCTCCCTATGTACATATTCCACCTTACATGTTATGCAGAGGGAACCATTTGTTTCCATTTCTCCATTCGGTAGACGGGCCTTTATTTTTTCACATAAATGCTTGCGGAAAGGACGAGGAAGTTTTTATCCTTTCTGATCGTACAAAAAAACTCCCTGTCGCAGGAAGTCTCTTTGTCTGTTTTATATGTTTTTGTACTTGCCCAGCTCTGTGCGCAGACGTTGCACCTCTTGAACCAGCGCCCGTTTTTCCAGACGATCAATCTCGGAATCCAGATCACTCATGCGTGCTTGAGGTTGACTTTTGTACGGCCGCTCATACAAATCGAATCCATCTTCTGCCGCGTGTGACCAACGTGGTTCTTTGGGCATGATCATCGCCAGCAACAAGTAAATCAAAATGGGAATCCCGGTGCAAACCGTCAAAATAACGACCCCTACGCGAACCAGCGTCGAATCAATATTGAGAAACTGAGCAATCCCTCCACAGATCCCAAACAATCGTTTATCTTGCCCGGAACGGTATAAACGTCTTTCCATCATCGCATTCCTTCCTCTCTTCAGGTTCCGCTTGCTTTGTATCTACAGGATACCCCACAGCCGCTTTTGGCAAAATGGCCCGTAGAGGGATTTGTCCTCCGACCTCGGACGGATATCGGTCAAGCTCTGCATGAAACGGTCCGATCCCGCTCACGCTACAGGTGAGGTGATTTGTTATGCCGCTCCTATGGCTGGTGGCTATTTGTATACTAACGGGTTGCTCTACGAACCCGGCAGAAGATCGGAGCTTTATCCAGAGCGATCGCCATTATTACTATCAACAGAGTGTCGTTCACCCACAAGGGCTGGAGCCGAACGTCACCCCCTATGGCCCGCCCGTAAACGCCAGCACTTCCGGGGAGTACGATCGCTGGATCAGGCCCGACACAGTGTCCCGATACCCAGGCCTATTCCCAGAGTAGTCACTCTCTCCCCATTGCAAAGACCGCCTCGACATACTCGGGCGGCCTTTTGCTGTTCGCTATGATCTCTTGTTTTCGGATTCCATATAATTTGGTCTCGGACGGTCAAATATTTCACCCAATGTCGCATAGCTGTGCCCCGCAAGCCTGCTAACCGGAGCAAAAGCCGCAGCATCAATTCGCCCTTGATGATACAAGGCATCCTCTACATGAACGTGAAGGACTTCCCCGATGATGAGATCTGAGGTGGTCGGATTGCCCAGCTCCACGATCTGATGAAGCTTGCACTCAAAATGGATGCGTGACGCTCCAAGACGAGGCACCTTGACAGCAGTGGATGGTTGCAGCTCTATTCCGAGCGCTGTCACCTCGCTCACATCGGGAGGATATTCAGCAGACGTCTGATTCATCACATCGACATTGTGCACATCCACCATGTTCACCACAAACTCACCCGTGTCCTGTATGTTGCGAGCTGTATCTTTTCGATTACCTCCTGGCTTGCGCATGACCGCGACCGATATCATCATGGGCTCAATGCTTGCGACGTTAAAATAACTGAATGGTGCTGCATTGACGAGTCCCTTTCCATTCATCGAAGTCACCCAAGCGATTGGTCGAGGGATGATGCCCCCTATGAGCAGCTTGTATTTTTCTTGTCGTTCCAAATCGGCCATCGTTAATTCCATGCAACGATCCCCTCTTTCTTACTCACTTGGCGGCAGCCAACTCGACATATACGCTCCGTCCTCTACCTCCAGTGCCTGTCGCGTCACCTTTAGCGGATGGAACGTATCGAGCATGACAGCGAGCTCGCTCGTTTCCTTTTTACCGATACTACCTTCAATTTTGCCCGGATGTGGTCCGTGCGGGATGCCCATCGGGTGCAAGGTAATGGAGCCTTCGTAAATCCCTTTCCTGCTCATGAAATTGCCTTTTACGTAGTATAGCACTTCATCGCTTTCGACATTGCTGTGGAAATAAGGTGCTGGTATCGATTGGGGATGATAATCGTACAGCCTTGGCACAAAGGAGCAGATCACGAAGTTTTGCCCGGCAAACGTCTGATGTACGGGAGGCGGCTGATGGATGCGTCCCGTGATCGGTTCAAAATCGTGGATGCTGAGAGCGTACGGGTACAAATACCCATCCCAGCCCACCACATCTAGCGGATGGAAGTCAAAAAAGTAGCTGTACACGACCGATTGCCTTTTGACGCGCACCTCAAAATCTCCGCTCTCGACGTGTGTCTCCAATCGCTCTGGCAGACGGATATCCCTTTCGCAAAAGGGTGAATGCTCCAGCAACTGGCCATGCTCATTGCGGTATCGTTTAGGTGGCACGATTTCGTTTTGCGACTCGATCACGAGAAAACGACTCTGCATGGAAGGGACGATTCGGTACGTCGTGCCAATCGGGATCACCAAGTAATCACCAGGTTGATAAGTCAGTGTGCCAAATATCGTCTGGAGCTCCCCTTCGCCCTCGTGGACAAATACGACTTCATCTCCATCAGCATTGCGATAAAAATAATCCATTGGCTCTGTAGGTGCACAAACCCCCATGAGCACATCATGGTTTCCCAGCAAGTATCGGCGCCCACCGATCGGGTCTCCTCCTGGTCGAACATCGAATGTCTTGAAATGCTGATGCTTCAAATCATCTTGCTCGACAAATTCAGGCGTAACGTCTGCAAACTTGCGTGTAGCGCGCACCTGAGTAGGAGGATTGTGATGATACAGGATCGATTGAATGCCTGAAAATCCTTTGGTCCCCATAACTTGCTCGCGGAAAAGCTCTCCGTTCGGCTTGTAAAATGTCGTATGCCGCTTTTTTGGCACTTCCCCCATGCGATGATAAAAGGACATCGTTCTTCCCCCTTCTTCCTATTTTTCTTGTCTATTCGCTGATCCGATTTCGCAAAATGCCGAGCCGTTCCACTTCCAGTTCAACCACATCCCCGGGAGCTAGCCAGCCATAGCGATCTGCTCCCAGCTCTAAAATGCAACCGGTTCCCACCGTACCGGAGCCGATGACATCACCAGGGTAAAGCGGGCAATCAGCAGAAGCCCTGGCGATCATTTCAGCGAAAGTAAAGTGAAGGTCTTTCAAGTTGCCGCGCGAATACTCTACGCCGTTCACTCTGGCGACCATCCACAGATCGTAGCGATCACCGCGTTCCCCTGTGACCCTGGCATTTTCCAGCTCATCTGGTGTCACCAGCCAAGGACCCATCGAGGTGGCAAAATCCTTGCCTTTTGCCGGACCTAGCCCTACCTTTACCTCTTCTCTCTGGACGTCGCGCGCGCTCCAGTCGTTGAGGATACAATACCCTGCAATATGCTCAGCAGCCTGTTCTACAGAAATATTCACGCCCGCTTTTCCAATGACGCATGCCACTTCCAGTTCATAGTCCAACCACTGGGTAGCTTTTGGTCTGCGAATGACCGCTTCTGGGCCGGAAAAAGCAGCGGCGTTGGAGAAATAAAAAACAGGGAACTCATACCACTCTGGGACCATTTCTAGTCCTCTTTGGGCACGAGCTGTTTTTACATGCGCCTCAAATGCATAAAAATCGCGAAAACTGCCTGGACGGGGGAGAGGCGAACCCAGCTGGACTTCCTCCATCGTCAATCTCTGACCTTGCCAGTTCTTGCTCGCCACTACGGTTTGAAGCCTTTTCCCCCACACTCCCCATTCCCCCAGCAATTCCGAGATCGTGACAGGAGCACCTGGGAACACCTGGTTCACTTCCACGACGTGGCCATCTTCATAAAGTCCTGCCCGCCAAGCTTTACCGATGTTCTTTCGATAAGAGACGAGTTTCAAGCGGAATCACTCCTTTACCACCCAGACCGTTTTCGCCCATCAGAAGACGCTAAAAAGCCCAGCTCACCCCCAAGCCGATTCGGTTGCATGACAAAGATGGGGTCTCCCCGCTGTCAAACGTTCCGAAACATGCATCAGGCGCAAGCTGGGCACTGTCTGCTACATGAGAAAAAATCTTGTGGATTCTTCCCCGCAGACAACCAGCTGTCGTCCAATTGTTCCACTGTCTGGAAATCATTCCATACTTTCATCATAGCGAAAACGCTTTCACTTTTCCAGAGGAAAATGCCAAAATTCATCCCTGTGCATTTTCCTTTCTCCTTCAAACACTACTTCGCAAAAAAGGAAGCGGCCAAATGGCTCATATCCGCAGGCAAAGGCTCCGTCCACTCCATGCTGATACCGCTGCGCGGATGGACGAACGACAGTCGGGATGCGTGCAATGCTTGTCTGCCGATGTACTCTCGGCTCCCCCCGTACAAGTCATCCCCAGCCAACGGATGCCCCAGGCTGCTCATATGAACGCGAATCTGATGCGTGCGCCCCGTATCGAGCTTCAATTCGAGATGACTCATGCCATTTCCGCGATCAAGCACACGAAAATGGGTGACAGCCGTCTGCCCATCGGGACGTACTTGCCGTGTAATAAACGAGTCTTCCGCTAGTCCGATCGGTGCATCAATCTTTCCTTCATCGGGCTCAACCGTCCCTTCCGCTATCGCCTGATAAATGCGGTGTAAGGCACGCTCCTGCTGCATCCGGCTGAACTGCTCGTGCGCCCACTGATTTTTAGCGACGATCAATAGCCCAGATGTATCTTTATCCAAACGGTTCACCGCCCGAAATCTCCGGTGTTCCCCCCGTTTTTGCCAGTAAGCGATTACGCCATTAGCGAGCGTTCCCCCTGCGTGGTTTCCAGTTGGGTGTACGACCAAGCCAGATGGTTTAACGATCACCATCAAATCATCATCTTCGTAACGGATCGTCAAAGGCATGTCTTCAGGAGCTACGGTTTCTTCCGCATCCTCGGTGACCATGACCGCGATCTCGTCTCCTGCCTGCAGCTTTTCGTTGACGAACACCAGTTGTCCGTTGCGGGTAATCAAACCCTTGAACTTCGCCCGAATGAGCAAGCGGCGGGACACTCCATAGCGCTTTTGCAGCACATCTCGGACCGAGTGCCCTGCATCCGCATCGTCTGCAGTAAAACGTATCAACTCTTCTAACATGTTGTCTCTCCTTTGGGTCATACCTGATGTCAGTATACCAAAAAGACCAGACAAAAGTCCGCAGAGACTGAAGCCAGTCAAAGCCGCGGTTTTCTCACTTCAATAACAAAAGCATGTCCCGCATCTCCTTGATCCCATTGACCGCGGACATCAAACATGTACCAACCAGGCTCTTCTGGCGCCTTCCATTGATTTCCGTTTTCCAGCAGCTGCTCGATTTGCTCGATACCGAGCCATTGAGTGACACGAAGCGAACTTTCTATAGGTTGTTGGGGAAACGTCACAGTGAGGGTGGCTCCTGGTCGAACGGACAGAGGCTTAGGCTTTTTCTCTCCTATGATCTCGGGAGGAGCTGCCGTATCCGTACATACTCCCTGGCCCTCGTATTTCCAGCAAGATGCAGTGGGGATCGTGACAGCTGATTTTCCCTCCCAAGTAATGACCGGCTCAGGTGGATCGGGGAGTTGCTTGGTAGTGGATTGATTCGTCTGCCAGAACTGACAGCCCGTAAGCAACACAGCGACAGCCAGACAAGTTCGAATGATGCCAACATTTTTCATGCAATCACCTCAGCAATAAGACGCAAAAAAAGCCGGGATGTTACACCCCAACTTGGCTTATATTGGAAATAATCAACCTTACTGCCACACACTTCTAGAAATCGCATGCGCCGCTGCAGTTGCGTTCAAATACTCTTCCAGATGCTCCGCTGGTTTCTTCACAGGCTTTCCGTGGCATACCTCCAAATGAACTGGCTGCAGTTCCCGTAAGATCAGGCTGCTTTTCAATGCTTCTGCTATATCGGCAGTAAACATAGGCATCGGCTTGTGAAGCTTCCCTGCCTTCGACGTAAACAAATCACCGGCTAACATCACTTGATCGGCTGCATGGTAGTAGACGACGTGTCCAGGGGAATGACCAGGCGTGAGATAAGGCTTCAGTCCTGCTATCGTTTCGAGCCCTCCCTCTTCCCTTTCCCGAAGCGGCTGCACGATTCCCGGCGTCACAGTCATCTCTGCCTTTTTACGGCGAGGGTACGGAAGCTTTCCTTCCAAATAAGGAATTTCTATCTCATGGGCGTAAACAGGGATTTTCCTGCTCTCCACAATGCGCTTCACGGCCCCCACGTGATCAGAGTGTCCATGTGTCAACAAAATTTGCTTCAGCGGACCTGCATTCAGCTGATCGATAAACGAAAGAATACTTTTTGTCATGAAAGGCATTCCTGCGTCCACCAACGTTACGCCATCGGGCTCTACCACGACCCAGACACGAAGAGGAATGACCAGCCAAGCATGCAGACTCCAAATGTGCTGAGAGATTTGTTCTGCTTTCATCTTTAACCCTCTCCTCTTTCCATCATTTGTATACATCCCGCGAGCACGACCTCAATCGACAACTCAAAAGTCGCCGACAGCCTTTCCTTCAACTGCTCCATCGTCTCCTCAGAATGCGTGTACGTCCCGATGATCCCTTGCAAGGTATAAAAGTAGATGCGAGCGAATGCGAGCGCTTGGTTTTCCTTTCCTCCTGCAGGAAGGCATTGTAGCAGCGCCTGTCTCAAGATCTCAAAAAGCTTCGTCCGCAGTCTTTGCAACTCCGCTGACTGTTCAGCTTCTACATCAATGCGGGAAGCCTTCACCATAAAGAACAGCGTGTACATGGTACGATGCAACAAACAAAACTCGATAAACTCCGTACTGACCTTCTTCAATTGGTCTTCGGGAGAAAGCGTGTGATCGGCCAAGACGTTCTCCATCTTCTGCTGCAGAGCTTGCAGAGGCTCTACGGACAGCTGGTGAAGCAAGGCTTCCTTGTCTTTAAAGTAAATGTACAGCGTCGTGTGCGAACATCCTGCTGCCTTGGCGATCTCCCGGATAGAAACCGCATCAAAGCCTTTTACGGAAAACAGCTCAGCAGCAGCTGTCAAAATAGCCTTTTTTGTTTCTTCGGATCGCATTTCCTGTCTGCTAACCATGTCGTTAACTCTCCTAGTCGATATTGATCAAGCATTTATTAACCACCGAAAACTAACCATTGGTAATAATATAACCACTGGTTACAAATTCGTCAATACACTTTTTTCCAACATGACGAATACGGGCTCCTTCACTGGATAAAACAAAGAAAAACGCCCTTCCCCCGAGTGGGTTGGGCGTTTTCTCTGATGTTCTTATTTGTTATCTTGTCGTTGGCGAACATGTCCCCTTGTACAGTCTTGATCTTCTCCGCCAGCTTAGCATCCAACGTCGTGCTTTGCCAATACGAGAAAAAACCCTCGTTCGTCCAATAGACGAAGAGGGATTGGTCATTTCGTTATTCAGTGATTTGGGCTTACTTCGCAGCTTGCGCAGCAGCGATTGCAGCTTCGTAGTTTGGATGCTCACCAGCAGCCGCAACATACTCAGCGTGTACCACTTTGTCGTTCGCGTCGATTACAAATACAGCGCGGGACAAGAGGCGGAATTCTTTGATTGCTACGCCATACGCAGTACCAAAGGACAGGTCTTTGTGGTCAGACACCGTTTTCACTTTGTCGATACCAGCAGCACCGCACCAACGGTTTTGCGCGAAAGGCAGGTCAACGGAAACAGTCAGGATCGTTACCCCATCCAGTTTCGCTGCTTCTTCGTTGAAACGACGAGTTTGCGCATCGCAAACACCTGTGTCAATAGAAGGGATTACGGAGATGATGCGAACCGTTCCTTTGGAATCAGCCAGGGTTACTGGGCCGAGGTCGCCACCTACTACAGTGAAATCAGGAGCGGTATCGCCCACCTTGATTTCTGGACCCAACAAAGTAACTGGGCCACCTTTGAATACAAATGCGCCTTGGCGCTCTACAGCAGTTGTCATGATTTCTTCCTCCTCACCAATCATTCATATGTACTTACTCATCATACCCTATCAATCGCTTTTTTTCACTATGCCAATAGTAGAAATTACAGATTCAATTGCACTTTCTCCGACGAATTGGATTCCAGCTTTTCAATCCTCTTTACTTCGTGCTCATACTCCCAATCGGTTTTCTCATTCAGTTCATGGCAACGCATCAAAGCATGATAGAGTGCGAAAACAAAGTGAACATTTTTCAATTCATACCGACTGGCATGTGCTTTGGGCAGAGCTGTATTAATAATATCGATCTGGTACGTCGCCCTCTTCC
Source organism: Brevibacillus sp. (assembly GCA_029240815.1). The sequence continues at coordinate 20,898 of JARDZO010000017.1, forward strand.
CTTTTTGCCTGACAGGAATGATATAACCCATCCGCTTCAGGACAAAGCCGTAGTCAAATTCCCCCTCGTCGTCAAAATCAACCGTACTATCTGATGTCGCCAGATACTCCAGCATTGTGCCCAAATCCAACAGATCGTAGCAAGCGGGTTTTGGCATGGACAGAACTGAGCCGTCATTATTTACAAAGTAAATATCGTCGCGGTAATGAAAGATCAGTTCGTCTTCCGGCACTTCATCAGGGAACATCCATTGACCGGGTGGAATGAGCAGACGCCATATTTGAGCTGGTTCCGCATGTAACAGTTCCATGGCAGGGATCCCTCCTTTTCCCTACCAGTTTTGGCAAAAGCACCTCCTGCTATTCAGACTCCCGAGCTAGTATATAGCTGCGCCAATCCCCGTCCTGCACGCGGAATCCCTGACTCCTGACATACTCCTCGTCCAGATAGCGATAGACGTAAGCAGTCATCTCTTCCTTTGTATTCAACAGGACCGCGGTCACCTCGATACGATCGTATTCGTTTCGTGGATCATTCGGCCCGAAATAGGTTTCCAGCTCGTCTAACCCTGCCAAAGCAGTTTCATACACCTCTGGTGAAAAGAAGAGAATAGCTCCAATGACATCATCTTTCCCCTCCAGCAAACCCGGATAGCCTTGGGGCAAATGATAGATTTCGCCTTTCATTTTGGCGGGAAAAGCTTGATGCTGATAAGGTTTTACATATAAAGCGTGGTTGTGAAATCCCTCTAAAAGAGTTCCATACACAAATACAGGCATCATTTGCTTCACAAATAACCACTCCAACTTTCTATCAGATTCAGATACTGGGAAAAAAGGCTGTTTTGCTTAGTGAATATTTTGTATATTGTAATTATATATACTTTTTTCAATTGTTTCTTACAAGCGACAAAAGGGGAGAGAGAAACCATGCAAAAGAGAAAAATCAATCGATTACTGGTTGCCAACCGAGGCGAGATCGCAATCCGAATCTTCCGTGCCGCAACCGAGCTTGGAATCCGCACTGTAGCAGTTTACTCCGAGCAGGATAACGTCTCTATTCATCGTTTCAAAGCGGACGAGTCCTATTTGGTAGGTGCCGGAAAAGGACCCATCGAAGCCTATTTGGACATCGAGAGCATCATCGAAATTGCCAAGCGCAACGACATTGATGCGATTCATCCTGGTTATGGCTTCCTCGCAGAAAATGCGGAATTTGCCCAACGCTGCCAAGATGAAGGGATCATCTTCATCGGTCCATCGCCAGAGCTGATTGAAAAGTTCGGTGATAAGGTCGAAGCGAGACGACTCGCAATCGAAGCGAACATACCGGTCATTCCCGGAACACCTGAGCCTATCGAAACGCTGCAGGAAGCCCTCCTCTTTGCCAAGGAGTATGGCTATCCGATTATTATTAAAGGGGTTTCCGGCGGTGGCGGTCGCGGCATGCGCATTGTCCGCAGTCAAGACGAGCTGCAGGATTCCCTCGATCGTGCCCGCTCTGAAGCGCGCTCGTCGTTTGGCAATGCAAAAGTATACCTGGAGCGTTACCTCGAACAACCGAAACACATCGAAGTTCAAATCCTGGGTGACAACCACGGCAACATCGTTCACCTCTACGAACGCGATTGCTCCGTGCAACGCCGCCATCAAAAAGTGGTCGAGGTCGCACCTAGCTTGTCTCTAGACGATACTCTACGCAATGAAATATGCCAATCTGCCCTGACCTTGATGCAAAAGGCCGGCTACTCCAATGCAGGTACTGTCGAATTCTTGCTGACACCTGACAAACGTTTTTATTTTATTGAAGTAAACCCTCGTATTCAGGTTGAACATACCATTACCGAGCTGATCACAGGGATCGATATCGTACAGGCACAGATCCGTGTTGCCGAAGGCCATATTCTCTCCGATGAGGAAATCGGCATTGCCTCACAGAATGCGATCTCGATGAACGGGTTTGCTATCCAGTGCCGTGTGACAACGGAAGATGCGGAAAACAACTTCCTGCCCGATGCAGGGCGACTCCTGGCGTGGCGTTCCGGTGGTGGCTTTGGTGTACGTCTTGACGGCGGAAACGGCTATCCTGGCGCGATTATTACCCCGTTCTACGATTCGTTGCTGGTCAAAATCTCGACCTATGGCACTAGCTTTGATCAAGCAGCTCGCAAAATGCTGCGGACATTGCGCGAATTCCGGATTCGTGGCGTGAAGACCAACCTGCCTTTCCTGGAAAATGTCGTGACTCATCCCGATTTCTTGAGTGGCAGCTACGACACTTCCTTTATCGATACAAAACCGGAGCTATTTATTTTTCCTGGTCGCCAAGACAGGGGGACGAAATTACTTTCCTACATCGGGAATACGATTGTCAATGGGTACCCGGGTCTCGGCAAGCCTGAGAAAAAACCGCATTTCGATTCACCGCGCATCCCGCGTACGCCATTTAGTCAGCCTTATCCGGATGGCACCAAACAAATCCTGGATCGCGATGGTGCAGACGGGCTCGTACGATGGATTCAGGAACAGAATCAGGTGCTCATTACAGATACGACGTTCCGTGACGCTCACCAATCGTTGTTTGCGACGCGTGTACGCACGTACGACCTTGCCTCCGTGGCTGAAGCGACAGGCAAGCTGGGAGCCGGACTCTTCTCCCTGGAAATGTGGGGCGGCGCTACCTTTGATACTTCCATGCGCTTTTTGCAGGAATCTCCGTGGGAACGATTGCAAATCTTGCGTCAGCGTATCCCGAACGTGCTGTTCCAAATGCTCTTGCGCGGAGCAAACGCAGTCGGTTATACGAACTACCCGGATAATGTCATCCACTCCTTCGTCAAGGCATCTGCCGAAAATGGCATTGATGTATTCCGCATCTTTGACAGCTTGAACTGGCTGCCAGGCATGCAAACAGCGATCGAAGCTGTCCGTGATACCGGTAAAATTGCTGAGGCATCTATCTGCTATACAGGTGACATTCTCGATCCCTCGAAAACCAAATACACGCTGGCTTACTACGTCGATCTGGCGAAGCAATTGGAAAAAGCCGGTGCTCATATTCTCGCGATCAAAGACATGGCAGGCTTGTTGAAGCCTTACGCAGCCTATGAGCTGGTACGTGCCCTAAAACAAGAGATCGGAATCCCAATCCACCTGCACACGCACGACACTTCCGGAAATGGCGCAGCCATGCTCCTCAAAGCAATCGAAGCAGGTGTAGATATCGTAGACGCGTGCGTCAGCTCGATGTCCGGTCTGACTTCCCAGCCTAGCCTAAACGGTCTGATCGCCAGCCTTGCACACACCGAGCGAGACAGTCAGCTCTCCCTCGAATCCTTTAATAAACTCTCGGATTACTGGGAAGATGTCCGCCCGTACTACCAAGGTTTTGAAAGTGGCATGAAAGCGAGCAACACAGAGGTATATGTGCACGAGATGCCAGGCGGTCAGTACACCAATCTGGAGCAGCAAGCCAAAGCAGTCGGATTGGAAGGACGCTGGGAAGAAGTCAAGCACATGTATGCCGTCGTCAACCAAATGTGCGGGGATATCGTGAAGGTGACCCCTTCTTCCAAGGTAGTGGGAGATCTGGCGTTGTTTATGGTACAGAACAATCTCACTGAGGAAAACATTTGGGAGAAAGGCGCACGACTCGACTTCCCTGATTCTGTCATTCAGTTCTTCCAAGGATATCTGGGTCAACCGCCAGGCGGGTTCCCAAAACCACTGCAAGAGCTCGTCTTGAAAGGCCGCGACGCCTTCACTGCACGACCTGGTGAACTGCTCGCTCCGATCAACTTTACGCAAGTGGCGAAAGAGCTGGAAGAAAAAACAGATCGCGAACCGAATGAGCTCGATGTCCTCTCCTACATCATGTATCCGCAGGTTTACCTGCAGTATGATCAGCGCATGAAGGAGTACGGCGACCTCTCTGTTCTGAACACCTCCACCTTCTTCTACGGACTTCGCCCAGGGGAAGAGACAGCGATAACGATCGAGCGAGGCAAAACACTCGTCATCAAGCTCGTTGCGGTCGGCGAGCTGCATCCGGATGGTCGACGCATCATTTACTTTGAACTGAACGGACAGCCTCGCGAAATCTTCGTCCGCGATCATTCTGCCGTCGTAAGTGAATTAGTACGTCGCAAGGCTGATGCCCAGAACCAGGCTCATTTGGGGGCTTCCATGCCGGGGAAAGTGCTGAAGGTACTCGTCTCTGAGGGTGACAAGGTACGTAAAGGGGAACATCTCCTGGTCAGTGAAGCGATGAAGATGGAAACGACCATTCAAGCCCCAATGGACGGAAAAATCAAGTCCGTTTATGTAAAAGCAGGCGAAGCCATTGAGACCGGAGATCTCCTCATTGAAATGGAATAAATATCCACTATAATGGGTGTAGAACGAAAGTGAACGGAGGTGACCGGCATGAAAGTGAACCGGATCAGCCATATCCCATTCAGTCAGCGGGTCGGGGGCTATCATTTTCAGATGGTTCAAGCGAAACTGCATGCTCCTGTCGATCCGATCATCAGCTACAGCCTTCAACCGTTCTACACCCGAGAGCAACAATGGATGACAGAGCTGGCTGACTCCTTGTCACGTCTTTATCGCTACTACTCTGATTTGGATAAAGCGGCTCGCGAGTTCGATCCCGAGCGAACAGACAGTGCGATCAATGAACGGTTGGCAATTTGCTCGGATCCCGAGGCTGCGTCGGCAGAGGCCCATGCACGTGCAAAATCACAAACGTACCGACTCGACATCATCCGCTTGGCAAATACCCAGACAAACAAAGGAAAAATGAAGGAAAGTGCTTCCCCTACTTCTGTGTCGGAAGGCCAACAGCAGTTTTCTGTTGTAACAGGAGAGCAGGAAGAATTGTTCGCTTTTTATTCCCATGCTTCTGATTCTCACGCGCAGAGTATTCAGCGGATGGAGCACGCTTTACTCACCCAAGGCCATTCCGCTGTATCCCCACGAGTAGACGCTGTCGGGACTATGCAGGCTCTCGTCATTGAGAGCGGAAGGACAGGAACAGATCACTCTTTTTCCTTCCACGATCAGAAAGGAAACAGCGTTCGTGCACTAGGTGTCCAGCATGTAGAGACACCAGCTCGCGATGCCGAGTTTCTTCTCGACGGGTCACTGCACTACTCTTCCGATAACCGGATCACCATCGGAAACGGAGAGGTCCGCGTGTCGATGCTACAGACTGGAAGAGATACGGTATCGATCACTGTCACGCCTGCGACGGAACGTTTGCTTCAACAAACGCGGAGATTAGTAGGTTCCTTTAACCGCTTGCAGCACTTTCTGCAACAGCATAAGGATACTTTGGCTACACAAAAGCTCGAGACGTTCGAACGAGTCGCTCAGGCTGCAAACGGTGTTCTGAACCAATACGGCATCAGGCTGTTGCCAGACGGTCAATTGGAGTTAGATGACCAAACGTGGTTGGATGCTGTACAAGTCCGCTATGACGATTTTGCTGAGGCCATGAAAGGAATGTCGAAGCAGTTTCGGGAGGAAACCTTGCGTGTCCAAACCATGCCGCTAGGTGCGTTTTCCCGATCCTTTGACGATGCTGGCAGCCGATTACCGTACGCATCGCTATCCCCATCCAGCCTGCGTTACCTTCACGTAGCCAGTACCGGATTATTTATCAACCTCTTGTTCTAATGCAAGAATAAACAGGTGCGCCAGCTATCCGGTGCACCTGTTTTTGTTTTGCTACTCTCGTCAGCTCCGCTCCATCAAATCTTCCAGGTCATTCTCCTCGACCTTTGTCACCACCGTAGTGGAATGAAGCGTCGTCTCATCTTTTTTGGTGAACATCGCTTGCATCTTGTCAACAAACTGTGGAACGGAGTCCAGAATTCGATCGTACAGATGCGTCGAGTTTTCCAGCGGGATAGAGCGAATGCCTTGCTTTCCTACCACTAGAAATGCTACGGGAGTAATGGAAACGCCGCCGCCACTCCCCCCACCAAATGGATAACCTATCGCACCAGGGTGATCACGATCATACTGAAATTCACTTCCCCCTGCCGCAAAGCCAAATCCTACCTTGGAGATCGGCAAGATGACGCTGCCGTCCGGCGTCTCAACCGGATCACCGATAATCGTATTCACATCGACCATTTGCTTGATATTTTCCATCGCCGTTCGCATTAAACCTTGAATGGGGTGGTCTGCCAAGTTGCTTCCTCCTTTCGATCTTTCCGCATTAGTTAACATTCCCTAAAAAATTCGAAGCATGTACAGCCGACCTTTTGTATCCCAGCATTTCCGCTTCAAGTCGTTACGCCTCTGAAGGAGCTGTTCGCCACTTGCGCTCTCGACCTTTTCTCAAGCGGAAATACATTTTGACTGCAACGACAATGATATATCCCAAAGTTACATGGAGAACGCAGTGAAATTGGGTACGAATCATGACTTGGTTCCATGTTGGCTGTACACTCATACGGGGGATGACACGCAAGGAAATGGAATGGGAAATCATACCGATGAGCATGCTTTTGACTCCCCAAATGATTCCGGTCAGTGCTCCTGTCTCGGATGCTTGTCCTGTTCCCATTACCGTGTGCCAATCCAGCTTGGTGCAACGGATTCGTTTTAATAACTGACTGAACATCGGTTTTAAATCATGGACCTTCTCTAATACATCACGATAATTGTGATACCACTTGTTCATCTCATTACGTGTAAAATCATGGATCTTCTCCTTTGTCTTGTTTTTTTGCTGAACCGTCTCCACCTTTGCTACCACTTCAGGGCCAGCCTCTGACTTTTTCAAAAAAACCATGGGGATTTCGTATTTCCTGCGAATCAAGCGAAACCATGCGGACAATTCAACGACGACATGATCGTTTTCTCCGACCCTTCCGTAGAAGAGCATGATTTGTACGGGAGTAATGAATACCAAGATGACCAAAACGATTACTGTCACAATCAACCAGCTCACCAAAAAATCCCACCCTTTCCCTCATAGTATGAGAGGAATGGATGGGATTTATGTCCATCGATCGCGATCAGTCTAGAATGTATACGTTCACACCTTGCTTCATCCCATATCCCTGTGCCTCAGTAAGGGTAGGAAGATACAGGTCTACATGGCGCTGTTTAACAGCCCCGCCGATGTCAGCTGCTACCGCGTAGCCATATCCGTCTATGTACAAGTGGGTGCCGAGTGGAATCACGTTCGGGTCGACCGCTACTACCCCCTTACGTAGAGGGTATTCGAGATACGACAGCACTGACGAATTACTCGGATAATTGTAAGCCGTAGTCTGTACAGTCAGCTTCTCACGATAGGCTGTCCCGTTTGCAAGTGCCTGTTGCTCAGTTGCCTTAGACGCCAGCAGATGCAATGCTGCATAGGTAGCCGCTTCTGCCCGTGTGATCGTCGTTTGCGGTTTAAGGGTACCATCTGTGTAAGGACTGACCAAGCGATTCTTCAACGCGTATACGAGTGGACGCTGATAATCCTCTTCCACACTATTTCCGTCCTGAAACTTGGCCAAGGACTGAACAGTGGTTGACCATTTCATCTGATTGACAGCTCCGCTCTCCCCCATAGAACGGGTGAGAATGGAGACCATCTCTTCTCTTTGCACTGGCTGATTCGGATTCAGGTAGACTTGATTACCTTGTTTTTGACCATGAATCATTCCCAATCGATACGCTGTCTCCGCGTAAGGTGTCAACCAGCTGCCAACAGGAATGTCAGAGAAAGAAGATTGCGTCGATTTGACAGGTTCAATCCCCTTTGCCTTGACGAACATGGTAATCAATTCTCCGCGCGTTACAAGGTCATCCGGGCGAAATGCTTCCATTTGACCAACTGCTCCCGCTATGTATAATTGTTCAATCTCTTTTTTTGCCCAGTGACCTGCAACGTCTGTGTACGGGATGGTAGAAGTCTCGGTTTCGTTCGTCTTTGCCTCTACGACTGGCGTTCCCATGATCATCATGGCAGCCAGTGAGGCCAGGATCAGTGTTTTCCTCATCATCAACCTCCGATATAGCGATATGCACATCTTTCATATCATTTTATCGGACCACAGATGAAAAACAATGCACAATTGTTCCCAATTACTTGGAAAAAGCATTAGAAAAGCCCTCGAACCAGGCTCTCTTTCACCTGATTCAGGGGCATCCGGGCGTTGCTAACGGGCGAAAATATGCTTGCCGATTTTTTTAATCTGCGGGCGTGTCCAGATCCAGTTGGATGTAGCTGTGACTGGATTGAAATAGTAGAGAGCACCTTTGGAAGGGTCCCACCCTCTGACGGCATCCCATGCAGCCTGATAAGCCGTTACATTCGGGGTCATCCAAAACTGTCCATCATCTACTGCTGTAAATGCGTACGGCTCAAAAATAACACCTTTGATCGTGCCAGGAAAATCAACCGCTTGCAGGCGATTCATGGCAACGGCAGCTACTGCTACTTGACCTTCGTACTTCTCACCGCGCGCTTCCGAGTAGACTAATTGAGCGAGCAGCTGCATCTCCTTCTTATTGACGGACACTTTTTTCAATACTTTCCACGTCTTGTTCCCTACAACACCATCTGCCGGAAGTCCGTAATTTTTCTGAAACTGTTTGACAGCATTGGCCGTATGGCTACCATATGCGCCATCCAGATTATCTTTGTAGTAACCGAGCATTTGCAATCGATATTGCAAATCCCACACATCACCGCTTACGCTCCCTCGTTGCAGCTGCGTAGCGGCAAACGACTCCGTAGGCATGACAATTGCTACGGCTAGGATTGCCAGCAGCAGGGTAGTCAGCGTCTTTTTGTTCAACCACATGAAACGTCCCCTCCTTACGCACACATTCTACAAGCTGGCGAAAGAAGGTTCAATTCAAGTATTTTACCAGATCCGCCAATCGATTCCTCTAGAGAAATTCGACTGTTGATCGTTTAGTGCTTGTATTGAGGCTGAATCTGTTTCAAAATTTCCTCAAGCTTGGTGGCATTGTCCTTGTATTTTTGCTGCAACTTCGAGTTTTGTTCCGCATTCGCTTGCTGCTCCAGATCCTGAAGACATTGCTTCAAGGTTTCGTACGTTTCCTGAATTTGCGGCTTCTTCTTGTTGCTGCCTGCATCACTAACAAAGTCAAGGTAAAGATTGCCGGTTTCGTCTACTTGCCCGAGAAACACATCTTCTACTGTCTTATTTCTCTTCTTGAGTTGCGTTTCCAACCATACCTGATTTTTTCCAATCGCCGCCAATGGAATCGGCATGATTTTTCCATCCATGATAATGGTTTGCGGCGCTTTCGCTGGAGCCACATTCAGTCCGAGCTGTCCTGGCGTCACAGGCTGCTGCTCGGATTTAAGCATGACTGTTAATGCGCCGCTCGTTTCCATCAAGGCAAATTCTACATCAGCTACGCGAAACACGTTTTTGATACGCAGTTGTTCCAACAAGTCTTCGGAGGTCAGCTTCTCTTTGGCGAGATTGTTCTCCAAAATCTTGCCATCCTGAATGACGATGGTCGATCTCCCTTCCATCAGATCACGGTACCATTTGCTTTTCAGAGAAAGCCACTCACTAAGGGCTGGGAAAGCAGCAAAAATCGTTAGGGAAATAAGGCTGTGATAAATAGGTCCGTCCATCTCTGTGGCCATAAATGCGGCGATGGAACCAATCGTAATTCCTACTATGTACTCAATGTAGGTAAGTTGGCGAATTTGCCTTTTACCGATTAATTTGGTGAGGAGAAACAAATAGATCAGGGCACCAATCGACCGAAGTGCTATATTAAGCCAGTCTGGCATCATTTTTCCTCCTTTTCAGCCAAGGTGCGAATGATTTCTTACATATTCAAAAAGGAAAGACACCCGCAGGTGCCTTTCCCCATCCAGCTTATTCAATTAGCCACGCCCAGCCAATTGCTGTTCAGCGAAGGAGACAAGACGTTTTGTAATCTCTCCACCAACCGAACCGTTTTGACGGGAAGTAGTGTCAGGTCCAAGCTGAACGCCGAATTCGGAAGCGATTTCGTATTTCAGTTGGTCCAGAGCTTGATTCGCTTGTGGTACGAGCAGATTGTTACTTGAACCATTGTTGTTGTTAGCCATCTTAAATCACCTCCTCGTCGTTGGTAGCTTTAATATGTGTGAAGTGTTGAACGTTCATTCGTGTCAAAAGAATTTTTTTCACTTCCAATTTATAGCTTTACAATCCCAGCAGATATTCGGCGGTTCTTTGAGCTGCCTCTGGTCGACTCAAAGACTCCATTTTCCCAATCGCGTCCTCCCACTGCTCTCTAATTCTCCAGCGGTTTATGACCTCATGAATATCCTCAGGACGCTCTACAATGACTGCTGCTTCATTCTGCATGAAAAAAGCACTGTTTCGTCTCTCCTGCCCTGGTAGCGGCTGATATAAGATGAGCGGAGTCTTCAATGCCAGTGCCTCGGCGCAGCTTATACCTCCTGGCTTCGAGATATACGCATCTGCTGCCCCTATCCATTGCCACATTTGCGCTTCGTAACCTTTGATGAAAACGACATGGTGAATGCTTGTTTCAAGTCGTAGCCATGCTTCGAGCTGCATTTGCAGTTTGGTATTTTTGCCTGTGATGACGATGATCTGCAGCGGATCCCGCATCTTCATCAACTCTTGCAGCACCTCCTGGATTCCACCGTGCCCCCCTTCTCCTCCACTCACCAGCACCGTAAAACGCTCGAGAGACAAACCGAGTTCGGCTCTCCAGCCAGGCTTGTCCCTTTTTCCTGCTTCACGAAACGCAGGGCGCACCGGAATTCCGTAAACATGAACTTTGTCAGCACTCACCTGATGATCACTGGTCAGAACGGCTGCCAACTGCTCATGGGCAACGATGTACGAATCGATCTGGGGATGTACCCAAAAGTGATTGATGTTGTAATCCGTCGGTACGCTAACCAGATGAAAGGGCTTGTCCATTTTTTGCTTGGCATGTGCCAACGCGGACAAGCAATACGCGTGAGTCGCAATTACTACATCAGGCTGTTCTTCCACTAGCAGCTCTTGGGTCAATTTCAATGAAAGCCACCAACCCAGCGGTTTTCGAAATGTCGTGCTCCAGATTTTCTCCTGTTCATAGAGGCGCTGCCAGAGGGGCGGCGCATAACGTAGCATCCCCAGATAAAAAAAACGGGACAGCTCCCGTAAAGCGGGACTGGCCGTCTCTAATCCTCCCACGATTCGTGTTGACTCAGCGCCTGATCGTGTTTGCAATTCCTCTGCAAGAGCCTGTGCAGCCATCCGGTGGCCGCTGCCAGCCCATTCTTCCGTCACTAACAGAAATCGTTTCCCCATTAGAGTAATTCTCCTGTAGGTGACGGGTTTGTGCCATATCGCTCCAACAATGCTTCCTTGGACATATACACCCGTTTTAGGGGCATTTCGTGATCCCATGTTTGTACTCGCCGCTTGCCATCGGGGTGTACGAATCGCAGTAGCAGCCGCAAATACCAGCGCTTGTATCGGAAAAACCAGTTCATGGGTACATCCGAGATCGAGAAGCCCAAAGGCTGGACACCTTTGTGCAGCATTGTCGTACCGACGATCCCTTTGATTTTTTCCCTTTCCTCCATCGTTTCCAGGTAGGTTGCCAATTTGGGCAATGAGAGCATGATGTGTCGACGTAACAGCAAGACGAGCCGCAGTTCATCCTTTACTCCTTTGCATAGCGTCGCAAAGTAATAGTTATGGATATGTATCTTTACAATGAGATCACCGTTGCAAATCTTTTGATTATCGGATGTGACCAGTGTCTCACCTCGATAACGTAGTAGAACTACTCGGAAGATGTTTGCTCCTTTTTCAATGTACCTAAGCCGCGTGCAGCGCTGATAAACGTCGTCCCACAACCCCCAGAGCATCAAGAGGCTCGAATTCATCTGCATCCGGATCCTTTCTGGACATATTTTCTTGTAGTATGCCCCAGAATACGGTTCCCTCATTACCTTCTTACGCCCTTTTTATTCGGCCCCACAGCATGACGAGAGCAGCAACGATGACCGGCAGCCACATATGATTGAGCATGAAAGGATTGATCCATTTCCATATATAAGGATCTTCCAGACACATTTCAACGGCAGTAAATGCGAGAATACCTCCTCCAACGATTACGAGCCAGCTGAAGCGGTTCATGAGCCGCGCTACCCAAGCGCTCCCCCACATCAGCAGTGGTATACTCATCAAGAGCCCGAGCATGACTAGCCACAAATCGCCATGAGCTGCACCTCCAACGGCCAACACGTTGTCCAGACTCATTACAAAATCTGCCAAAATGATAGTGCGAACCGCCTGACTGACTGTCTGATTGCGTGAAACTTCTGCCAAATCTTCGTTTTCTCCTAGCATCAGCTTGCACGCAATCCACAGCAACAAAAACCCGCCTATCGCTTTGACCAGCGGGATATCAAGCATCCAGGTTGTCAAGCTTGTCAGTATAATGCGCAATAAAATAGCTCCCAATGTCCCATACATGACAGCTCGTGTTCTTTCCTTACGAGGCAATCCCCTGCAGGCCATCCCGATCACAACCGCATTGTCGCTGCTCAAGACGAGGTCAATCATAAAGATATGCACCAGTCCCAGCCAAAAATGCTCTTCCATCTCTGCCTCCCCTGGTCCACCAAAGTCTGTCCATTCTACTTTATGCGACTAGAATCGGACTCATGATTAAATATTTTTCCGAAAAAAGGAACTTTTTAGCGGATTTTGTAGATAAAAACTTCCATAAAAAAACATTTTATTGCGAAATTAGGAGAATTATACCTTGTCTTCACATACCCTTATCCTTTACGATTTTATTGGGGTGGATAAGAGATGGTGGAGACCGTGACGCTTAATCTTTTTAATGTTTCTAGGAAAATTTTAGATATGGCACCAAGTATTACCACGTTGTGGATACAAGAAATTGTTCGCAGCATGGAAATCCCTGTAACAATCCCCCGCGACTTTGCGGAAAAGCGTACGGTGCTCTTAGCTCGTTATCTAGTGGAAAATGTGGATCAAGACATGCAGACTTGGTCACTGGATATGGGAGAGTGGCTGCGCTCGCAGGAATTCCCCTTCTCCTCCATTTTGCGTACGTATCAACTGTATCGAAATGTATTTTGGCGGGTTCTTCAACCTGAACTGCATAAATGGTCTTTATCCGCTGCAGATATGCTTTATCTGGAGACACAGCTCGGGAAAGCGATGGACGAGAGTGTCTTTTGGGCGGTCTATCATTTTGAGCAGATGATGAATGAAGAGCTGGTTCAAAAAGAAGAAACCATATCGTACTTACACAACGACAAATTGACGATGCTCGGTAAAATAGCAGCAAACATGGCCCATGAGCTCCGCAATCCGCTATGTGCGATCGAAGGATTCCTAAAATTGATTGGGGAGTCCACTAAGGAACAGGCCAAATTACAGTCGTACATTCAGGTTGTCATGCATGAATTCGAGAACTTGCATCGACAGCTTACCGGTTTCTTGAGTTTTTCGAAAAAACCGATCTTGGATGAAATTTTCAAGACCGTTCAGGTAGAAAGCTTGTTTGAAGAAGTGGAATTGCTCATCACCCCCCGTTTACTGGGAGAAAACATTCGCTTTGAAAAACTAATCCACCCCTGCTCACTAGCATGTTATGAAGAAGGTCTAAAGCAAGTCATCGTCAACTTACTGAACAATGCCATTGACGCAGTACAGCATCGGCCAGACAAATATGTCAACGTGATCGCTACATCCTCCGACGGCTGGCTGTATTTGAGTGTGGAGAACAACGGAGAAATGATTCCGCCTGAGATTGTTGAGAGTCTGTTTCAACCGTTTTTTACGACCAAGCAAAACGGGACAGGTATCGGATTGTCCATTTGTAAAAATATCATTGAAAAGCATCATGGCACCATTCATTGTGATTCCAATGAGAAGCGTACTCGTTTTATCGTCTCACTGCCCATTGAATCTGTAGAAGATCAACCTCTCCCCACAATCTGATCGACGCAAAAAAAGCCCCCTGAAGATCAGGAGGCGAGGCAAGAGATCCGTTACCGATTGCGTTGGTAAGCGATCTAAGGCTAACTCTACACGAAAACATATGTTTCTACCACTTAAAAAATTAGACAGACTTCGACACACGCCAAGGATCTGAGCAGACCGTATAGTAACGGGTGCGTGGGTCCTTTTTGTGTTGGAAAGAAAGAAAACTTTGATGCGCAACAAAAAACAGGGAGCCATTGCGGCACCCTGTTCTATACTTATGGAGCGGGTGATGGGAATCGAACCCACGCGACCAGCTTGGAAGGCTGGGGTTCTACCATTGAACTACACCCGCATGTAATTGTGATGGTGCCGAGGACCGGACTTGAACCGGTACGGGAGAAACTCCCGACAGATTTTAAGTCTGTTGCGTCTGCCCATTCCGCCACCCCGGCAAAGCAAGAAAATGATGGGCAAATCATGGTCGGGAAGACAGGATTCGAACCTGCGACCCCTTGGTCCCAAGCCAAGTACTCTACCAAGCTGAGCTACTTCCCGACTATTCAATACATTACAATCTTACCATATCATTTCAAAAATGGAAAGAAAGTGGCGTGCCCTGAGAGATTCGAACTCCCGACCTTTTGATTCGTAGTCAAACGCTCTATCCAGCTGAGCTAAGGGCACATATGGAGCGGACGAAGG
>JARDZO010000451.1 GCA_029240815.1 Brevibacillus sp.
AAGGGAAAGACATGAAAACGTCTGTAAGGCGCATGATCACCATGTCTACCCATTTCCCAAAGTAACCGGCTATCGCTCCCAAGACGGTTCCGATCACGACGTAAATCGCAACGGCACCAACCCCTACAGAGAGTGAAACTCGAGACGCATAGATCAGACGGCTCAAAAGATCACGTCCCACCTGATCGGTTCCCAGCATATGTTCGCCTGATGGCGCTGCCGCAAATTCCCCAGAAATCTCATATGGATCACTCGGGGAGATCAACGGGGCGAAAACGGCTGACAGAATAATCAAACAAAAAACAATCAAGCCAAGCACAGCGAGTTTATGCTTGAGGAAGCGCTTGGTGATCATGCGCATGTAGCTTTCCTCTGCCCCCAGTTGGGCCTGAACATTTGACAACGGAATATCCTTTTCCGTGTTTACATTTGCCATCGACATAGCTGTCCCTCCCCTCCAACATTCGTCATCAATCGTACTTAATTCGTGGATCTGCTACTGAGTAGAAGATATCCGCCAACAAGTTGGAAGAAAGTACGGCAATTGCTGCCAGGAAGTTGATCGCCATAAGCGTCGGATAGTCGCGAGAGCCAATTGATTGAATCGTCAGCTGTCCCAGTCCAGGCCATTGGAAGATCTGTTCGGTAACAACTGCACCACCAATCAGGACAGACACGTCGATA
The DNA here is from genome assembly GCA_029240815.1 of Brevibacillus sp. Next base: position 685 of record JARDZO010000451.1, read on the forward strand.
CCGATTACCGTAATGATCGGAATCAAGGCGTTACGGAATCCGTGCTTGTTAATAACAAAGAATTCCCGCAGCCCCTTGGATCGAGCTGTACGCAAATAATCCTGACCGAGGATGTCCAGCATACTCGAGCGAACGTATCGTACCATCCTTCCCGCAATCCCTGCAGCGAGCACCATCGCCGGCATGATCAGATGCTTGAAGGTATCGCTGAATCCGCCTTCGCTGCCGAGCGTATTCATACCTCCTGTTGGCAGCGAATGCATCTGGACGGCGAAGATGTAAATAAAACCGAGCCCAAGAAAAAAGTGAGGAATGGAGATGCCTAGAAAAGAGACCGATGTCGATAGATAATCCAACCAGGAATACTGCTTCGTCGCGCTCAACACACCAATCGGAATGGCAATGAGATAGGCGACGATCAAAGCGGTTCCCATCAGGAGCAGCGTCGGACCAATCCGGGAAGACACCATGTTGAGTACCGGCTCGTACGTCGAGAAGGAATAGCCGAAATCTCCTTGAACCAAATTACCGAGCCAGCGGACGTATTGAACATAGATCGGATCATTCAGTCCCAATGCTTCTTTTTTCAGTTCAATATCAGCTTGTGTCGTATCCGGGTTTACAAACATTTCAACCGGGTTTCCAGGCGCCAGGTTTACGATGAAAAAGCTAAAGACGGTAACACCAAAGAGGACAGGTATCGCGATTAAAAGTCTTCGTACGATGTATTGAAACAAGGTATCCCCTCTCCTTTCTGTCAGCCTAGTGGAAAATGGCAGGCTACGGTATGCTCGTCGCCCTGCAGTGCTGGAGCCTGTGAACGGCAAATGTCTTGTGCCAACGGGCAGCGTGCATGAAAGCTGCAGCCTTTTGGCGGATTTGCCGGACTTGGCACGTCCCCCTCCATGACGATCCGCTCCCTGTTTCGCAGATGCGGATTCGGAATGGGGTACGCATGAAGCAGTGCCTGCGTGTAGGGGTGACGCGGATTTTTAAAGATATCCTCCGTCTTTGCCAGTTCTACAATTTTGCCAAGGTACATGACGGCGATGCGGTCACTTATGTACTTGACGACACCAAGACCGTGTGCGATGAACAAGTACGTCAGCTGAAATTCCTTCTGCAAATCTTTCAGCAGGTTGAGCACTTGCGCCTGAATGGAAACGTCCAGGGCAGATACCGGTTCATCGCAAACGATCAGCTTCGGCTGCAAAATCAGTGCTCTCGCAATCCCGATCCGCTGTCTTTGGCCACCGGAAAACTCGTGAGGATAGCGGCTTTTGTGGAATTTCGAGAGGCCCACAATTTCCAGAATGTCATCGACCTTTCTCGAAACCTCGCTTTTATCGGCCAGCTTGTGGGCGAGCAGCGGTTCCGCTAACAAATCGCCAATTCGTTTTCTCGGATTCAAGGAAGAGTAAGGGTCCTGGAAAATGATTTGGAGGTCTGTACGAATTTTTCGCAGTTCCATGGACGTCAAGGTACTAAGCTCCTTGCCTTTGAAAATAACTTTCCCCTCCGTTTGGGGATCCAGCTGAACGATTGCTCGTCCTGTGGTCGATTTTCCGCACCCGGATTCGCCCACAAGAGAGATCGTTTCTCCCTCATAAATCGTCAGGTTCAGACCGTCTACGGCTTTTACCTGACCGACTGTGCGAGAAATAATCCCCTTTTTGATAGGAAAATACTTTTTCAGGTTCTGCACTTCCAGTAAAGGGGTTCGTTCGTCGGATTTTATCAGACTCATGCGATCACCTCTGTCCTCGGTTGGATCGGGGCTCTGTGCGGATCATCTTGTTGTAACCAGCAGCGAACCCGGTGGTCGCTCTCAGGCTGAATCGGAAGTAAAGGCGGCTTTTCGTGAGCGCATTTTTCGGTCGCGTACTGGCATCTCGTGTGGAAGCGGCAGCCTTTAGGCATGTTGTGGATCGTCGGTACGGTACCTGGAATCGAGAAAAGTCTCTGATCGCTGTCGTGCTCTAAGTGGGGAATGGAATCCATTAAACCTTTTGTGTAGGGGTGCTTGGGGTCATCAAACAAAGTAAACACGTCTGCTTCTTCTACTACTTGTCCGGCGTACAT
>JARDZO010000452.1 GCA_029240815.1 Brevibacillus sp.
TTCGCGGCCATCTCATAGGATAAATTATCCACGCCACGCTCCACCTTGGAAATGAAAGGCTGTGTCACGCCAACATACTCCGCAACCTCCGATTGCGTTTTGTTGCGTACCTTCCGCCAATACGGTAAACGGCTCTCCCCCATTTGGAGAGCCATAGGAAATACCTCGCAAATTTTTTTAACCAAAAAACAGAACATACATTCCTATTTATCAATTTTCGTGTTAATATTAGTTTTGCGGATATAGCAAAACTAAGAAATAATACTCTTATCAAATGATGATAGTTCGTTTACTTCCATATATTCTGCTTCTTTTTTATAAATCATTAATTTATCAATTAAATCGTATGCGGACTTGCTTTTTATAACATTTAAAATATTTATGTAAGAATCTATTTTTACAATAATTTCTTTATAGTTTGTTATTGGTGAATAAGTAAAATTCATTTTTTCTGTATCTACTTTACTAATCAAGTACAATCCGCCGCGGTCGCCAATTTTTAGATTAGTAAACTCGCTGGATATCTTTCGCTCCAAATCACTAGCCAATAACAACGGGTTTGATCTATTTGGAGTTAAAGCAGCAGCAACAGAATATACAAGAACAAATACGATAGTGTAGATAAACACATCAAATAACGACTTTTTCCAAGCAAAATCATGGTAATTAAATATAAATAAAACTACATAAAAGACAATTGCCATTTTAACTACTATAAATTGGTGGGATGACCATACATATTTTAGTTTACTCATGCTTTTACCTCAACAATCCAGATCGGTTCCGGGGATTTTACTACATCAGAGGGCGGTGCCTTATGTATCAAGAGGTTATCGATCAAATTCATTCAATCATGAATACAATTGGGTTGGAGAATGTCGATCCAGAAGAACTATATGCATTTATTTCTGAGATTTCGAATCTCCAAGAACCAACTGAATAATCTGTTCTAGCTTTTCTTTTGTCCCAGGTACTGATAAGTCAACGTTGTATTTGCTTACAATTTCTTTGATAATCATTTCGTTTGAATTTTCTTTTGTTTTGTATTCATTGTTTTCTTCTCTACCCAGCAAATAATCCGTTGATACATGATAAAAATCTGCAATTCTTTTTAATGTTTCATGGTCAGGTTCTCTTGATCCATTTTCATACCCCGAGTATGTAGTCCTTGCCATTTTTAGACGTTCAGACAACTCCCTCTGCGATAACCCCGCCTTTCCTCTTAATTCTAATAACCTGCTGTTCAACAAATCCCAACACCTCCAATAGTGCCTAATGAATATTATAACGACGCAATTTGAATCTTATAGGGCATGACTCAACTCTCGTCAAAAACCTGAAAATATATATTGACATGACTCATATCGAGTCATATAATAAAGACACATCAGGAAGACGCGGTTTGCGTCAGAAAGGAGGTACATATGAGAGAATGGTTAATCCATCTTAGAAAAGTACAGGGTTTAACTCAAAATGAAGTTGCGTCCAAAGCTGGCATTTCCAGAAGCTACTACTCCGGTATTGAAGTTGGAACACGTAATGTTCCTGTAAAAACAGCCAAAAAGGTTGCTTCTGTCCTTGGCTTTGAATGGACGATTTTTTTTGAACAAAACGGACGCAAAACGAGTCAATCTGCATAAATAAGGGGATGAAAAAATGAAAATTGTAAGCATCAACGGAAAGTTACTCGCTGATAGCCGGGAAGTCGCTGAAATGGTGGGAAAACCACACAACGATCTTATGAAAAGCATCCGCACTTATGCTGAATACCTTACTCAGGGAAATTTCTCCCTCAGTGAATTCTTTATCGAAAGCAGCTACCAAGACAGCACTGGACGCACACTTCCTTGCTATCTACTCACCCGCAAAGGCTGTGACATGGTTGCCAACAAAATGACCGGCGAGAAAGGCGTACTCTTCACCGCAACCTATGTAACCAAGTTTGAAGAAATGGAAAGTCAACTGAGCAACCCAGCCATTCAACTTCCGCAGAACTATAAAGAAGCGTTGCTGGCTCTTGTGGCATCGGTTGAGAAAGTGGAGCAACTTGAAGTCGAGAATGCCGAACTTCGAACCAAAGTGAAATACGTTGATCAAATTCTCATGTCCAAGGCCACCATGACCATCACGCAGATTGCAAAGGATTACGGTTTGTCCGGTCCTCAGCTCAACAAAATACTCCACGAGGAACGCGTCCAATACAAGCAAAACAAACAATGGCTCCTGTACCAGAAGTATTCTGACAGAGGTTATACACGGTCTGAAACCATCGATATCACCAGAAGCAACGGCGATCCAGATGTAACGCTGAATACCCGTTGGACTCAGAAAGGCCGGCTGTTTATCCATGAATTGCTTGCCAGCATGTAGCCGCTCAATAAGGAGGCCACCATGACAACCAAAACACTCATCTTCCGACCGGACGAATCCGGCAAAATCACCGCCACCATCACCGAAGCCCTTGTCATGGAATACGCACGGACGGTACCGGACGCGGGAAAGAAAAAAACAGAGAAGTCCGCATAATAGAACATTTTACCAGAAACCACTATTTAATGCTCTAAATAATCAGTAGACGCAAACTGGCATGGGCCGTCCATCCGATAGGCTTTGGTTTAATAGCCTTGAAGCCGCTAAGGCGTATGTTAAGCGTGAGTTTAAAGGGATCGCCATTAGCCGATGGGTCAAGACGCAAACTGTGCAGAAAGGATGGTGAACAGGATGTGGGAAGTCTCCCATAGGGCAGACCAAAAAGCCCGAGAGGTTGCAGACCGGCATTACAACCGCCAGAAGATAGGCTCACAAAATTTGTACCGCCTGGGCGATGCCTGGTCTTATACACGGAAAATGATTCAGGCCGTGCTTTCTGGGTCACCTCGTACCCATATGCCAAGTACGTCAAGCACGCCTGGGCTGGAGCCTGGATGTGTTCGGCCTTCCGAAATGAGGGAGCTGGTGTGGCATCGGAATTGATTATGCAGGCCGTGGCAGCTACGAGAGCAAAATTTGGAGAGCCGCCAGCGCTGGGCATGGTCACATTTATAGACCGGTCCAAGGTAAAGCCGACGATGGTCCATGGTGAACCGACATGGGGATACACTTGGAAAAAATGCGGCTTTGAGTATGTAGGCGAGACAAAGGGCGGATTAATGGCACTCCAGTTAAGGCCGGAGCGTATGCCGTTGCCTGACTTCGCCTGCGGCACTCAGTTACAGATGTTCTAGTACGCAGTACGACGATTTAACGAAAATCATCATCTTTCCACCAATAATCGCACCCTATTCGCACCAATATCTGCTCCCGGATGAACAAAGGGAGAGGTAAACATGAAAGTACGCATCAACGGTCAAGAGATCGACAATGTACACCGCCTGGAAGTCATCAACCACGAGGTAACGGATGCCGAAGCCCTCACCGTAGTCATGATCATGCTTGCGATGGGATGGTGGTTACTGTGATCGGAATCTCGAGCATTCACCGGCGATTGGCAGAGCTGCAGCTGAAAGCCACACGGTTAGGCGGTTGGCATAAATTGGACCCGCTGGACCAAACGGACCTGCACCATTGCCTCCGGCACAATGCAGCGATGATTCAACGCTTAGATGAACTCAAACAACTCTCCTATATCGCCTACACTGCCGGGGATGTAGAGTGGCATCACGACATCTGTGTGTTGATTGAAAAGGCGGAAAACCAATTCTGAGGAGGATACTATGAGGGAGATTAAATTTAGAGCATGGCACGCTGGTCACGAATATGCGGAACCACAGATGATTTACGATGTACGTCCAGGAGATTGCTTGGTATGGAAATCGCAAGGTCAAAACATCACCGAGATTATGCAATACACCGGAATGAAAGATATTGACGGAAAAGAAATCTATGAGAACGACATATTCACCGTGAACAAAAGCATGGGAGAGATTATTTATGAGGAAGACAGATTTAGAATTCGTTGGATTTACAACCCCAACGAATATAACGAGATACTGAGAAATATTGTGCATTACGTTGGCATTGCAGTGATTGGAAACAGGTTATCAAACCCTGAAATCCTGGAGGCGAATTAAAATGTCCATTCCCCAAATTGAAAATGGCATGCTCCACCCAACCTACCGCTATCCCATCATGGAAGTACCCATGGTATGGACCTCCACCCGCTGCGACGTCTGCGGCCTGTATGAGGCTACGGTACAGTTCCGGCACACCAAGCTGTGCGATAAATGCGCTGCAGAAGAGGAGATTAAGCTGTTATGAGGCCACTTCCCAACACTGAAATGAACACCGCTGCAAACGTCATGTACGAATGGGTAGTAGACACCGAATGCGGCCGGCACTTTATCTGGAGCGCTAGCAGCTTAGAAACACTCGCCGCCCGGGTTACGGAAAAAGGCTATCGTATGACCTTTGTGATGGAACTGTCGGAGTACGAGGACATGCAGGACATGGAACAACGCCGGATGAACGTGGAAATCAAGAAGCATGTGGAGGGAGGTTCGGCAGCGTGAACAAACTGGAGGAGATCAGAAAAGGAATGGATAGATACAAAGAATTAAGAAATGAATTTAAAACAAAATTTGAAAGAGAAAAAGAAAATCCGAAAAACCAACATTCATTAATCTTGTTATATTCTCCACCGCTAAATGCTATTGCTAGAGAAACGTTTGATTCAATGATTGAAATGGACATTCTATCCCTCATAGAAGAAAAGGATAAAGCCCTGGAGCAATTTGCAGATGAAGATAATTGGATTGACATTTGGGACCCAGGAGCAGAGTGCTGTAAGAGAGAGTGGGCGCCTTTTGGAAACCCGGCTGATAATCCGGGGATAAGATACCCCCATCTGTGTATCAAATGTGGATAGAGGATCTGATGAAAGAACGCGAGATTCTGGTGGAGGCTATCAAACGCGAGAAACGAAGTTTGGCTTGGGGAAATGCAGACACTGCCTGCACAAATACCATTGATGCATTTAACAGTCTGCTTAAATCGATAGGAGAAGATCCGCATGACAGACCGTGACGTATTCCGCAATATCGCCCGGATCGCCTGCAAACGGCAGAACAAAAAACTGTATCTCTGGTGCGTCCGCATGAATCAACGTTCCTTGCACCGTTCATGGGGATGGACTCCATTTCCCAAACTGCTCAGACAATACAAAAAAGACGCTGCGTAAACAGCGTCCCATGTGTCAGGAGATGACACCACTATTCTATCAAATATTCGAGGAGTTGACCATATATGAAACAAGCACTATCAACACTGGAAGATCTGATTAATAAGTTGGAACACAGATATAACTCGTTTGAAGAAAAGCTGGGTTATATCAGTGATTTTCTTGACGGTGATATCAAAGACATCGTTTCTGCAATTGAAGAAGGTATTGAAAAAATCGAAGAATTGCAAGATGAATTGGACGATGCCAATAAAAAAATAGATGAATTGGAGCGTGAACTAAATGAGGCTGTATGACCTTTCAGAACAATATAACAACCTGCTGGAACTGTTAGAGCAGGATTCGGATAACGAAGCCTTAAAAACGATGCTGGACGGTGTGGACGATGCTTTTGATACGAAGGCCGAGTCGATTGTTAAACTGATGCGCTCTAAGGCCGCTGAACGGGATGCGATAGACGATGAAGTGAACCGTCTGCGGGAACGCGCGAAAAAGATCGACAAGGAAGTAACTTGGTTGGAAACATACATTCACAACGAAATGGTTCGGACCGGAAAGGAAAAAGTGAAATCGTCCCTGTTCTCCATCAGTTTGGCGAAATGTCCGCCTAGCGTGAATATTGTTGATGAAGTCCAAGTGCCGGAGATTTTCTTCACGGTAAAAGAAGTCCGTAACCTGGATAAACGCGGAATATTGGAACGGTTGAAGTCTGGAGAAGTGATACCCGGTGTTGAACTCCAACAGCGAATAACCCTGAAAATAAAGTGAGGTGACGGAAATGTGTAACAAGAGTGAGACTATCGGCAAAATAGCCCAAGCATTGGTCGCATTCAGCGGCGAGGTAAAGTCTATCGCCCACGATGCCAACAACCCACATTTTAAGTCGCAATACACCTCACTAGACCATATGATCGACGAAACCAAGCCACTTTTGCAGAAGCACGGCCTCACGGTGATGCAGTTCCCGGGTGGGGACGGCGAGAAAATCACCATCCGTACCATGATTCTGCACACCTCTGGCGAGTGGATAGAGTCTGAACCTCTCACACTCAAAGCGGTGAAGATTGATCCGCAGGGAGCCGGTTCCGCGATCACCTACGGCAGGCGTTACAGCTACGCAGCTGCCTTGTCACTCTCCCTTGGTGATGACGACGATGGTAACGGATCGTCTCAGCCGCCTAGCAAGCCTGTGCAGGCGCAACAACCACGGAGCGAACAAACACACCAACAACCATCCAGACAACAGCAGACAAGCCAATCGGCATCGTTAAACAATAAATCCCGGGCAATCAACCTCATGAATGAAATGAAATGGGACTGGAACACGCTCGGGACATTTGCTTCCGAAGCCCTGAGACGGAAGATTGGCAAGGTGCTTCAGGATATCAAAACGGAGGAAGAATGGAAAACCGTTGCGGATGCTCTTGAAACCACAATGGCGGCGCAAGCATGAGCATAAATTTAGCGAATGAGCCTGTCCGCGCATATCCCAAATCCATGCAAGTCCGTAAACAGTGTAGTAAGAAAACGGCGAAACAGCGCGGGGCGATAAGCCCTGTTGTGCGCCGGAAGGTGGAGATTCGCAGTAACGATTGTTGCGAACGCTGCGGCAAGCATAAAAGCGCAGTGTGGACGCTGGAAATGGCCCATATTACGCGGCGCTGGGCTATCCAAGGCGAAACTACTGCTAATGATCTAGTGAGGCTGTGCGGCCCTTCTAGCGACTCTAGCACATGCCATCATTTCGCGGATTATACCAGAGAAGGACGCGAGTGGTTACAAGACTTTCAAAGGAGAATGATGAACGATGGAACGACTACTGACCAAGTGTTGTAAAGCCCGTAGGGTTGCCGAAAGGGATACAGATGGAATGGTAACCTGGGTCTTTTGTGAATCATGTGGTGCGATTGATCCTGATATGGGTTGGTTTGAACACATCGAATCGACCGAATCCGCTCAGGCAAAGCCGGTGGCCGAATAAGGAGGGCATTATGGAGACATTGGATAAGCAGAAATTGATTGAATGGCTGCAAAACAGATGGCTTTTAGAAGCAGAAGACAATGAACCCGAACGCGCTGGTGTCTACTACGGAATCAAAATGTGTGTGGAATCTGGTGTATTCGATATCCAGGAGGAACAGACAAGATCAACGCTACAGAACGGAGACAAAGTAACGCACACCAAGCACAAGTACCTTGGGACGGGAATCATAATTCA
>JARDZO010000453.1 GCA_029240815.1 Brevibacillus sp.
CGACCGCACCACCTTAACAATGAACAGGCTCTTGAATTTGTCCTTGTGACGATTCAAGAGCTTTTTGCATAATTGGGATTTGCAAAGTGTTGCTCATGACCTGCGCCGACGAAATCTTTGAACTGTAGTCCAGATGAGCATATATGTTAGCCGTCGTGGAATAATGGCTATGCCCGAGCCTTACACCATGTGCAAGCAACAAGCTTGCACAAGTGTGGCGAAGATCGTGGAAACGAATCCGACGCATGCCGTGTTTTGGAGAACGAGCGGAAAATCTCGCAGCGGGTATTACAAATGGAAGGATCGCCCCGAGAGCGATCGGGAGCGTCGACACAAAGAATGGACAGAGCAGGTGAAGGAAGTCTACGATGAATCCCGCAAGCTGTACGGGGAGCCCGAAGATTACCAGCAAGCTTCATCAGCAAGGTGTGAATATCTCGAAGCGAACAGTGACGCGCATCATAAACAAGCAGCAGTGGCGTTCCAGAACGGTCAGAAAGTACAAGGCCACAACGAATTCCAAGCATAGCCTGCCGGTGCACGAAAACGTCTTGAATCAGGACTTTACCGCCAGCAAGCCAAACGAGAAATGGGTTACGGATATCACCTATGTCGCCACTGGGGAAGGCTGGCTGTACCTAGCGAGCGTGATGGACTTATACTCTCGCAAGATCGTCGGGTGGCACATGAGCGACCGGATGACGAAGGAATTGGTGTTGCAGGCGCTGAAGCAGGCTCACGGCCGTCAGCAGCCCGCAGGAGAGGTATTGCACCATTCCGACCGCGGCAGTCAATACGCCTCTTACGATTACCAGAAGCAGCTTCTAGTCTATTCCATGGTCGGTAGCATGAGCCGAAAAGGAAACTGCTACGACAACGGTGTGCCACGAAGGTTAGCCTAACTGAAGGCATAACCATGCTTGACCAGAGATGAGGGTCGGCCCCTCGAAGCCGTCATGTAGGTGAGGGTTTCAAACCACCGTAAGCTGCTGTGGGCAAAAGCCATGGTGGTGAGCGTTACGGAAAAAGGCGGAGCCAGACTCCGTCAGGTAAGTGCCAATGGAGACGAACACAAGTGAACCGTCGAATACGTGTCGAAATAGCAGGGATGTCATCAAAACCGGGTTCGCGTTGTTGACCCGGGATAAGTCCGGAAGAAACCTACTTACTGACCGGATGGTGGCCGGCATAGAGACGGCGTGAACGTGGCACAGGCTTTGGTCAGGAACGCGGGAACCTGTATTTCGATGTGAAGAGAAACCTCCAAGCGAAAGAACCGTAAGGACAAAAGTATCGATGCGAAATACAGAGACGGAACAACCTGTAGTAGTGAGGAAACTTCGTAATGGAAGTGGAGCGAAGAGGTTGTATTATCCAATTTTTGAACAGGGGTCAACCGCAAGGGAGGAACCAATGGACAAAACAAAGCCCTACACAATCTCCAAACAGCTTGTACTGGAGGCATTCCGCCGCGTCAAAGCAAATGGTGGTGCACCTGGAGTTGACCGAATCAGTTTACAAAAGTTTGAACTAAACCTGAAGAACAACCTCTATACCATATGGAACAGAATGTCATCCGGGAGTTATTTCCCCCCGCCGGTACTGGCGGTAGAGATACCCAAGAAAAGCGGAGGCAGTCGTTTGCTGGGTGTGCCGACGGTGACAGATCGCGTGGCGCAAATGGTCGCAAAAATATACTTCGAACCCTGTGTCGAGCCGCATTTTCATCGGGATTCCTATGGATATAGACCGGGAAAGTCAGCTATGGATGCGTTAGCAGTGACGAGACAACGTTGCTGGAAATACGACTGGGTCCTCGAATTTGACATCAAGGGTCTATTTGACAATATTAGTCACGAATTGCTGATGAAGGCTGTCCGTAAACATACGGATAACTCGTGGCTTATTCTCTATATCCAAAGATGGTTAGAAGCCCCCATACAAATGCCGAATAAGGAATTAGTGATGAGATCAAAAGGTACACCACAGGGTGGTGTAATCAGTCCCGTTTTGGCAAACCTATTCCTCCACTACACCTTCGACAAATGGATGGAGAAGGCACATCCGGACAAGCCGTTTGCGCGATATGCAGACGATGCAGTTGTCCACTGTCGCAGCAAAATGGCAGCTGAACAATTGAAGATCGAACTTGAGAAACGGCTGAGAGAGTGCGGTTTGGAATTACACCCGGTAAAGACACGCATTGTGTACTGTAAAGATGACAATCGCAGATTGCATCACGGTGAAGTGGCGTTCGATTTCCTGGGGTATACGTTTCGACCGCGTAGAGCCAAGAATCGAGAGGGGACATTCTTCATCAGCTTCATTCCGGGTGCAAGCAATCAGGCAAAGAAGGCCATGCGACAAACGATCCGGACTTGGCGAATTCAGTTAAAATCGGAAAAGACGTTGGAAGACCTGTCAAAGATGTTTAACCCGGTGCTACGAGGTTGGGTCAACTATTATGGACGCTACTACAAGGCGGAAATGCACTCGGTATACCGACGAATGAATCGAGCGTTGATAAACTGGGCGATGAGAAAATACAAAAGGTTCAGGCAGCGGCGCAAACGAGCACTGGATTGGCTAAGCCAAATCGCAAAGCGAGAACCGACACTCTTCGTTCAATGGGAGATGAACTATTTAAGTTGGGCTGGATAATGGGAGCCGGATGAGCTGAGAGGTTCAAGTCCGGTTCTGAGAGAGCCTGAGGATGCGATTTCCTTGGGCTACTCACCCCCCGAGCAAAGTATTTTTGAGTACATCGAGGTATTTTACAACAACGAACGCATCCATTCGTCGATCCAATACTGCACGCCATCTGATTTTGAACGCCTATACTACTTTAATGCGGTGATTCGATAAAATTTGTGTCTACTATCTTGACAGAGGTGCAAGGTGACTGTGTGGCGAATGGAAATGGTTTGAAGTTGAAAGTTGATAGCGTTCCATTTCAATCCGACAATTTCGCTTCGTCTGAGGCCATAAAACGCGGCCAAACACACGGCCAGTTCCACAGGATCGTCCTTCACCACTTCAAATAGCTGATTAGCTCCTCATTCGTGTAGTAGCTTCCGATAAATTGATTTTTTTTCGGTCGGTCAACCTTGTCTGCTGGATTGGAGCGAATCATGTCCATTTAAAAGGCATGTTGCAGAGCCTGACGAATATTGGCATGGTAATGCTGCACCGTGTTCGTCGTGACTTTGTGTTCTTTTAGACAATACTGATAGAAATCATGCAGATGCTTAGGCGTTAACTCGGTAAGTAAAATCTTCTTCTCCTGAAAGTAAGGGACAATCCTTGTTTTCACGGCAAAAGAATATGCCGCATGTGTAGATACTTCCACTAGATATTTCATCATTTCAAGCCATTCCAACATGAAATCGGAAAAGAGAATACCGGTTGCACTGTCGTCAGCTTGTGTTGCTACTTGTTCAACTATCGGTGTTATTTCCTCGACATCGGATTCAGAAGGAATTTCAAAGTTTTTACGTACGTCTTGCAGCATACTTTCTGCTTTCTTTTTGTTCCCTTTTGTCGGAAGCCCCGTTGCAATCCATTTGGTTTTACGCTTGCCCTCTACATCTTTGTAATTTAAAACCTCAACTTTCGCAGCTTGAAATCGGCAGATAAGCCTTGATGTAATTGGGCAAAGCTGAGATCCATTGTTGGACTTGACGCTGAATCAGAACCGAAAGTTTTTTCCCTGCTTGCTTGGCGACTTCATTGATCAAATCGAGCAGTTGTTGCAAAGCAAGTACCCAATCGAGCGTTCCAACTTCGTCGCACAACAAATAAAACAAACCGCCAAACGAGCGAGCGTCCGTGCTTTGCCGGTGCTGCCAGGCGAGCAGAATGTAACGCGAAAAGACAATG
>JARDZO010000018.1 GCA_029240815.1 Brevibacillus sp.
GGATCTCTACACGACACTGGATATACTCTATCGAGATCCCATGGGTGAATTAAAGGCAAAGATTGCAGTTGTAAAGGGTGAGGCAAAAAAACTTATGGAGCAAGTGTCTACAAAAGATCCGTTGGTGGGTTCTTACTTGGTCGAATTGATTGAGAGTCAAGTGGATAGGCGCATCATCCCTGAAGCAACGCTCCAATCGATTTATCCATCCCTATTGGATCAGGGCGAGGATCTGATTATTCCTTACTTGGGAATAGTCGGAGGGGAGCCAGCTGTAATTGGAAGCATTTTGATGCATGACAAAGAAATGACGGGGACGCTGACTCCGGAAGAATCACTTCTCAGCATGATCTTTTCAAAGCGGGATATGAAGGGGGCGAGAATCTCGCAAAAAATCAACGGGGATGAAAAGCTGCGACCACTTGCCTATATCAATTTGCTGGTAGGAGGAGCAAAGAGGAAAATAAACGTACAAGTGGAGGGCTCCTCTCCGCAGAACATCGTGGTCAACTTGCTAGTGAAACTGAAAGTCAACGTTGTAGAGTATCCACATAACCAACTAACGACTGAAGAAGCATTCAATGAGCTCAATAAGAAACTATCCGATCATTTAACAAAGGATGCAGAAAAGGTTTTGCGAAAGGTCCAGGAAGCCAAGTGCGATCTGTACGGTGTCGGTCGTCAGCTCATGGCCTTTTATCCGGAAGTATGGAAGAAACTAGACTGGGAGAAGGATTTTTCCCGTATTACCTTTCGCCCGAGAGTCGAGGTGGAAATCAAGGGAACAGGGCTTATCCATTAAAAACAGTCGTTGACAATGGTACAGCAGGGGTGATAAAGTTCAGAATGTATTATTTGGAAATTAACAACAATTTTTGGAAAGGTGGGGTTGTCATGATTCGGTTGGATGATCGTCGTTCAAAAAACTTCATATATGACGTAACCACACCATATGGGCGAGTAATGTAGGTTTTATTCACCACGCACTCAATGGCGCAGGTTACCTGTCTTCGTAACCGGTGCTTTTTCTATTTGCATAGAAGAAAAGGCAGATTGCTTACGAGCGATGTGCCTTTTTTTGTTCTATATCAACATAGCGGAGGCGGGGAGAAGCAGGTTTCCGATCTGCCCTCCACCACCGTTCGATTGACCGCCAAACCAAAGGACGCAGGCGAATTTCCGCGTTTTTCATAACGAGTAAGACTGTATAAGCGTTAACGCTTATACAGTCTGGAGCGCATAAAAACTTTCCGCTAAAACGCGGTCGCTCCTCCATGAACAGGCCGCGATAGAGGTTTTTTTAACAAAAAGTCCGTCAGGTAAGAAGACAGAGGAAGTACGATTTGATAAATGAGAGGGGCTGACCACGGATGTTTTCGGTTTTGACAAAGCTTGACTGGTTTTTTCGAGAGCATAAAAAGCAATATATCGTTGCCATTCTGTTGCTCATCCTGGGTGGCATCCTAGAAGTCGTTCCCCCGAAAATCATCGGAGTGGCGATCGACGAACTCCAGCTGGGGACGATGACAGCGGAACGATTGTTTCAGATCATTCTGTTTTATGCAGTTCTGTCAGTCGTGCTCTATCTGGTCAATCTCGTCTGGGTGAACAAACTGTTTGGCGGGGCGTTTCTAGCTGAGCGGACGCTGCGCTCCAGGCTGATGACTCAATTCCTCAAAATGACGCCTACCTTTTATCAAAAAAATCGTACGGGGGACCTGATGGCCCGCGCTACGAACGACTTAAAGGCAGTGTCGATGACGACGGGCTTTGGTATTTTGACCTTGGTGGACTCAGCCAGCTTTACCAGCGTCATTATATTGACTATGGGTTTTTTCGTTAGCTGGAAATTGACATTGGCCTCCATTCTGCCGCTGCCATTGATGGCCTACGCGATCAATCAGTATGGCAAGAAGATCCACGTGCGGTTTTCCCAAGCCCAAGATTCCTTCGGTGAGTTGAACGACCAAGTGCTCGAATCGGTAGCAGGGGTCAGAGTCATTCGCGCTTATGTGCAGGAAACGGCCGATGAAAAGCGATTTCGCGCGATGACCAACGAGGTGTATGAAAAAAATATTGAGGTCGCCAAGGTAGACTCTCTCATCGAGCCTACCGTGAAAATTCTCGTGGGAATCTGCTACATGATTGGCTTGATCTACGGCGGTTATCTCGTCTTTCATCAGGAGCTGACACTCGGTGAGCTGGTTTCCTTCAACGTCTATTTGGGGATGCTCATCTGGCCCATGTTTGCGATCGGAGAACTGATCAACGTCATGCAGCGAGGCAGTGCCTCCCTCGATCGTGTCAATGAGACACTGGGGTATCAGGCAGATGTGACGGACCACAAACAGCCTCTGCAACCAGAGATTCCACAGACCATTCAATTTGATCGCGTCACGTTTCGTTATCCATCCGCGCATGTCGACCAGCTCAAGGACGTCTCCTTTTCTCTGGAACGGGGCCAGACGCTCGGCATCGTAGGTCGGACTGGCAGCGGGAAAACAACGCTGGTGCGCCAGCTTTTGCGGGAATATCCGCTCGGCACGGGGAACGTCACCATCTCTGACACTCCACTGGAGCAGATTTCTCTCGATCAGCTCAAGCGTTGGATCGGCTATGTACCGCAAGAGCAGATCTTGTTCTCCAAAACCGTGCGGGAAAATGTGTTGTTCGGTAAAAAAGCCGGGACAGAGGAAGAGCTGCAGGATGCTTTACGGTTAGCCGCTTTTGCTCGCGATGTGCAATTTTTGCCTGAAGGGGTAGAAACGATCGTCGGGGAAAGAGGGGTAGCGTTGTCTGGCGGTCAAAAGCAGCGAGTGTCGATTGCACGTGCGTTATTGGTTCAGCCAGAAATCTTGATTCTTGATGATGCCATGTCGGCAGTAGACGGCAAAACAGAGGCGGAAATGATTGCAAATATTCGCCGTGAGCGCGCAGGCAAGACCACGATGATTACGACGCATCGCCTGTCCGCAGTGAAGCATGCTGATTGGGTGCTGGTGCTCGATGAAGGGCAAATCATCGAGGAAGGGACTCACGAACAGCTTCTCGAGCGTGGCGGATGGTACAAGGAACAATACGAACGGCAACAAATGGAAGCACAATTGACGGAGAGCGAGTGATTCCATGTCAACAGGAAAGCGGTTATTTCGCTATGCATCCTATTTCAAGAAGACGATCCTGTTAGGCTTGCTGATGCTATCCATCGCGGTGGCAGCAGAGCTGACAGGGCCTTTTCTGGCTAAAAAAATGATTGATACCCATATACTCGGGATTGAGCTTCCGTGGTACGAGACAGAACAGCGTGACGATTCTGCTTTGTATCAAGGAAAATGGTACACCCGCCAAGACCACCTGACAGAAGGGGAGCGAGTAGGGACTCCAGTACGTGTGCTGCAAGTCGGTCGCGGATATTATTTTGTCAATCAACCGATTGCGGCAGATGGCAAGAGACAGGTGTTAAACGGGACACTGACTATCGTGAATGATTCCGGGAATGCCGTGTATCCGGCGCAGAAATTGACTAATCAAGAGGTATTCGGCTTTTTCCGTCCGGAGACCAGAGGCTTGTTTATGCTGGCAGCCCTGTATATGGGATTGCTCGCGTTGGCGTCCCTCTTTCATTACGGTCAAAAGTTCATGCTGCAAAAATCAGCGAATCAGGTCATTCAAAGGCTCAGGGTAGATGTCTTCGCCCACATTCAGCGCTTGCCGATTCCTTATTTCGACAATCTGCCTGCAGGAAAAGTGGTAGCCCGTGTCACCAACGATACGGAGGCGGTTCGAGAGCTATTCAGCAAGGTGCTCGATCAGTTTTTTAGCAGCTGCATTTATTTGATCGGTATTTTTACGGCTCTTTTTTTGCTCGATGTAAAGCTGGCGCTAGTTTGTCTCACTATTTTGCCGATCATGGTGGTCTGGGTCATTCTTTATCGGAAGTACGCCGCTGCCTACAACCATGTTATTCGTAGTCGGCTCAGTGACATCAATGCCATGATCAACGAATCGATTCAAGGAATGGCAATCATACAGGCGTTTCGCAGAGAAAAGGAGACCAAACGAGAATTCGACGAGCTGAATGAAGAGATTTTCACCTATCAAAAAAAGATGCAGCTCTTCAACTCAGCGGCTTCTTTCAATCTGGTTCAGTTGCTGCGTAACACCGCGTTTATTCTGTTCATCTGGTATGTGGGTGGAGCATCCATGGGAATAGGGAGCCTGTTCACTCTTGGTGTGATGTACGCGTTTGTCGACTATCTCAACCGACTGTTTCAGCCGATCACTCAAATCGTCAACCAGCTGGCCTTGTTGGAACAGGCGCGGGTCGCGGCGGAGCGAGTGTTTGAACTGCTCGACGAGGAAGGGACTGCAGTCGATCCGGGGAAAATTCCGTGCTATCAGGGGAATGTCCGCTTCGAGAACGTTTCGTTTGCTTATCATTCCGACCAATACGTATTGCGCCAGGTATCTTTTGAAGCGTGGCCTGGAGAAACAGTTGCCCTGGTCGGTCATACCGGATCGGGGAAAAGCTCCATTATCAATCTGTTGTTCCGTTTTTACGACGTCAAACAGGGAGCTGTCCTGATTGACGGGCGAAATGTGCAAGACATGACGAAGCAACAGGTTCGACAGCATATGGGGATCGTTTTGCAGGATCCGTTTTTGTTCACGGGTACGATTTTGTCCAACGTGACCTTGGGAGACCCGGCGGTTTCACGGGAAAAGGCGGAGAAAGCATTGCGCGACGTGGGAGCGGACCAACTGCTGCGGACGTTACCAAAAGGATTTGATGAGCCGGTCATCGAAAAGGGAAGCACCCTTTCTGCGGGACAGCGTCAGCTCATTTCCTTTGCTCGCGCACTCGCGTTTGATCCTGCCATTCTCGTATTGGACGAAGCCACGGCGAGCATCGACACGGAAACAGAGGGAGTCATCCAAGAGGCACTGGAAGTTCTGAAAAAGGGGAGGACGACCTTCATCATTGCCCACCGTTTATCCACGATCAAAAATGCCGATCAGATTCTCGTATTGGACCGGGGAACCATCGTGGAACGTGGCAAGCACGACGACCTGATGGAGAAAAAAGGGAAGTATTTTCAGATGTATCAATTGCAACAAGGGGAAATCACAACGAACGGCATGGTGCTGACATCGCCATGAGGACCGTTCACGGTTCTTGACTCTTGTCGGAAAGTTCATAGCACGTCCAGAAGCCGAGAAAACTCAGGGATTCTTCCCGAGGTTTCTCGGCTTTCTTCATTCCCATGTCTCAAAACCATCATATCTGCTTTTTTTTGCCAAGGATGCTAAAAACATTATCAGTGTTGAAAGAGGCATGAGCACTGTCTTTGACTGAATATTCCACTAATAAAAATTTTCAATACTGAGAATTTTTTATTAGGTGAAAGGCGAAAAATGGCTATTTTACGGGAAAAATCGATTTGGCATGATGCTTGCTTTATTAATGTTCTAGAAAGTCAGAAGGGAGGGCTTTGCACAGGTATGACATCGATTCAAGTGATTCTCGCGATCGTTTCAGGTGGTATTGTCGGATTTGTTCTTGGTTTGCTTGGTGGAGGCGGATCTATTTTGGCTACTCCTCTTTTGCTTTACGTAGTTGGAATTCAGGATCCGCACGTCGTAATTGGAACCTCAGCTTTCGCGGTTTCAGTAAATGCTTACGCAAATTTCATTCCGCACGCGAAGGCCGGGCATGTCCGATGGAAAACAGCAGTATATTTCGCCATTCTCGGTGCGATTGGAGCTTTTTTTGGATCATTTGTCGGCAAGTTGATACCTGGAAAACAACTGTTATTTTTGTTTGCGGTTTTCATGATTGTCATGGCAGTTCGAATGGCTATGCCGAAGAAAAAGAAGGAGGAGACGGGTGACGCCGGCGATCAGGTTCATTTGCTGCGGGTTGCTGTCATCGCTCTTTTGGTGGGGGTGTTGTCTGGCTTTTTTGGAATTGGGGGCGGCTTCCTGATTGTTCCTGGACTGATCTTTGCGACAAAGATGCCGATGATTGCGGCGATTGGCTCCTCACTGCTTTCGGTTGGTACCTTTGGGCTTACAACGGCAGCAAATTACAGTTTATCCGGACTGGTGAACTGGTGGGTAGTGATCGAGTTCGTGGGAGGCGGAATTATCGGCGGGATAGCAGGTGTTTTTCTGGCCAATCGCTTAAGCAAACAGCAGAGAGCACTAAATTATTTGTTCTCCGGAGTAGTGATGGCAGTTGCCATTTACATGCTGTTCATCAATGCGGATGCCTTGAATTTGTGACGGTTACTTTATATGGAGATGAGGGGATGCAAATGTCCGGGATGAGTCATAAGACACATTACAAAATTGTAATTGTGGGCGGAGGGAGTGCAGGAATAACGGTTGCAGCCCGTCTCCTGCGTCAATCGCGCGATCTATTCGAAAATATCGCCATAGTAGATCCTGCAAGGAAACACTACTATCAGCCATTATGGACCCTTGTGGGTGCCGGTAAAGTCAGCAAGGAAGTTACGGAACGGGAGGAAGCATCGGTTATCCCGAAAGGCGCGGTATGGATGCAAGATGCTGTTGCCGAATTTCAGCCGAACGAAAATGCCATCATTACGGAGTCCGGAAACAAATTGAATTATGACTATCTGGTTGTCGCAGCAGGCATTCAAATCGATTGGGATAAGGTAAAAGGGCTAAAAGAGAGCATTGGCAAGCATGGAGTATGCAGCAATTACTCGTACGACTATGTCGAGAGCACTTGGGACAATATTCGTAATTTTAAAGGAGGCACTGCGATATTTACCAATCCCAATACGCCGGTAAAATGCGGCGGGGCCCCTCAGAAAATCATGTATTTGGCGGATGATTATTTCAGCAAATCAGGCGTTCGCTCCCGATCTTCCATCACGTTTGTCTCTGGTGGAGCGACCCTGTTCGGCGTGAAAAAGTATGCGGATGCATTACAGAAAGTCATTGAAAGAAAACAAATTGAAACACGGTTTAAGCATAATCTCATTGAAATCATTAGTGAAAAAAAACAAGCGGTTTTCGAGAACCTGGATACGAATGATCCCGTAATCATGCCCTACGACATGATTCATGTGGTGCCGCCGATGAGCGCCCCTGAATTTATCAAAAAAAGTCCAGTTGCTTCCGTCGATGGTTGGCTCGAAGTTGATAAATATACGCTGCAGCATAAACGTTTTGGTAACGTTTTTGGGATTGGAGATTGCACCAATTTACCAACATCAAAAACAGGGGCTGCGATACGCAAGCAAGGGCCGGTCGTCGTGCAAAATCTCTTATCTTTGATGAGCGGAAAACCAATTCGTAACGAATACAACGGTTATACTTCATGCCCACTGGTCACAGGTTATGGAAAATTGATATTAGCTGAATTTGACTATGAGTTGAATCCCCAAGAGACATTTCCATTTGATCAATCCCGAGAAAGGTTAAGTATGTATCTGCTGAAAAAAGATTTGCTTCCCCTGATGTATTGGAATGGCATGCTCAAAGGCATTATGTAAAAACGAAAAGATGAAAGGAGACTGACTTATGCTACTCAAGTATTTCTATGATGATAAATTAGCCCAAGCATCGTATCTGGTGGGATGCCAGGCTACCGGTGAGGCCATCGTAATTGATCCGGCGCGCGATATCGAAAAGTATGCGAAAGCAGCGAAGGCCAACGGGGTGAAGATTGTTGGCGTGACGGAAACGCATATCCATGCTGATTTCCTCTCCGGTGCGAGGGAAATCGCTTCGAGGTTCGGAGCTACCTTGTATCTGTCAGATGAAGGAGGGACTGATTGGAGTTACCAATACGCACGCGAACACAAGCACTGTTTCCTAAAAGACGGGGACACATTCAACATTGGCAATCTCACATTCGAAGTGCTTCATACACCGGGACACACGCCAGAGCATATATCGCTGCTTTTAACGGATGGCGGTTCGTCGGCACATGCACCGATCGGCATCTTTTCAGGTGACTTTGTGTTTGTCGGAGACGTTGGGCGTCCAGACCTACTGGAGAAAGCGGCAAAGGTAAGCGGTTCCTCCGAAGAAATGGCGCGCAAAATGTTTCGCTCTTTATCGCGCTTTAAAAAGCTACCTGACTATCTTCAAGTCTGGCCTGGGCACGGGGCGGGCAGCGCGTGCGGCAAGGCAATAGGGGCAGTCCAGTCAACGACTGTCGGTTATGAGAAACGCACGAATTGGGCGTTGCAGCATGATGATGAGGAGCATTTTATTCAGAGTTTGTTGGAGGAGCAGCCAGAGCCGCCAACCTATTTTTCGATGATGAAGCAACTGAACAAAGAAGGTGCACAGTTATTACAAGAGGGAGAGGCTCCAATTCACGAGGATGCCTCAATAGCTGTAGTCGAAACATGGGTGGAACAAGGTGTTGTCGTGGATACCCGGCCAGCAAAAGTATTCGCCCAAAAGCATTTGCCGGGAGTCATCAATATCCCATTCGACAAGTCATTTACCACGTGGGCCGGATGGCTGCTGGACTATGATCGACCGATTTACCTATTGGCCTCAGAGCAGTCCGTTCCGGATATTTTGAAGGATTTGCAGTCTATTGGAATGGATAAGGTGGCTTCCACGATGGATCTGAATGTCTTCGATCTCGATGACCATGAGAAGTTTGTGAAATATGAAGAAGTAACACCTGAGGAGGTAAGAGATACCGTACAAAAAGGACAACTGTATGTTCTTGATGTCCGTTACGAAAAAGAGCGGAAAGAAGGGCATATTCCTGAGGCTAAACATATCATGCTCGGTTATTTGTCGATGAGAATTCAAGAATTACCGCACGACAAACCGATCTTGGTTCAATGCAAAACGGGTAGAAGGTCTGCCATCGGAGTGAGCTTTCTGCAAGCTAACGGCTTCAAAAATGTACGGAACCTGATCGGCGGTTATGACGAGTGGGTGAAACAAGGATTTCCAGTCGTAAGGTGAGGATAGACAGGAAAAGCACGGGGGGAGGAATCACTGATTTCTTCCGCTATCTCATGACAGGGGTTGCTCCCGCCTGTGCGGGCAGCACAACAAAAAAATGAAAACGCGATCATCGGTTGCACCTTGGCCCTTGATGGGAGTTTTCTAACAGTGGAGTAGGAGGGTTAGCAAATGAATTATGATTTCGATCAAGTCCACAACCGCTTTAACACGGACTCATTAAAGTGGGACAAAGCTGAAAAACTGTTCGGGGAAAAAGATATCTTGCCCATGTGGGTAGCCGACATGGATTTTAGATGCCCCGGGCCCGTCATTGATCATGTAATCAGTAGAGCCGAGCATGGGATTTTTGGCTATACGGCGAGGTCTAATGCCTATTTTGAGTCTTTTATTGGTTGGGTGGAACGCAGGCATCATTGGACGATTAAAAAAGAATGGATACGCTGCAGCCCAGGTATTTTGACAGCATTAAGCATCATTGTTCAAACCTTTTCCCAGCCAGGAGACAAAGTGATTATCCAGCCGCCAGTGTATCACCCCTTTCCGGATGTGGTGCAGAAGAATGGACGAGAGCTGGTGCTAAATCCGCTTATTCTCAAAAATGGCCGGTATGAAATGGATTACGAAGATCTAATCAGTAAAATCGACTCTACTGTGAAAATGATCATTCTCTGCAACCCGCATAATCCGGTCGGGAGAGTGTGGACAAAAGAAGAGCTTGAACGATTGGGCCAAATATGTGCTGAGCATAACGTGCTTGTTGTGTCTGATGAAGCTCACTTTGATCTGATCCACAATGGATACCGCCATACCCCGTTTGCCAGCATTTCCGAAACATTTTCACTTGGTTCCATCACGTGTACAGCGCCAAGTAAAACGTTTAACATGGCAGGTCTGCAAATGTCCAACATTATCATTCCGGATCAAGGGCGAAGAAATAGGTTTACGAAAGCGTTGGATACGCTTCATCTGGGTCTATCCAACACATTTGGAATAGCTGCTGCTGAAATGGCCTACAAGCATGGAGATGAATGGCTGGATCAATGTTTGAATTATTTGGGGGAGAACCTTGCTTTTCTCACAGACTTTATTCAAACCAATATAAAAGAAGTAAACGTGATCCAACCGGAAGGAACCTATCTGGTTTGGCTCGATTGCCGACAACTGGGGATGGATGCGAAAACGCTTGAACAGTTCTTTCAAAAGCAGGCCAAGGTGGCATTTGACGAGGGATACAAGTTTGGGCCAGGGGGCGAAGGATTCACGAGAGTCAACATTGCTTGCCCGAGGACTGTCTTGGAAGAGGGCCTGAAAAGAATAGCGAATGCCGTAAATCAAAGGATCAAATAAATCGTGAAGGAGGGGAATTCTCATGACTTTTCAAGTGCTTCTTAATATTTTGGGCATGTTAGTGATCCTATCAATCTTGCTTTACATGCAAAAGAAGTTCGTCTCTTTTTCCAAGCGAGTGTTTACCGGATTAGGCTTGGGGATTGTATTTGGCCTCTTGTTGCAATTTGTCTATGGATCAGGGGCTGAGGTTATCAAACTGTCCGTGGATTGGTTCAACATCGCGGGGAATGGCTATATCAAATTACTGCAGATGGTTGTCATGCCACTGGTATTCATATCGATCCTGTCAGCATTCACAAAAGCAACCCTTTCTCACAACATAGGGAAAATCGGCGGTTTGATCATCGGGTTATTGGTGGGGACCACTGCGATAGCAGCAGCGATCGGAATTGGAGCATCGCTTGCGGCCGATTTGCAGTCATTACAGCTAGAACAAGGTGCGAAAGAATCTGCTCAGATTGAAAAGATCGGAAATACATTGGGAAATCTTGAAAACATGTCAGCGCCGCAAAAGCTGGTGGAGCTTCTGCCAGGTAACCCGTTTCTCGATTTAACGGGTGCACGCCCGACCTCGACGATTGCCGTGGTTATCTTTGCAGCCTTTTTAGGAACGGCTTATTTGGGAGTGAAGCGAAAAAAACCGGATCAAGCAGAACTGTTTGCCAAAATAACCGACTCTCTTTATACCATCATCATGAGAGTGGTGACCTTGATCCTGCGGCTTACACCATATGGGGTGCTTGCGTTAATGACAAAAATAGCAGCAACAAGTGATCTGGTTGCCATTTGGCGGCTTGGCAAATTTGTACTGGCTTCGTATGTGGCTCTGCTCATTATGTTTGGTGTTCACTTGCTGCTTATTACGTTATCGGGTTTAAATCCTTTGACATACGTAAAGAAAGTGATCCCTGTCCTGACCTTTGCATTTACCTCTCGTTCCAGTGCGGGCACATTACCGCTTAATGTTCAAACACAGAATAAAGAATTAGGAGTTCCAGAAGGAATCGCTAATTTTGCAGGATCATTCGGTATTTCAATCGGACAAAATGGATGCGCTGGGATCTACCCGGCGATGCTAGCAGTCATGGTCGCACCTGCGGCAGGGATCGATCCGACGAATCCAACCTTCATTTTGACCTTGATTGCTGTAGTTGCCATTAGTTCCTTTGGCGTCGCAGGCGTAGGTGGAGGAGCAACTTTCGCGGCGCTTATTGTCCTCTCCACTATGAACTTGCCAGTTGCCCTGGTCGGGTTGCTTATTTCAATCGAGCCTTTGATTGATATGGCACGCACAGCCGTGAACGTGAGTGGAAGCATGACGGCAGGGTTGATCACAAGCAAGGTTACCAAACAGTTGGATACAAGCGTTTACAGGAATGCTTCTGCTGTCCAAGAGGTTGCCCCACCGTTGCAAAACCTTTAAATACAACTGAATCAGGCTTTCGGTCAAAGAAAAGATCAATTGGAGGTAAACATGTATCGAACGATTATTTTGGGGTCTGGTCCTGCCGGTTTAACAGCGGCAATTTATTTAGCCCGAGCTAACATGAGTCCTTTGGTGATTGAAGGACCTGAAGTCGGAGGGCAATTAACAATGACTACAGATGTCGAGAATTTTCCGGGTTTTCCTGATGGGATCATGGGGAGAGAGTTAATGCAAGGCATGCGCAAGCAAGCGGAGCGTTTTGGAGCTGCGTTTCAAACAGGCTGGGTAACGAAAGTCGATTTATCAAACCATTCCATTGCTTTAAAAATGGAAGGATCGACAGAAATGAAAACAACTTCGTTAATCATTTCAACGGGTGCTTCTGCAAAGCTATTAGATATTCCAGGAGAAAAAGAAAACATTGGACGTGGTGTAAGCACCTGTGCAACGTGCGATGGCTTCTTCTTTCGAGGCAAGAAAATTATGGTAGTCGGCGGTGGAGATTCCGCTATGGAAGAAGCGATTTTTTTAACAAGGTTCGCTACAGAGGTTCGGATCGTACATCGGAGGAACGAGTTAAGAGCCTCCAAAATCATGCAGGAACGTGCGCGGAGCAACCCTAAAATTACGTGGAGCTTGAATAACAGCCCTTTAGAAATCATTGCGGGGGAAAAGTGTGTTACAGGCCTGAAAGTGAAAAACAACGAAAGCGGCAAAGACGAAGTTTTGGAAACGGACGGTATTTTTGTGGCGATCGGACATCGACCAAACACTTCATTTTTAGACAAACAAGTGGAATTGGACAAAATGGGGTACATCATCGTAGAAAAAGGGACAACACAGACAAATATTCCTGGGGTATTTGCTTGCGGAGATGTCCAGGATCGCTTATACCGCCAAGCAATTACTGCTGCAGGAAGCGGGTGCATGGCCGCTCTGGATTGTGAAAGATATCTAGAGGAACAACAGGTTCACAATTAGACATCC
This sequence comes from Brevibacillus sp., assembly GCA_029240815.1. The sequence continues at coordinate 12,737 of JARDZO010000018.1, forward strand.
CGTTTTTCCGCCAAAAGAAGAGTTGGAATGCTGACCCCATTCACGATTGAACGGGGTCAGTCCCACGGGAATGCAGCTTTTTGTTTGGCTTGTCATAGCAGACTACATGACGAAAAAGAAAATGACAGCAGCCAGTACGATGCGATACAAAGCGAATGGTACCAGCTTGATCTTGTTGATCAGCTTCAGGAAGAAACGAATCGCCAGCAAGGCAAATAGAAAGGCGCTAACGAACCCGACGATGAAGAAGGGGAGAGTATCAGCGGTAATATACTGCCAATGCTTCAAGAGCGACAGAAAGCTGGCACCTGCCATGACTGGAACCGCCATGATAAAGGTGAAATCGGATGCCGCACGGTGACTCAGGCCCAATAGAACCCCGCCAGAAATGGTAGATCCTGAACGGGAAAAACCAGGCCAAAGGGCGATACATTGGAACAAACCGATAATGAGAGCTTGCTTGTACGTAATTTGGTCCACGCTCGCTGCTTTGGGCTTGCCAGGGCGGAACCAGTCAGCTACGACCATCAGGACTGCCCCTGCCACGAGCCCTATTAATACAGTGTTGATCGAGAACAGATACTCATCAATGTAATCATTAAACAGCAATCCCAATACGGCAGCCGGTAAAAGCCCTACAAAGACTTGCGACAAACGGAGCTTGTGTCCTGGACCATTGCCATCTGGAGAGATTTTTTTCAGACCGAGCAGACTGAGAAAACGATCTTTAAAGACGATGACGGCCGCTAAAATCGAGCCGAGCTGGATGACCACCTTGAAGGTATTCGCGACTTCTGGCGAAAACAGAGTTTTTGAATGCAACAGGGTATCATCGACGATAATCATATGCCCAGTTGAAGAGACTGGCGCGAATTCTGTGAGTCCTTCTACAAGTCCCAACACAAACGCCACGAAGATTTGCCAAAGATCCATGGTTACTCACCTTTCCAAAAACGCCTCTCTAGTTTGGGCGCGCGTTTAATAGAAGTTGTCCCTCATACACTTTAATACAAAAGACGTGAAATAGTAAGCCTTTCATTACTGGCTCGTAAGGCACAAAAGAAGATACGTTTCATCGATCGCGAATGGTACAGGTCATCCCGAAAAATAGATAGAGTAAAAAGCGAAACACGCTTTTCAGGCTGTCGAGAAAGTGGTTACAGTGAGATAAGCCTGTTTCCATTCTCCGCTCCGGGCTACGTCCTGCAAGGGAGACTAGACTGTCCGCTCCGCCACTGTGGTATGAGCTGAAGGGAAAAGACAGCAAAGCAGAACAGACAGGCTTTTAATAGGGTCAGTAAAAAGCCAGCCCAAACCAAAATGCTATCCAGGAAAAAGGAGAAAAAAGCGAAGGTATTAGGAACACAGCCGAGGCGGAGTGGAAAAAGTGGAACACGCTTGAGCGTCCACCTCTGAGATACTCCCTTGAAGTGACAACTTTGGACGCCGTTCCGCTTTTGGAATGGAGCCGTACAGGGATGGCCCCCGAGCAAGTGTCCCTACTAACCTGGAGCGCTTTCTCCTTTTTCCACCCCGCCACTATGGTCTGAGTTAACTAAAAATAGAGAAAGATATCGGCTACTCAGGAATTGGCGGGAAGAGTATGATGAAAAGAGACATGATTCCCAGAACAAACAAAAAGGAGAGACTACCCATATGCCACAATTAATCGTACGAGGCATCAAGGCAGAACAATTGGCAACGATCAGTGAGCCGTTACTCGAGGAACTGGCCGTTCTCTGCGGATGCGGCACGGACAATTTCACGATCGAATGTTTACATACGACAGGCGTCTTTGGCGGAAAAGTGGTAGATTCCTACCCATTTGTTGAGGTAGCGTGGTTTGAGCGGGGACAGGAGACACGTGACCAGTTTGCCGAAATCGTCACACGGCACATCCTGTCACTCGACATTCCGGAGGTAGAAATGGCCTTTATCGCCTATCAAAAGGAAAGCTACTACGCAAATGGCAAACATTTTTAGACAATAGCTAGAATCGTCGCGCTGTCGATTTCCCGGGAAAGATTATTCGGTTTCGACAGGATGGTCGACCAAAGATGTCAGAAGAAAAGGATGCAACCGTGGTTGCATCCTTTTTCAGGTGATTCATCTCGTGGGTGGAACGATTACGATGTCTCTGGAATCCGCATCAGCACAAGCAAATTGTAGCAGACGCATTCCTTCTTCTGTGAGTGCGTGTTGATCTTGTTCGGATAGCGCAGCGAAAGGCTCGATGAGTAAAGTCACGTTCCTGCGCTCCCGCTTGAGTTGCCAAGTTCCCGAGACAAACCCGTCAATGAGAATGGTTGACCGGATGATGCCATTCACGGTGAACACTCGCTTCCGATACGCTTCATCGAGAATGCGCGTGCGATTTGCATACGCCAAGAGCATATTGTCAAACTCGCCAAGGAATCGCGGAGAGGACGGGGTATCAGGGTCTGGCCGCGGAGCGTCAGGCAGATCGAACAGCTCGTGCCCTTGTTCATCTCGAAAGGTGACCAGCTGGGGACGCAGCTTCTCGATCGACTCACGCAATCGGGTAAGTCCCGACCAAGTCTGTATGTCCTTGATGGTCGCCGGGCCGTACGCGGCTAGATAGCGAAGAATCATCTCGTCCACGTCCGGTAGGGTGGATAGGGATTGACCAAGCCACGATTCCGCAGAAGTATGCGTAGCTTGTCCGCTCTCTCCCCAAAGGCCACGAGGCGGTAATTGAACGAGTGGAACAAACGTCCGTACGGCAGCAGCGAGAGCAGCAGGATCTCGCTCGGGCCATTGTTCGCTGAGCTGTTTGCCGAGTTCGCTGAACGTTAGCGGGTGGGCTTCGACCAATGCACGTCCTGCGGTGGCAAGCTTCTCGCTATCTACCCCGTCGAGCTGCTTGCCGAATGCGCTTTTCAAACCCCGTTCCTGGACAGCCTGCATCAAAGGACGAAGCATGAGGCAATCCCGGGCTGACACCAAGTGAATAGTCGAGCGCATCAATGCGATGCGAACGGCTTTTCGATCCTCAATGAGCTGGGAGAGTTCTTCCGGGCGAAATTCTTCGATCCGCGACCAGAGGCAGTAATATGGCGCTAGCGGATTTTGGGCTTGGAAGCCGACAAAGCGCTCGACGGCAGTTAGAACGGGCAGTTTCACGCGACTCAGCAACAGCTGTCTCGCGAGCAGGGCACGGTTCAAAGCACGCGATCCCAACATCGGAATCAATCCACCTCCCCTTGCATGGCTATTTTCACTACAACAGACTGGCGATGTTTTGCAAGGAAAGCTCGGCAGGCTGAATGGTGTTACGGAGAGCACCTTTCGACGATTCACCCAAGTGGTATTCATGCAGCGCATCCGTGTCTTTCAGCATGTTGCCCGTCAAGATGCAGACGGCGGTCTCGTCCTTGTCGATGATTTGCTGGGAAACGAGCTTGCGCAGGCCAGCGACCGTCGCAGCAGAGGCAGGCTCGCAGCCAATTCCGCTTTTGTCGACCAACGCTTTGGCATCCAAAATTTCCTGATCCGTGACTGAGCACGTCACACCGCGTGTCTCCTCGATCGTGCGAAGCGCTTTTCTCCAACTAGGCGGATTGCCGATGTTGAGGGCAGAAGCACGCGTGTATGGATGTGGTTCGGGGATGAGCTCACTGCGTCCTTCTGACACCATCTGATGAAACGGACTGGCTCCTTCTGCCTGGACGAGCGCGACGCGAGGAAGCTTGTCGATCAGCCCAAGAGTCTTGAGATCCTGCAGCCCTTTTCCCAATGCAGTGACATTGCTCAATGCGCCGCCGGGAATAACGACCCAATCAGGCAAATTCCAGTTGAGATATTGCGCAATTTCAAAAACAATGCTCTTTTGTCCTTCGATGCGGAATGGATTGATCGAGTTGCAAATATAGAGACCGAGCTCCTTGCTGTGACGCTCGTAGAACCGTATGCCATCGTCATAGGTGCCGTCAAAGCTGATGACCTTGGCACCGTAAGCGAGTGTCTGGAGTACTTTATTGAGGGAAATGTTTTTGTTCGGGACGAATACATAGGATTCGCCTTGTGCGATACTCGCGTACATGGCGAGAGAAGAGGAAGTATTTCCTGTTGATGTGCAGGTAAATCGCTGATAGCCGAGCGAGCGTCCATGAGAGACAGCGACTGTCATGCCGTTATCTTTGAAAGAACCGCTCGGATTTTCACTCTGTGCCTTGAGCAAGACTTTGCGATTCCCGGTGTATGACTGGAGCAGTTCGGAGGTGTACAAGCCAGTGTTGCCTTCATATTTGGTGGTGATGTACTCTTCCGCAAGCTCAGGAAAGATCAATTCTTTGTAGCGCCACACTCCGCTGGCATAAGGGGTCATGCGTTCTGACAAGCGTTCGTGAAAGGCGCGTTTCAACTGTTCAGCGTCCAGATGCTTGGTATCGTGAACGATATCAAACAGTCCGCCACACTCGCATTGATAGTCAAAGAATGGAGCAGGGTATTCCTTGTTGCAATCGACGCAAACCAATTTCATCAGCCATGAGATCCAGCCCATCACGAGGATGAGCGGTTCTCTCCACCTCTTTTCTATATTTTTCGTTGGCTTAGGAGAAACCGACTTATGCCCTAAATAGTAGCGGGATGGTGCCAGGTTGTAAATGCGAAATATTCTTGAAAATGAATGGGGGTATGAAAAAACAGGAAGGAGCAATGAAGCTGCTCGATCCTGTTTGCCTTACAAACTTTTATTCAACTCTTCCAGCTCTTGATGGGTCAGGTCGCGCCATTGTCCGACCTTGAGATTGTCCAGTTGAATGTTCATGATCCGCACCCGTTTCAGCTGACGTACCTGATAGCCGAATGCTTGGCACATCCGTCTGATCTGTCGGTTGAGTCCTTGGGTGAGGATGATCTTGAAGACGTGATCGCCGATTTTGGTGACCCTGCAAGGCTTGGTGACGGTCCCGAGGATTCGGACGCCACTGGACATCCCTTGCACAAATTGCGGAGTGATCGGCTTGTCGACGGTGACGATGTACTCTTTTTCGTGATTGTTTTCTGCCCGCAATATTTTGTTGACGATATCTCCGTCATTCGTGAGCAGAATCAGACCTTGAGAGTCCTTGTCCAATCGGCCGATCGGGAAAATGCGTACCGGATGGTTGACGAAATCGATGATATTTCCTTTTACATGCAATTCGGTTGTGCAGGTAATGCCGACAGGCTTGTTCAGGACGATGTAGACCGAGTGTTTCTTGGTGCCGACTGGCTGTCCATCGATTCGTACGTCATCACCCGGATTGACGGTACTCCCCAATTCCGCCAGTTGGCCATTGATCGTCACCCGTTTGGCTTCGATGAGCTTATCTGATTCTCTACGCGAGCAAAAGCCGGTTTCGCTTATGTATTTATTGATTCGCATGGAACGATTCCTTTCATAACTTCTGCTGCTTTTCGAGCAGTAATTTGCGCCAGGGCAGGGCGAGCTCTTCCACTTCGAGCATACGCTCTAACACCTTAGGGTCTGGAGATTTCTCGTGAAAGTATAGATGGTGGATCGAGGAGACGCTCACCTGCAGGGGATGGGCAGACAATTGGACGATAGCGGAGTCCGTCTTGATTGTGCCTTCCTGCAGGACACGGAAAAAGTAGCCGGTATACCCGGTCGCAATGATTTGTTTCAACAGCAGGTTGTTCTGATTGCGTTTATTAATAGTAGCACAAGGATAACGGCCTTGCGCGACTTGCAGGATCGCTTCCCCGAACTGGTAAACATCCCCGATGCAGACCTGGTCCTCACGCATATTTTCAGCGGTCACATTTTCACCAAATGCCGATTTTTCCAATGGTTGACCAAATTCCTTCTCCCAATGGGCATAATGTTCAAAAGGATAGAGGCAGACGACGCGGTCAGGACCTCCATGGTACGCATGGTTCTCCACATCGTCTTCTGCGATCTGATGAGTGTGGACACGGAGCTCATCCGCTTGTTCCTTCCATATGCCGGAGCGAAATTCTTGACCGTTATACTGCTTGTTCTTGGGCAAGCCCTTGCTCACGTATACGATTTTTCTATCTGACATCTCATTCACTCCCAACATGTGCACTCCCTTCATACTATAACAAATCCCCAGCTGCTTCCACTGCCCAGGGGACATCCTCTGGCAACTCTGGTATGATGGTGGAAAGGAAGACACAGGAGGCTTATGTCCCATGCAATCATCAGGTGTGGTACTGCACACAGATAAATATCAAATCAATATGATGTATGCCCATTGGATCAACGGGACACACAATCGCAAAGTGGTATTTGAAGCTTATTTCCGCAAGCTTCCCTTTGGAAATGGGTACGCGGTATCGGCTGGGCTGGAGAGAATCGTCGCTTACATAAAAAACTTGTGCTTTGAAGAAAGCGATCTCGCCTATTTGAGTGAGCAGGAGGAGAACTACGATCCTGCTTTTCTGGAAGAACTGCGGCACCTGCGGTTTATGGGTTCGTTGTTCTCTGTAAAGGAAGGGACGCTGGTATTCCCCAATGAGCCGCTGATTCGCGTCGAAGGCCGAATGATGGAAGCCCAGCTGGTAGAGACCGCGCTCTTGAACTACATGAACTACCAGACGCTGATTGCGACCAAGGCATCTCGTATTAAAAATGTCGCGGGCTCTGACATTCTCATGGAATTCGGTACACGCCGGGCGCAGGAAGCAGACGCTGCGCTGTGGGGGACGAGAGCGGCTTATTTGGCTGGCTTTGACGCTACCTCCAACATGCTGGCTGGGAAAATGTTTAACATCCCGACCAAAGGAACGCACGCCCATTCCTGGGTACAGAGCTTTGAGAGCGAGGAAGAAGCGTTCGAGCGATTCGCGCAGGCGCTGCCAGGCCAAGTGACCTTGCTCGTGGATACGTATGATACGTTAAACAGTGGGGTTCCTCATGCGATTGCGCTGGGCAAGAAGCTGGAGACGGAAGGGAAACAACTGTCTGCGGTGAGGCTGGATAGCGGGGACCTCGCCTACTTGTCGATCAAGACCAGGGAGATGCTGGACAAAGCGGGACTTCCTTACGTGAAGATCGTCGCGTCCAACGACCTCGATGAGCATACGATTCTGAACCTCAAGGTACAGGGAGCCCGAGTGGACAGCTGGGGTGTGGGTACGCAGCTGATTACAGCGGCAGACCAACCGACATTGGGCGGTGTCTACAAGCTGGTAGCGAGAGAGGGCGCGGATGGGGATTACTTACCGACGATCAAGATCTCGGGCAACCCGGAAAAAGTGACCAACCCTGGAGTCAAGGATATGTATCGCCTGATTGATCCGGAGACGAACAAGGCGATCGCAGATTATCTGTGCTTCCCGCAAGAAGAGCTGGTGCCGACGGGAGCTTCGCTTCACCTGTTCAATCCGAGCCACCCTTATTTGAACAAGCAACTGGAAAAATACAGAGCAGAATCGCTCCTGATACCAGTCTTCATTGAAGGCAAACTCGTATACGACTTGCCGTCGCTAGAAGAAATTCGTGCGTATCATCGTGAGCAGCTGAAGTTGTTCTGGCCGGAGTATTTACGGATGCTGAATCCGGAGCACTACCGCTTGTACATGAGTGATGACGTCTGGGAAACGAAGAATCGTTTGATGAAAGAACACATGAAAAAATAACCGTGAAAGCAACGTCTCCCCGAGGAATATTCCTTTGTGATGGACGTTGCTTTTTTTATTCCCACCTATTATCCTAGCAGGTAGGAATGTATCTTTGTCGAATTAGTCGGATTATTATTTTTCTGCCTGTTTTACAGAGGATGGGAAGGGGGATACACATGCCAATCAAATTGCCTGACGAGTTGCCAGCAACGGAAATACTGGCGGGGGAAAATATTTTCGTGATGAAGGAGAGCAGAGCCTTCACACAAGACATCCGGCCGCTGCGCATCGTCATTTTAAACCTGATGCCAGTCAAGGAAACGACGGAAACGCAGCTGCTCCGCCTCCTGGGGAATACACCGTTGCAGGTGGAAATCGTGCTGCTCCACATGTGCAGTCACACCTCAAAAAACACATCGGAAGAGCATTTGTCGATGTTCTATAAAACGTTTGAGGAAATCAAGGATCAACGCTTTGACGGAATGGTCATTACAGGCGCACCCGTGGAACAACTGGAATTTGACGAGGTGACGTACTGGAAGGAGCTACAGGAAATCCTCGATTGGAAGATGACCAATGTCACCTCGACTCTCCATATTTGCTGGGGAGCCCAAGCGGGACTTTATCATCACTTTGGGGTTCCCAAGCATCCATTGCCGGATAAGATATTCGGAATTTTCCCGCATACGCTGAACAAGCAAAATGTAAAGCTGTTCCGCGGATTTGATAACTACTTCTACATCCCGCACTCCCGCCATACGGAAAATCGACGGGAAGATATTGAAAAAGTGCCGGAGCTGGAGATCTTGTCCGAGTCCGAGGAGTCAGGTATATACGTCGTCGCAACCAAGGACGGACGGCAAATTTTTGTGACAGGGCATTCCGAGTATGATCCGACGACCCTGCAGGACGAGTACCAGCGCGACATTAACAAAGGATTGGACATCGCTGTACCGCGAAATTACTATCCCAAGGACGATCCGAGCCGTCAGCCGATCGTCACCTGGCGCGCACATGCCAACCTGATGTTCTCCAACTGGCTGAACTACTACGTCTACCAAGAGACCCCATACGATCTGAACAATAGCAAGTAACACCTGAAGAACTGCCATCCGAGTCGATCGGATGGTTTTCTTTCATCTAGGAGGGTGAACATGATCAACTGGCATGAAGAAGTGCTCAAACGAAAAGAGAATCTGCTTCTTGATCTGGACGGGCTCTTGCGAATTCCCAGCTCCAAACAGATCGAAACGAGCGAACCGGATGCACCGATGGGAAAGGAGATCGGCCGAGCGCTGCGCTATATGCTTGATCTGTCCGTACAGGATGGCTTCCGTACCGCCAATCTGGAGGGTTATGTCGGGTACGCGGAGATGGGAGATTCGCCTTCGGACGATTATATTGCCGTTCTGGGGCATTTGGATGTCGTCGCGGCGACAGGCAATTGGACCTCACCGCCATACGAACCGACGATACGGGATGGAAAGCTGTATGCGCGTGGTGCCATCGATGACAAGGGGCCTACTCTCGCTGCTTACTACGGACTCAAAATCGTCAAGGAGCTGGGACTTCCGCTCAAGCACAACGTACGGTTCATCTTTGGTACGGACGAGGAAAGCGGGAGCCGCTGTATGGCACGCTACCGACAGACAGAAAAGCTGCCAATCGCTGGCTTCACTCCGGATGCGGACTACCCCATCGTTCATGCTGAAAAAGGACAGATCAACACGAGGGTGATGCTGGAGAAAGCTGTGCCACCCGCGCACGAAGGGGCAGACGCTGAGGAAAAATGGTACTTACACTCTTTTTTCGGTGGTGGTACTGCCAACATGGTGCCAGAATCTGCTCGTGCCGTTATAGCGGGTGAAGCAGGGAGTCTGGGTGAACTGGCTGAGGAGTACACGGCTTATTGCCAGTCTAGAGGGCGCAGAGGAACTTCACGAGTAGAAGCGGGGCGGATCATCCTCGAGATGGAAGGCAAAGCAGCTCACGGGATGGAGCCGCAGCTCGGAGTAAACGCTGCACTTGAGCTGATTCATTTTCTCGCACCCCGATCCTTTCAGCCAGATGCCGAGCGTTTCCTGCGTTGTGTGGAAACGTATCTATTTGAGGATTATGCGGGGGTAGCGCTAGGAATCGCCCATGAGGATGAGATTTCCGGTGCGCTCACTATCAATAGCGGTATCCTGCAATTTGATCCAGAGGGTGAGTCCTTTTTTTACATCAACCTGCGTTATCCGGTGACTGATGAAGCCAACCGTATTTTGGACACGATCACGGAACAGGTATGGAAGTACGGTTTTGCCATGGAACCGCCGCTTTTGAAAAAGGGGCATCATGTGGCAAAAGAGCATCCGATGATCGGCATTTTGCAGCACATTTATCAGGAGACGACTGGGCTAGAGCCCACGTTGCTGTCAACTGGCGGAGGCACGTACGCGTATCACATTGGCAACGGAGTCGCTTTCGGTCCGCTGTTCCCGGGAAAGACCTCGATGGCTCACCAGGCAGACGAGTATATCGAGGTGGAAGACTTGCTGCTCTCTGCTGCGATGTATGCGAGAGCCATCTATGAATTGGCGAATGCCGATTATGATAAGTAGAGCGACTGGAGGGGACGGGATATGCACGATTTACAAGGGAAGGTAGTGCTCATCACAGGGGCCAGCTCGGGAATCGGACGTGCGACAGCTGAGCTATTGGCATCCCGGGGAGCAAAAATAGCGATTCATTACCACTCCAACAAGCGTGGAGCAGAAGAAGCTGCTGCTGTGATCCAGGCACAGGGAGGAGAGTGCGCTCTCTTTTCGGCGGATGTATCCGACAGGGAACAAGTCAACCGGATGGTCGGAGAGGTACTCGATCAGTTTGGGGCCATTCATGTCCTGGTGAACAACGCAGGAGCGGGCATCCAGCCGAGCACCTTCATGGAGCTGACGGAGGATCTGTGGGACAGGACGTATGCGGTCAATGTCAAAAGTGTTCTTTTTTGCTCGCAAGCCGTGCTGAGGGACATGCTGCCGCGCAAGGAGGGCAAGATCATCAACATTTCCTCAGGCGCAGCGCGTTTTGGGGGGGCGGGAGAAAGCGTACATTACGCTTCCGCCAAAGGCGCAGTCAACACGCTGACCGTCGGGATGGCGAAGGAATTTGCTGATCAGGGGATTCTCGTCAACGCAGTCGCCCCTGGCGTAATCGATACGCAGTGGCATGAAAAGTTTTCCTCCGGGGAGCGGCTGCAGAACTTTTTGCCTGGAGTACCGTTGAAACGAGCCGGGACCCCCAAAGATGTCGCCCAGATGATTGCTTTTCTCACATCCGATGCGGCGAACTATATCACGGGGGAAATCCTCAATGTGAGCGGAGGCAGGTAATAAAAACCATTTGCTTATTCATTCGAACCCGCTTCTAACCGATATAGAAAATAGTAGTAGATAAGTGGAAGGAGAGATAGACATGAGTAAGCACCGCAAGCACCTGCGCGGCTGGCAAAAGATGATGCTCGCAGCAGTAGTCGCTTTTGGAGTGACACTCTCTGGTGCAGGTCATTTGCCTGTATATGCAAAGGCGGCAACATCAAATATCGTCGAAAAGAAGATCACCAAGCTCACTGTAAATACGAAAGCGGTCAAGCTAAAAAAAGAGGGGACAGAGCAGCTTTCTTTGACGGTCCACTACTCCGATAAAAAGACGGAGGACATCACCAAGTTGGCCGATTGGAGCTCATCGGACAGCGAGATCGCAACAGTAGAAGCAGGACTAGTGACAGCCGTGAATACCGGCAAGGCCAAAATCAAGGCAAGCTTCGGTGGAAAGTCCGTCACGATCCCCGTCGAGATCGAAGTGATTTCCAAGCTGGCGCTCGATCAGAAGAAACTCGCTCTGAGCATGGGAGCGACCAAACAAGTCGCAGCCATTGCGACTTACTCGGACAAGACGACAGCCACTGTTACAGACGGGGCAGAGTGGGTGATCGCAGATAGTGAAATTGCCACCGTCGAAAAGGGGCTCGTCACAGCGGTTGGCTCCGGAAAAACGAAAATGACGGTCACCTACGGCGGCAAAACAGTGACGCTCCCGGTCGAAGTGGACGTCATCTCCAAATTGCAAGTGGATCAGAAAAAAGTGTACGTGCACCCGGGTGCAGCGCAGTCGCTAAAGCTGACGGCGTACCTGACTACCGGTGACAAAGTAGATGTAACCGAAAAAGCAGTGTGGACGACCAGTGATGCAGAAGTCGTCACGATTGCAGGTGGTGTCGTGACAGGAGTGGGACCCGGAAAGGCAAAGCTGACTGCCAAGTACGGCGGCAAGACGGTGACGATCCCTGTTGAGGCAGCAGTCTTATCCAAGCTGGAAACAGACGTGAAAAAAGTAACCCTGAAAGTAGGGGAGACGAAAGAACTGAAAGCAACCGTCACCTACACGGACAAAACGAAAACAGACGTAACGGAAAAGGCCGATTGGACTTCGGTGAATCAATCTGTTGCGACGATCGAGGCAGGCAAGATTACGGCTGTAAAAGCAGGCAAGACGACAGTCATTGCCACTTACAACGGTAAGCTGGTCAATGTACAGGTGACTGTACAATAAAAGGATAAATGCTCATGGAACCGACAAGACTGCCATTCTTTTGATTGCTGAAAACCCCTATTCGTCTAGGGGTTTTCTTTTTGTTTTGTGCTTATCGTGAATAAGGGCGGTTGAGGGGAAGGTGTTCGCAAGAGAAGCCTGTTTCCAGGCGGAGCGACTAGCGGAGTCCCTCTCAGCGGAGCCATGAATCCCGAGGCAACAGAATCGCTATCTATGACTAACCTTCGGAGCTGCGCGTCGTTTTGCGATTCCCTCGGGATCATGGCGCAGCGGACAGTTTGCGCATCCTGTGGGACGTAGCCCGGAGCGGAGAATGGAAACCGGCTTCTCCCCACGACAGCTACGTTCCGAAGTCATTATTATTTGCGTAGGTATTGACTTTCCACTTAACTGGAAGGTATATAGTGGGATTGTGAAGGAGGGTGGAACATGTTCAAGATCAGTGAGTTTTCCAAACTGAGTCAGATATCCGCCAAGACATTACGCTATTACGATCAAATCGGATTGTTAAAACCGTCACAGATCGATGCCATCAACGGATACCGGTACTATTGCCTTTGTCACGCTTGCCTCTATGGTAGGCATCGCCAGACTGGTTCCACGAGTTCCTTTGAAAGAAGTGCCAAAATTCAGTGAACAACTGGTGCGTCATCCTACGCCCGAAAATGATACTCGCTCTGTCTACGACGGTATTCAGTTTTGCCGGAGTGTTTCTGGTACTGACCTACATCGCTCCTCTGCTGGAGGGGATCACCCAACTGCCCAAATCCGCGATTTCACCGATCCTCCTGCTATTTGGCATCGGGACCGCTATTGGCAATTTTCGGATCACGATCTTTTTGTGGGGGGTGGCTTGGGAGCGCCGGGCACAGCGCGGCAAGAAAAAATGTCCGGATCCCCAATCAGCGTGAGCGAGTACGCCTTCGTCTTGTCTCTGTGGTAATCTGTAAGTACCAAATGATTGGACAGGACGCGACGGAGGCATTTTCATGGATATCCGACAACTTCAGTACTTTGTGGAAGTGGCAAAACAAAAAAGCTTTACCAAGGCTGCCCATACGCTGCATGTCTCTCAGCCCTCCATCAGCAAAATGATGAAAGCGCTGGAGGAGGAGCTGGGAGTCGTGCTGTTGGATCGAGCGGAACGAAAAATGGAGCTGACGGACGCGGGTGAGCTCGTCTACGACCATGCGACGAAGGTACTCCAACTGATGGACAGCTTGTCGTCTTCCATCGGGGAAGTCCGCAACATGGAGCGTGGGCGTGTCAAAATGGGGATGATGCCGACGGTAGGATCGTTTTTGCTGCCGAATGTCATCGCCCTGTTTAAAAAGAACTATCCCGGCATCGATATCGAAATGAAGGAATACAGTGCCAAGCTGCTGGAAATTCATGTGGAGCAAGGAAGTATCGACGTAGGCTTGACCGTTCTTCCAGCCGATACGGAAAAATTCGATGTGGTACCTTTGCAGGCAGAAGATCTGGTCGCGATCGTACACCGGGAGCATTGGCTCGCAGGGCGGGCGTCAGTCAGTCTGGCGGAGCTGCGAGAAGAAGCGTTTATCTTGTTTACCGAGGAGTACGCCATCCATGATGTAGTCAAACAAGCGTGTGTGCGCTCCGGATTTGAACCGCGGGTCGCCTATATGAGCTCGCTATGGGACTTCGTGGGAGAACTGGTGGCGACCCAGCTGGGGATATCCCTCGTCCCGCGTTCCATCGTGAGGCGTCTGAACAACAGCGAGCTGCGCATCGTAGACATTTCTGCGCCTGTGATTGACTGGCAATACGCGCTCATTTACCGCAAGGACCGTTATCTATCCCATGCAGCGAGGGCTTTCATTTCATTTGCCGAGCAGTATTTGTCTCCATAACCAAATGGAATAGAATTTATGTTATTTATGTATTGTACGAATAGTGCCGAGACCAGATAGAATGGACCTACCAACATGAGGAATCGAGGTGGGCAGGATGAAATCGTGGCTCTCGGCACTGCCGCAAATCTTGCTGTTGTTTGTCTTTGCATGGGTAGGAAAATGGTTGTCAGCGACGCTGCAGTTACATATTCCGGGTAGTTTGATTGGTATGGTCCTGCTGTTTATCTGTTTGCAATTGGGCTGGATTCGCTTGCATTGGGTAGAGGCTGGCGCGGCTCTCGTGTTCTCCCAGATGATTTTGTTCTTCGTCCCTGCGATTGCAGGAATCATGCAATATCCGTGGCTCTTGGGGATCAAAGGGCTGCTCGTTTTGATCGTCGTGGTGAGCGGTGCTGCACTCGTGATGATTTCGACAGGAGTCGTAGCTGAGCGGATGTTCAAGCTGGGAGAGGTGAAGCGACGTGATTCTGTGGAAAATTGGTAGCCTTCTCGTGACGGTTCTCTTTTTCGTAGTGGCCAAACGGCTGAATCGGAAAAAGCCGGGCTTGTTATTTTCACCAGCCATCGTGGCGCCTTTGGGCATTATTCTTTTGCTGCTCGTGACGGGTACACCTTTTCAGAAATACCAGGAAGGCACAGAGTTCATGAATGAGATGCTAGGTGTGGTCACTGTCGCATTCGCGATCCCGCTCTACCGCAACTGGGCGATTCTCGTCTCGCACTGGCGGATGATTGTGAGCAGTCTGGCAGTAGGTACGCTCATTGCGGTCATGGCTGGCGTCTCGACGACGATGCTCCTCGGGCTGGGAAAGGAAGCGGCGATCAGCGTCATTCCGAGGTCTATCACCTTGCCTATCGCGGTAGGACTTTCAGAGTCGATTGGAGGGATTCCTTCCATGACGGCACTGTTCGTGATGCTGACCAGCTTTGCCGGCGTATTTTGGGGCCCGACCCTCATCAAGCATTTGAAGCTGCGTCATCCGGTTTCGATTGGGTTGATGTACGGAATGGGCGCTCATGTTCTGGGTATGGCCAAGGCGCTAGAGCAGGGCGATCTGGAGGGCAGCAGCGCGACACTCGCCGTCATTACAGGTGCGGTCATGACGGTAGTATGGGCGTTTATTTTGCTCCCGGTCATCCTGTCGTGGGTGGGCGTGTAGCGGGACTACTTGGACAGGAAGCGTTAGGGGCTGCGAGCAGGCCCCTTTTTCTCGTTGTGGCATCGTTCGGGCCTGCAGTTGTCTCGCTCAGACACGCCGAAGGGCTTCGCAGAAAATTGGAGCGGTGAAGGCCTTCTACGATAAGCTGGGCTTTGCGCAGGACGAGTTGATTTTCATGGAAAAATGGATTACTCCCGCCCAAAATCGCCCGAAAGGTGTATGATAGGTGACAGACTAGCTATCAACTTATTCATCAAGGAGGCTATATGAAACCGATTTATGCCGTCCTCTTGCTGTGTACGAGCTTGCTATGGGGAGGGAACTTTGTCGTTGGTAAATTTCTGGTTGGTCACGCTTCTTCCATGACCCTGACCAATCTGCGCTGGATTATAGCCGTCGTCTGTTTGATTCCGATGGTCTGGTTTCGTGAAAAACGGATCTTGCCTACGAAGCAGGCTGTTCTTCCACTGATTCTGATGGGGGTAACAGGCGTTGCGCTGTTTAATCTGTTCATGTTTTGGGCGCTGGAGAGAACCGATGCTACCAATGTAGGACTCTTATCGACTTTAAATCCGGTATCCATCGCCATTTTCTCGTTTTTGCTCGTAAAGGAAAAGATCAGACCGTTGCAGATCCTGGCAATGCTTATCTCTTTTGGAGGAGTGCTCGTGGTGTTGAGCAACGGAGATTTGGGACATCTGGCGAACCTGCATTTTAATGTGGGCGATCTCTGGATGCTGGCAGCCGTTGCGATGTGGGGCATCTATTCGGTGTGCGCTCGCTGGGCGATGCAGACTGTCACTCCGTTGATGTCTACTTTGTATTCCGGCGTTTTTGGCGTCGCACTGATGCTGCCATTTAATCTGACGACTTTTACCATACAAAATACGAATTGGCCGTTCTGGGTTTCTCTTTTCTATGTGGGTGTGCTGGCGACAGTGGTCAGCATGGTTATGTGGAATGTCGGCGTGCAAAAGGTAGGAGCGACTTCTTCCGGCATGTTTTTGAACTTCAATCCCGTATTTACAGCCATTTTGGCGTTCTTTTTGCTTGGAGAGAGGATGACGACCGTTCAACTCTTGGGCAGTGTGATTGTGATCGTCGGATGTTACCTTTTCTCTCGTCTGAAAAATGTTTCGCTGAAAGGGAAGTCTGCGATCAAGCAAGCTGAAATATAAACAACATCATTCATGCCCCCCGTCTTCTGTACAGGCGGGGGGTCTTCTAGCTCACATGGCCCTGGACTCCTGCATAGACATAATCATGATGGAGTGCGAAAAGGGGGATACCCATGATTTGGATTGCAGAAAGACAGGTCGACCCATCTACACTGGCGGCAGGCTGGGGCATGAACGGAGTACAGGGCGAAATCGTCAACAAGATGGCGCAGAGCCAGGAAGCATTTGAGTATCCGACACCGGAGGCGCTGCAATTTGAAGTAAAGATGCGAGATCATCTGGTGAGGTCGGCAAGAGCGCTCAATGACAGCGGAATTGCCTTTTCTACATTTGTGGACTCGCAATGCAACGAAGCGTATTGGAACCGGACCGAGCTTGGCGGATTCCAGCTACGTAATGGCATATTGCCTTCGCAAGGTATCATTGACATTTTTCGAAATGGCCGAATGTATGCGACGGAATGTGCGACTGCCATGGTGATCATTTTGTACCATGCGACACTGAGATCGATTCGTCCAGCCGACTTTGAGCGAATGTTTGCGGATATCCTTCTCTATGACTGGCGCTATGATCAGGATTTGGACCTGCAAACGGCTAGCACCAATACCTTTTTGCCAGGAGATATTCTCTATTTTGCCAATCCCGACTACAATCCGGCAAAGCCGTGGTGGCAAGGCGAGAACGTCGTGGATCTGGGGAGAGGGCTATACTACGGTCATGGAGCAGGTATCAAGCCAGCAGAGGCGTTGATCGATTTTCTGAATGACGAAAGAAGGCCGGGTGCGACGCGTTCAGCCTATCTCGTGCGTCAGGCGACAAGACCAGGCTTTGCTTACTTGTCGCGGTTTAGCCAGCCCGGCATGACTGGACGAGTGCAAGGCGCTAGTACGCGTATCTCCGCCCAGATCGGATCGACACTCTGGAATGAATGAGGATAAGAAAAGAAGCCTCGTGCCCACCGATGTGGTAACGAGGCTGTTTTGGTTCCGGTTCCTAAAATCGTCCGAGAGAAAACATGGAAAGGTCGTGCGTAGAGGTGCCTTTCATGAGAAGCTCGCTGGTGGCCTCGCCTACGGCACTTGAAAATTTAAATCCGTGACCGGAGAACCCGGCTGCGATTACGATTTGCGCGTGTTCCGGGTGGCGGTCGATCACGAAATGCTCGTCAGGCGTCATCGTGTAGATACATACGCGACCTTGGCGCAGAGCCCCCGATGCCTGGGGCATGTACGTCTCCAGAAACGATCGCACATCGCCTTCATCTGACAGGAAGGCGCCGAATGTCCGTTCCAGCCGATCCGGGTCTATCGTCAGTCCGCCGTCGTGTCTGCCGATTTTGACTCCTGCCGCATCGATGCTCGGAAAACCGTAATACATGGAATCCTCCAGATTGAAGAGGAACGCAGGGAAGTGCCCAGCACCGTACAACTCATCGTCTGCTCCGAACCAGGCGACTGTCTTGCGGGTAGGGACCAATGGCAGCGTCAAGCCGAGTGAAGTAATCAGCGAAGGGTTCCAGGCACCCGCACTTAGCAGCAACTTGTCTGCACGATAGGACTTCGCTTCCGTATGAACGATGACGCCGTCTCCATCTGGCTGCAGAGAAGTAGCAGGAGTATGGGTCAGGAGTGTGGCACCGGCGGCGATAGCCAGCTCGCGATAAGCGGTGATGCACTTCTCCGCATAAAGGACGCCCGAGGTCGGTTCCAGACACGCGTAATAATCGTCTGGCAACTGAATTCCGGGCCAGCGGGTGTTGACTTCATCTGCGCGCAATACTTCCAGTGGAAGAGAATACGTCTCGGCACTCTCACGAAGCTCTTGCAGGAACGAGCAATTCAGGTTCCCAGCGCTGAGGACACCAGTCTGTTCAAACAGCTTCGTACCGGATGCCTCTTCTAATTCCAGCCACAGCTGTTGGGCACGCAAGACGAGTGGAACGTATTGCTTTCCTTCCCCATAAGCATGCCGAATGATGCGCGTGTCTCCATGATGGCTGCCCATAGTGTGCGGCGGGTCGTATGCATCCAGCAGCAGAGTGCGTACGCCTTGTTTCGCCAAATAATAACCAGCAGCCATACCCATCGATCCTGCTCCGACAATGATCACTTCGTAGTTTTCCATCCGGATCCCCCCAGAAAATCGTTGATCGTACAAACGTCCATGCAAGTCATACGTTTATTATCCTACAAGGATGGTTGGAAATCGAGATGCTGATTGCAAAAATTCGAACAGCCATACTTCGAGGGAGATGGAAATAATGGCGGGGTAGAATGGATCGAGAAATGGCCATTCCAACAGAAGGAGAAATAAAAGATGAGATCACACGTTACCATTCAACCCAAAATCCTGTATTACGGAGCGCCTGTTGTTTTGCTGACAACGGAGAACGCGGACGGTACTACCAACATTAGCCCGATCTCGTCCTCCTGGGCGCTCGGCAACTTTGTCATTCTAGGCTTGGGGATAGGCTCACAGGGCCTGGATAATCTCAGAGAACGATCTGGATGCGTCATCAATTTGCCGGATGCGGGTATGTGGCGCCAAGTAGAGGCGCTGGCATCTTTAACGGGAAAAGATCCTGTGCCGCCGTATAAGCGGGAGATTGGCTTTCGCTATGAAAAGGACAAGTTCGCAGCAGGGGCGTTGACGCGCTTGGCATCAGTGTCGGTTCAGCCTGAGAGAATTGGGGAGTGTGCTCTTCAGCTGGAAGCGGTGGTGCGCCAGATTCGGGTACCGGAATATGCGGAGAGCTTCGCCATTGTGGAGACGGAGGTACTGCAGGTGCATGCAGACGAGCAGATTGTGATCGGGGATCGATACGTGAATCCAAAGGCATGGAATCCGCTCATGTACAACTTTCGGCATTACTTTGGATTGGGAGAAGAATTGGGAAAGACTTATCGGTCCGAGACATAGGATAGGAGTAGAAACGCCATGAGATATGGCGTTTTTGCTTTGTGTGCAATTTCTTCCAAACGCTCTTAATGGTATGATTTGAAGGAGCGTATTCAAGAGGTGGAGGTACCCTATGGAGCAACTTTTAATGGGAAGTTTTTTATCAGCAATGGCGACGGGAGCAGGAGCGCTTCCCATATTGTTTTTCAAAACCGTTACGCATCGCTGGCGTGATATTTTGCTCGCGTTTACTGCCGGGATCATGGTGGCAGCGGCCACTTTTAGCCTGATTCCACAAGCAATGGAGAATGCCCCTTTCTACGTCATCTGCCTCGGCGTTTTGACGGGGACGCTGACGCTGACTGTGCTGGAGAGCTTCATCCCGCATATTGATTTGGAGCATTCGCAGGTCAATATCTCCATGGACTCCCAAGCGATCCTCATTTTGTCCGCCATAACTTTACATAACATTCCAGAGGGCTTGTCCGTAGGCGTTAGCTACTCCAGCGAACAGTCAGGGCTGGGAGGTCTGATCGCATTTGCTATCGGTCTGCAGAATGCGCCGGAAGGGTTTCTGGTCGCCCTGTTCCTGATCAATCAGCAAGTGAGCCGATTCAAGGCGTTTATTTTGGCGACCTTGACGGGAGCAGTCGAAATTGTGTCAGCCATCATTGGTTATTATATGACCGCGTTTGTAGAAGGACTGGTGCCCTATGGACTCTCATTTGCCGCCGGGGCTATGTTGTTTATCGTTTACAAGGAGCTGATCCCGGAGAGCCACGGAGACGGACATGCGCGATCGGCCACGTTTTCTTTCCTCGTCGGGTTGCTGGTGATGATCGGAATGGTCCAGATGTTTGGGTAAACCAAGGTGCCACTGGTGCAGCTATTGGCATGGAGAAGAGAAAATGAACCGAAAAAACACTCGCACCTCCTCGAGCAGGCTTCGATGGAGGTCGTTTTCGTAAAAGAGTTCCGTTTTTCAGCAACTTCCTCTCACAATCGAGGCGAAAATTACCGAAACCATATATAGATAGATTTCGATTATGGAAGTAGGGAGTGTCACGATGGAAAAGTCTACCTTGATAGGTATAGTACTAGGTGTTCTCGCATTAATTGTCGGGATGATCTTGAAGCACGCCAGTCCCTCCGCATTATTAAACCCAGCAGCATTCATGATTATTATCGTAGGTACGGTTGCCGCTATTTTCAACGCATTTCCGATGTCGGAGATCAAAAGGATTCCCACCCTTTTCAAGGTTCTCTTTACAGAGCAAAAACTCCCTGGCAAGCGCGAGTTGATCGGTCAGTTTATGAACTGGGCTTCCATCGCCCGTCGTGAAGGATTGCTGGCTCTAGAAAACACTTCGGATGAAATTGAAGATCCATTTCTGAGAAACGGCATGAAAATGATCATCGACGGCGGAGAGCCAGATTTCGTCCGTGATGTCCTGAATGAAGAAATCCACGCCATCGAAGAACGTCATCAAGCAGGTGCTTTGGTATTTAGCCAGGCAGGCAGCTATGCGCCGACACTCGGGGTATTGGGCGCGGTAGTCGGTCTGATCGCTGCACTCGGCAACCTGAGTGACATCGATGCGCTGGGTTTATCTATTGCCGCTGCGTTCGTTGCAACACTGCTCGGTATTTTTACCGGTTACGTTTTGTGGAATCCATTTTCAACCAAGCTAAAGCGCAAATCGAAGCAGGAGATTGAAATCAAAAAAATTATGGTAGAGGGTCTGCTGTCCATCCAGGCAGGAGTCTCGCCAGCTGCAATCGAACAGAAGCTGCTCGTGTACATTCCGTACAAGGAGCGTGCCGAGGTGAAGGAAGAGCAGAAGGAGGAAGGAGCTGCGGTAAATGGCTAAGCGACCGAAGAGACATGCTCATCACGAAGAGCATATGGATGAAACTTGGCTCATACCGTACGCAGACCTTCTCACACTTTTGCTTGCCTTGTTTATCGTTCTCTTTGCGTCCAGTGAGATGGATGCGAAAAAGTTTGACCAGCTGGTGAAGTCTTTCAACGTTGCGCTAAACGGCGGCGTGGGTGTCTTGGATCAGCCGAGCCCGGTGCCGCTCGATCCGAACATGGCTCAACAGACGATCCATAAAGGCGCACAGGAAGCGGAAAAAACGAAGACCGAAGAAGAGAAAAAGCTGGAGGAAGCCGTACGCAAAGAGACTGAGGATCTGAAAAAGCTGCAGACGCAGCTGGAAGGTTATATCCAGCAAAACAAGCTCCAGGACAAGCTGCAGACCAAGCTGACCGAAGAAGGGTTGCTCATTACGATCCTCGACAACGCGCTGTTTGATTCCGGTAAAGCCGATCTCAAGCCGGAAGCTCGAAAGCTCGCGGCGGAGATGGCATCTATGCTGGTGCCGCATCCGAAGAAAGTCACCGTGTCCGGACATACGGACAACGTACCCATTCATCGTGCTGATTTCCCGTCCAACTGGGATTTGAGTGCGAAGCGTTCGGTAAACTTCCTCAAGGTGTTGCTGGAGAATCCGAATTTGAATCCGACCAAATTCAGCGCGACGGGCATGGGTGAGTACCACCCAGTCGCATCCAATGCTACGGCAGAGGGACGAGCAAAGAATAGACGGGTAGAGGTCGCGATCTTGCGCGATCTCGCTTCTCCTCCGAAAAATACAATGGCTCCCTAACAATAAAGGATAGCACAATAGGTGCTATCCTTTTTCATTTGCCTCTGCAGCTTCGGGTCTGGATTCGTCCCCAGCTGGATGGATATCTAGCTTTAACTGCTCCATGCGCTGTTCGCCCCAGTCGTACATCATTTGAATGATGGGAAGCAGCGTCATTCCTAGCTCGGTCATGGAGTATTCGACTCGTGGAGGCACCTCCGGAAATACCTCGCGATGCACGATACTGTCCTCGATCAGCTCCTTGAGCTGGCTCGTCAGCATTTTATGCGTAATCCTTGGGAACAGTCGCTGCAGTTCGCTAAAGCGGTGAGGGCCTTCTACACCCAGGTGCCAGAGGATCACGACTTTCCATTTCCCGCTGAACATGGACAGTGTCAGTTCTTTGGAGCAGGTAAAGTCCCCTTTTTG
>JARDZO010000207.1 GCA_029240815.1 Brevibacillus sp.
CGTGTTTCGTTTTTTCCATTGCGCCTTGGTTGGTGTTCCTAAGATCTTCCGCTTATTTCCCCTTTTTCCTCAGCCAGCTTTGGCTCTCCTACTTGACTTATTCTGGGGGCTTTCCGAGGAGTTTCTTTGAGAAAACCCTACATGGAACAATGCGCTTGAAGAACGAAAGCTTGGTTCTCCTAAATCAATCGCTTCCATGACACGTCGAGCAGACATATTTGACGACTCGCTCTTCCCTTGATTCACCCATGTCCTTCGAAGCGCAACGATTGAGAAACTAAGCTTTTGCTCCCTCGAACCTCGTAATACCAGGTACCTAGAAACCTCAACAGCTCGCAGGAGAAGCAGGTTTCCAGGCGGAGCGAAGATCGGAAACCTGCTTCTCCCCACCACCACAGCATGTTTGTTCCTCCATTAAAAAACTTATCATTTATCCATTCCTGTTTAGAAAACCTTCAGGCATGCCTGAAGGTCAGTCTGTCGAAAAGGTAGCTGTTGTGAAGAGAAGCCCTCTTCCATACTCCGCACCGGGCTACGTCCTGCTATGAAGGGTATATATAGATAGCGAAATGCCGAAAAGACCGTCAGGAAGCTTCCTGACGGTCTATTTTCTGCAATAGTCAAGGCACAATACCCGAGGTGATTACAGTAACCCAAGACGTTGGAAAATGGTATCCACATGCTTGAGGTGATAACGGTAGTCGAAGCATTCGTCCAGCTCTTCTTTACTCAAGGCAGAGCTGACAGTCGGATCTTCGTCTACGATCGCGCGGAAGGAACGCTGCTCTTCCCATGCCTGCATCGCACGCGGTTGTACCGTATCGTACGCTTGCTCGCGGCTCATGCCTTTTTCGATCAGCTTCAGCATGACTTGTTGGGAATAGATCAGGCCAAAGGTGCGATCCATGTTGCGCTTCATGTTCTCTGGGAATACAGTCAGGTTTTTTACGATGTTCATGAAGCGGCGCAGCATGTAGTTCAGCGCTTGCGTCGCATCCGGCAAGATTACGCGCTCTGCCGAAGAGTGGGAGATATCGCGCTCATGCCACAGCGACACGTTTTCATACGAAGTCAGCATGTGTCCACGAATGACGCGAGCCAGTCCGGTGATGTTCTCGCTGCCGATCGGGTTGCGTTTGTGCGGCATAGCAGAGGAACCTTTTTGTCCCTTCGCAAATGCTTCTTCCACTTCACGCATTTCGCTCTTTTGCAGACCGCGGATTTCTGTTGCGAATTTCTCCAAGGAAGTCGCGATCAATGCCAGCGTTGCCATGTATTCGGCATGACGGTCACGCTGCAGGGTTTGGGTAGAAATCGGAGCAGGAGATAGACCCAGCTTTTCGCACACGTACGCTTCCACGAACGGATCGATGTTGGCGTAGGTACCGACAGCACCGGAAATTTTCCCGAATGCCACTTCTTTTTTCGCTGCACGGAAACGAGCGAGGTTACGCTTCATTTCTTCATGCCAAAGCGCCAGCTTCAGTCCAAAGGTAGTCGGCTCTGCGTGTACTCCATGGGTGCGGCCCATGCATACGGTATCCTTGTGCTCACGAGCTTTGTCTGCGAGGATCGCGATGAAATCCTCGATGTCTTTCTCCAGAATTTCATTGGCTTGGCGCAACAGATAAGAAAGAGCCGTATCTACCACGTCTGTGGAAGTCAATCCGTAGTGTACCCACTTCTTCTCTTCTCCCAAAGTCTCCGATACTGCACGGGTAAAAGCCACGACGTCATGGCGAGTCTCTTCTTCGATCTCATAAATGCGCTTGATATCAAAAGTCGCTTTGTCCCACAGCTTGTTCACATCTTCCTCAGGAATAACTCCCAGCTTGGACCATGCCTCGCATGCGAGGATTTCCACTTCCAGCCACGCTTGATATTTGTTTTGTTCTGTCCAGATGGCGCGCATTTCTGGTCGGGAATAACGTTCGATCATGATTGTACCTCCGTTTTATTCGTCCATATTTGTAGCTGCTCTATCGTAGATAGCGCTTCATCCACAGTGGGAGCCAGCACGTTGATGTGGCCCATTTTCCGCTTCACTTTGCTTTCGGCTTTACCGTACAGATGCAGCTTGGCAGAGCGAGGCAAGCGATCGATCCTATCCAGGACCGGCTGAAGATGCTCTCCCAAAATATTAACCATCACGACCGGCGAGAGCAACTCTGTAGATCCCAAAGGCAGGTTGCATACTGCACGGACATGCTGTTCAAACTGCGAAGTGACGCAAGCATCCATCGTATAATGTCCCGAGTTGTGTGGGCGTGGCGCCAATTCGTTCACGTACAATTGTCCGTCTGCGGTCAAAAACATTTCGACTGCAATCAGACCGATCACATCCAGTTTTTCCACAACGGTGCGAGCAATTTCTTCCGCACGTGCTTTTACGTCTTCGCTCACTCGCGCAGGTACGATGCTCAGGTGCAGGATGTTGTCCTGATGGACGTTCTCCGAGGTCGGAAATACGGCCAGCTCACCAGCAGGATTCCGCGCAGCGATGACGGACAGTTCCAGTTGAAAGGGAACGAATTGCTCGACGATCAGCTCCGTGCCTGCCTTTGCCAACGTTTCGTACGCTTCCGCAAGCTCTGACTCACTCTTGAGGACCCATTGTCCTTTGCCATCGTAGCCGCCAGTCGCCGTTTTCATGACTGCAGGTAAGCCCAAATCACGCACGGCTGTCTGCAAGTCTTCCAAGCTCGCTACGACGTGGAATGGGGCAACCGGGATTCCGATTTCGCGGATGGCAGTCTTTTCCCGAATGCGGTTCTGCGTGATACGCAGCAGACGACTTCCCTGCGGAACGTACGCTTGACTTTCCAATACTTCAGCCACTTGGGCATCTACATTCTCAAATTCATACGAAATGACATCGCTGACGGCTGCCAGCTGCATGGCTGCGTCTACATCATCATAACTGGCGACGATTTGACGATCGGCCGTCTGACCACAAGGCGCGTCCTCTGTCGGGTCCATAGTGACAAAGCGATAGCCCATAGCTCGTCCAGCGAGTGCGATCATCCGTCCCAGCTGTCCACCACCTAAAATCCCGATAGTCGATCCAGGTTTGATTTGCTTGTTGGTTGTGTTTGTCATTCCAGTTCACTAGCCTCCAGCACTTTATTCCGAACCGCATCTCGCCTTGCGACAAAGCGCTCCTGAATTTCCGGATATTTGATCCCCAGAATCTGTGCTGCTAGCAGTCCGGCATTGATGGCACCTGCTTTACCGATCGCGACAGTTGCCACAGGCACTCCACCGGGCATTTGGACGATGGAGAGCAGAGAATCCAGGCCGTTCAAGTTGGAGGACTTCACCGGCACACCGATCACAGGCAGTTCCGTCTTCGCTGCTACCATTCCAGGAAGGTGAGCCGCTCCCCCCGCTCCTGCAATGATCACTTCCAGGCCGCGGTCCTTCGCGCTCTGCGCGTACTCAAACATCAAGTCAGGAGTGCGGTGCGCGGACACCACTTTCTTTTCATATGGTACTTGCAGCTCGTCCAAGATCGCGCAAGCTTCCTTCATTGTTTCCCAATCAGACGTGCTGCCCATTATGACACCTGCTAACGGTTTGGCCATGGCACCCTTCGCCCCCTATGTCAGTATCATCAGAAGAAAACCCAACCGACTAACGGCATGTAGAGCCGTACTCATCGCCTGGGCTATTCGAACTCATTTCTTTCAACTTCCTCAGTGTAGCAGGGAGAAGTTTTGCCTGTCAACCTTGTATCCGAACATTACAAAAAGAGATTAATGGCATTATTCGTGTTTACCCTTTTGTATCCACGCTTCTGCTTCATCTGCCTGCTCCAGCTTGAGCTTCAACCAAAAGTCGATAAAAGGAGTAGCGTCCGCACCTGCAGCACGGGAAAGCAGCTCAATGATTTCCTGCCCATCTGCCTGCCCATACTGGTTGTCATGGACATATTTTCGCAATAGATGGTGCAGTTGATCTGTCCCCCAGCTTTCTCTGAGCCTCCACCACATAGCCGCTCCTCGCCCATAGACGAGATCGGTATAGCTTTTCCAGGTCGGAAATTGAGCGACAGGCTGCCAAACATGTAGACCCTGTGAAGCGTACTCCGCTGCTGCCTTGGATTGCCCGAGGCGCAGCTGGATATACCCCCGAGCGCGCTTGGGATCGAGGCTCTGTAAAAAGGCCATCGTCGCATAGTCGGTAAGGCTCTCGTCGATCCATGCCTCGCGCACCTCGTCATTGCCCACTAGTCCGTAGAACCATTGATGGGCCGTTTCATGAGCCACAATCGCATCTGCGACCGGATCTGTCCTGCCGAAATACTCATCCTGAATAAAGACGATACTCGGGTACTCCATTCCCCCAAAAAAGCCACCAGTCTTGACCACATCGTACTCTTGGTACGGATATCGCCCAAATTGTTCCCCGTAATAGTGCAACGACTGCATGGCGACTTGATGCAAACGATCTGCAGCTGCTGGATCGTCCCCTTCTTGCGACCATGTACGAACGGCGACATCCCCTACCTTTCCAGTCAACTGTCGGTACGTGTCATCCATGATAACGAGGGCAAAATCACGAACATTCCATGCGTCCATCTCATAGATGGTTTGTCGCTGTGGACGAGTCTGTGTCACGACTGCGATGCTCTCAATCCCACTCGATGCCAGCTGATAGCCGTCTGCCAGCTGTACTCGCAGGTGGTAGTTTGCCATGTCACTATAAAAAGGATCTCCAATGGCAGAGTAAGGGTCCAGCCTCCACCCATCCTCCCCTTTCATGGACAGGATCGGCAGCCAATTGCCCAGCCACATGGCATGGTCATTGTAAGAAAGTCGCCCGTTGTTAAAAGGAACCTGAAGGGCAAAACGCATCTCTACTTCCGTCTGATGCGCGGCAGATTTCCCGAGTAACGGTACCTGGAGCAACGTATCCAGATCCCCCTTCAGTTGGACAGGCACACTTTGTCCATCGACCCGCACTTCGGATATCAGGATGTTCCCTGGCTCCCGTTGCTTCCCTAGGACTTGTTCCCAGTTCTCCCCGCTCAGGTCTGCTTTGGCCTGGAACGCGTTTGGGTACAAATGAAAGTAGGCCTTGTCATCCTGAGGTGCAAAACGAACTGCCAACGTTCCCGTAACGGTGTGAGTCTTCATGTCTACCCGCACATCTGCACGATACGAAGCAGCAGCAGGAATTTTTTCCGGCGAAAACGTCTCCACCTCATCGGCACCTGCCTGTCCTGTCCAAGACTTCACCTACAGAATACCAATCAGGACGCCCCCTACCACTAGGCTACCTATCCAACCTTTTCGCCACACGGCGTTCCCCTGCCTTCAGCTTACTTCTCTACTTTACCTTCCATAGGTTGCCCGAGATTCTTTTGATTTTGACGCTGACGCTCCAGCCATGCCGCTGCATCTTCTTGTTTATCCCTATCCAGTTTCAACCAGTAATCGAGAAAAGCGCTGGAATCCTCTCCTGCCTCCTCAGATAGGAGCGTTTTCCACGTCGCTCCGCTGGCAATGCCAAAGCGATTGTCGCTCACATATTGACTCAAGACTTCGTGCAATCGTGCCTCTCCCCACACTTTTCGAAGCATCCACAGCATGGTAGTGGTGCGCGAGTAGACGAGAGCGCTGTAGCTTTCATTGTCAGGGAATGCATGCAGGATCTGCCACGGACGTAACTTCTCCTCCGCGTAAGTAGATACGAGCGTTCCATACTCCAAACGCCCCAGCACACGACTCGCGCCCAATTTCGGGTACTTGGCCGACAGAAAAGCGAGCGAAGCATATTCTGTTAAGCCTTCATCCAGCCAAGCCTCATCCACTTGATTGTTGCCGATCAGCGCGTAAAACCATTGGTGGGCCGTTTCATGCACCGTCGTGATGATTCCGGTGTTGCCCTCCTGCATAAAGTGGCGACCATCCAAAAACACGATCGACGGGTATTCCATCCCATTAATGCTTCCTCCGGTCCGGACAACGTCATATTCGGTATACGGATAGGCCCCAAACTGGCTATTGAAGTATCGAAGCGACTCTACCGCAGCAAGATGGTTGCGCTCTGCCTGGCCCTCATAGTCTTCGTCTCGATACCACGTCCTGACAACTGTGTTTCCTACTTTGTTTTCCAGAGAATGATAGGTCGAATCCATCACCACCATGGCAAAATCGCGCACGTTCATCGCTTGCAGACGATATGTCTTTTCGCCTCGTACCGAGCTGTCGACCGTTGCTGCCTTGTCAGTCGCTGTACTCGCCAGCTGATAGGATGCTGGCAAGGTGACGTTTACCTGATAATTCGCGTTCTCACTGAAAAAGGGATCTCCAATAGGTTCGTACGGATCGAGATGCCATCCCGCCTGGTCATAGACAGCGAGGATCGGCAACCAATTCCCCAACCAGAGAGCGTGGTCATCGTAGGACATCCTTCCTTCGTTTTGAGGGAGTGTCATTTCAAAATCTAGTTTCAGCATGATTGGCTCTGATGCATTTGCTGTACCCAGCGGCACTTCTACTACGTCTTTCTTCCGTATGAAAGTGACTGGTTTTCCTTGCACCGTGATTCTGTTACTATCATACGTTCCAAGTCCCGCATGTTTGCCTAAAAGTTCGTCCCACAAATCACCTTTATGCTCTTCGGTGAACGTGAGAGGGTAGAGATGCAGATAGGCTCTTGACGCATCCTTTGGCCAAAAACGAATCTCGACACTCCCCGCTACCCGCTTGTCTGACGGATCGATCCGCACATCCGCTTTGTACAGTGTTACAGGGGGCGTCGGTTCCTTATTTTCAATGGCCCCCACGGGGACAGCAGTAGATAAGGATAACAGGGTACAACCCAGCAATAAGAGCCATTTTCTCATGCGAACTCCCCCTTTTCTCCTATCGTACCGGAACTGGAAATAAAAGACTACTTGTTCGTGATAGCTTCCTGAATCCGGTGCTCGAGTGAGGCGAGAGGCACTGTCTGTTCTGTGCCTTCTTTCATGTCGCGCAAGACAACATTCTCACTCTCCACTTCGTTCTCCCCATAGATCAACACAAACGGTATTTGCTCTTTATTGGCGTAATCGAGGGCTTTTTTCAACCTGCGTCCTGCCAGCTCCAGCTCGGTCTTGATCCCACGGCCACGTAGCCGATTGGCCAATCCCAGACTAAGCGCTTCTGTCCCTAATGGCACCACCAGAACATCTACAGATCGCTCGTCATTCTCGATTTTACGCATCGACAGGGCGGTGAGGATCACATCCAGACCAAATGATATGCCGACTGCCGGATACTCTCTCCCGTCCCCCAGAAACTGACCGATGATCTGATCGTAGCGTCCGCCACTGCCAATGCTTGAGGGTATGCTCTGATCCTGTAAAAAGATCTCGTAAACCGTTCCCGTGTAAATGCCTAGCCCCCGCGCGAGGAAGGGAGTAAAGCGAACTTCTCCTGTCACAGCTGCCCCTTGTACATAGGCGAAAAACTGTTCGAGCTCCCGAATCCCCTGCTGCACCAGCGGCGATGAAAAGCGTTCCGCCAGCCGCTCCAGCGTCGTCTCTCCTTCCTGCAAAAAGGCCACGATGGCTGTGATCAGCGATTCCTCCACATTTCGCTCTCGCAAGTCATCCCTCACGCCAGCTACGCCGATCTTTTCCAGCTTGTCGAGCGAGAGCATGACGTCACCTGCCCGATCCTCAGGAATTCCCAGCTCCTGTAAAATGCCAGACAGCAGCTTGCGGTTATTTACCTCGATGTAGACGTCCAACCCCAGTCGCTCAAAAGCTGTAAAGGCCATACTAATCAGCTCCGCCTCTGCGAGCATGGAAGAGGAGCCGACGATGTCGACGTCGCACTGGACAAACTCGCGAAATCTGCCAGGTTTGACCGGTCCATCGCGAAATACTTTTCCGATCTCATAGCGCTTGAATGGCAATCGCATCTCCGGGTTCATCCCGACAACCTTTGCCAGCGGAACAGTCAAGTCGTAGCGCAGTGCCAACTCCCTCTCCCCCTGATCACTCAGCCGGTATACTTCTTTCAGAATCTCCGCACCCCCACCGTACTTGGAGGCGAGCAGCTCGAAAACCGATAGCATGGGCGTCTCCAGAGGCTTGCAGCCGTAAGCTTCAAAAACCTCCTCGAGCGTTCTGCGTATGCGGTTGCGAATCATCTGCTCTTCTGGCATAAAATCTTTCGTGCCTTTGACGTTCTTCAATATGTTGTTCTCCATGGTAAAGCACCCCTTCTTCGTTTGATTATGAAATACAAAAAAGCCATGCGCGGCGACAAGGTGCCCGCATGGCTTTCATTCACCACCGCAGGCACAAAGCACAAGAAGCGCTTGCACCTGCGGAAAAATTCCCGAAGATACAAACGCTCTAGCCGTGGTGATGCTGTTGAAGGAATACGTATTGACCGGTCAAAAGGACCATCCCCCAGAAAAGATTTTTCCTATCATACCGCAGAAGGCTATACCAATGCAAGACAGGTAATGGCCTCCGGTGTCTTTTCCGATCGTTCAACAAAAAACGGCCTCCGCCCAAAAGGCAGGAAGCCGTCAAACGAGTTGATCCTATTCGCGGAGCCAGATGAAGTAGGCCAGGAAGACGAAGAACAACACGTACATAGCCGGATGAACCTCGCGCGCTTTTCCTTTCAGCACTTTTACAATTGGATACACGATAAAGCCGGAAGCCAGACCAGTCGCAATACTGTAGGTCAAAGGCATCATCAGGATCGTCAAGAATGCAGGGAAAGCTTCGTCCATCTCATTCCAGGCGATTTGCGTGATGTGCGATGCCATCAGTACCCCTACCAGAATCAGAGCAGGAGCAGTAACGGCCGGTGTGACAATCGCCAGAAGAGGCGAGAAGAACAGTGCCAGGATAAACATGACCCCGGTGACCAGCGCAGTAAAGCCGGAACGTCCGCCTGCTGCTACCCCTGCAGTCGACTCAACATAAGCTGTCGTCGTAGAAGTACCGAGTACAGCACCTGCCATACCCGCGATCGCATCAGACGAGAACGCGCTGCCCGGACGAGGAAGCTTGCCATCTTTCAACAGTCCAGCTTGGCTGGCAACACCCAGCAATGTTCCTGTAGCGTCAAAGAAGTCGACGAACAGGAAGGTCAGCACTACGATCAGCATTTTCACACTGAACAAGGCGGAAAAATCGCCAAGGTATTGGAATGCTGCACCAAAAGTCGGTGCCAGGCTTGGTGGTGCAGAGACAACTTTCTCAGGCAGGCCAACCAACCCAAAAATCATCCCAGCAACTGCTGTAACGACCATACCGATGAAGATCGCCGCATTCACTTTGCGTGCCATCAGAACAACGGTAACGAGAAGACCAAAAACAGCGAGCAATGCATTTTTCGCAGCCAGAATTTCCTCTGGCTTCATTCCTTCATGATAAAAAGTAAAATGGCCGAGAGCCACAAAAGTCGCTTCATTTGCTACAACAATACCTGCATTTTTCAAACCAATAAAGGCGATAAACAAACCAATACCTGCAGATACTGCGTATTTCAATCCCTTTGGAATCGCGTTGATGATCGCCTCACGAACACCCGTCAGCGACAGGATGAGGAAGATCGTACACGAGAGGAATACCCCTGCCAGTGCTTGTTGCCAAGGAATTTGCATGGTCAACACAACGGTATAGGTGAAGAACGCATTCAATCCCATACCCGGCGCCTGTCCGATTGGCAAACGTCCGATGAACGCCATCAGCAAGGTACCGATCGCTGCTGCCAGCGCTGTTGCCGTAAATACAGCACCAAACTCAGGATAGTTTGCTTTCAGATCAGGTGGCAAATCAGCACCGCTGAGCATGAATGGATTCACTGCCAGAATGTATGCCATTGCCAAAAACGTGGTGATACCCGCGATAATCTCGCGACGGTAGCTGGTGCCTAGTTTGTCAAACTCAAAATACTTGCGCACCGATAGTTCCCCCCAAATTTTCGTTGTGGCAATAAAAAAGGCCGTAGCGTATTTCTACGCCTGGCCTTTAAACAAAACATTCCGGGAACAATTTCGATAATAATAACAATTAACTCATCCCGTTGACATTTTGTTCGTAGCCAGGTCGTTAATGGCGACCTCGTAGAAACTCTTGAGCCATATTCTCAAGAATATACGAACCTTCTTATATTACCTGTTCACATTCAGAAGTGTATCAGGTGACATAGGGAATGTCAACGAAAATACGAACATTAATTTTTTACCACTCGATAACATCCGGAATTTAGTGATTAGTTGAATTTGCTCACTCAATTTTCGTCTTTTTAGTTACTCTATTCCCACTCAATCGTTGCTGGTGGCTTGGA
>JARDZO010000208.1 GCA_029240815.1 Brevibacillus sp.
TTTTACGATCGTCACGCTCATCCACTCTTTCTCGTTCAAGTTGATCTCGTAGGGAGAAGAGGTGGCAGAACCATCTGGATCTTGCAAGATGCGAATGGTCGGTCGATTTACAGCCAAAGAGTTTACGTTTGAGACAACACCGACTTGTCCAGTGTTCAGTTGAACGGTTGTAGCAATCGGGTAAATCGCGACGTGTTGCAAAAATACTCTCAGCAGGTCCAGATCAAAATAGGAGTTGCCTGTTGCAAACAAAAACTCGGTTGCATCGCTCGGTGTGTAGCTGTTGCGGAAAGGGCGCGGCGAGATCAGGGCGTCATAAACGTCGGCAATCGCTACAATGCGCGCATACTCGTGAATGTTCTTGTCCGTGAGCTGCCGCGGATAACCGGAGCCGTCGTATCGTTCATGATGCTGCAGAGCACAGTGGGCAGAGACGACAGAGATATTGTACTGACTTCGCAAAATGTTGAAGCCATCTTCTGTATGATATTGAACCCGTTTGCGTTCTTCGGCACTGAGCTCCGTCTTCCTGCTCCACAGTTCTTTGGGGACTTGTGTCATTCCGATATCAAATAAAAGGGCGCCGATCCCGAGCTCCATCAGCTGCTGCTGGTTATAGCCTTTGGCTAGACCAACGACTCCCGCCAGCACCGCCACATTCACGGCGTGGTGAAAAAAATAACCGTCCAGGACATGAAGATGCGAGAGGTTGACCAATACATCCCGTCGACCGCTCAAGTCGGTGATGATTTCCCGGAACACCTTTTGAAAAGTGGACCCAAAGTCAGGCAGAGACGTACGTCGCTTCACCAGAGGCTGGTCCATCAAGGTCGTCATGGTCTTGTAGACAGCATCAACGGCCTCTTTTCGGGTCTCATCACGAATGGCATCTTCCGGGATGATATCTTCGGTATGCTTGTCTTGAATGTAGAGCGTGTCGATACCCAATTGAACAAGCCGGTCGATGTAGCGCGAAGTCAGTTCTACTCCTAGACCCAGCAGAACATTCCCATTTTCCAGGAATACACTTTTTGCTACTACATCGCCCGGCTTAACCGAGGAAATATGCAATTTTCTCACGACGAAAGCCCCAGTCCTTTTCTTGTTGAAATGTAAATCTTCCTGATTTTCCGGTAATTCAGATAGTACAAATATAGCATAAGAAAAGGAGGGAGACTACTACTTACCCAGTTAATGTTCTGCAGCCCGGTCGGAACGGGTAAACCAGCGGAAAGGATTCAGCGACCAGCGAGGCTCATGACGAGCATACCGTTCCTTGCGTCGGGTCAGACGCTGCTGCATCAGATCCATTTCAAACGTGACGCGACGGATTTCCAGACGCAGGGACTCCTGCATTTCTTCAATGTCCGTAATTTTTTGCAAGATGGTCGACTGCATGTGGTTGAGAGAAGTCAATTGAGTGAGCTCATTTTGAAACTGGATCAGTGCATCCTGGACGCTTCGCTCCATTTCACGCATTCCCGGATCCAGCTTGTTGGAGGCAGCAAGAGTAATTGCTGTTTCTTCTGCTGAGGACAGCTCAGCCGACAAGAGCATTTCTTCCGGAATTCGTCCTTCATCAATGAACTGCCGTTGAATTTCGCGTAGGGAGCTGTTCCCGCTATCTTTTCGTTCTTTTACTTCTTTCAGTAGAGTAAAGCCGTTTTCGCTGATCAAATAGTGACCCTGCGGATTTTTCAGTCGCTCATGTGCAGGTACGAACAAGTCCAGCCAGTTACGCAGTGTACGAACGTGCACGTCAAGGCGATCAGCTACCTCTTTCGAAGCCATCCAAACTTGTACATCCATCCCGAATCACTCCTTTTTTCCCCTCGGTATTCCCGGTGGAGTCATTATAGCACCATTTTTTCCGGGTAAGAGAGAATCGACAAAGGTTCTAAAAACTAGTGTGGATTCGTCTGTTTTGGACAGTTCTGCGTTTTTTGTCAAATGAGTGTACAGACTCATAATGACCGGGACAGGCGCGTACAATGGAAGGGACCTAACCATCATGGCGAGGAGAGGACCGCACGATGCCACCTGTCTTCTGGATTGTCTTGTTATCTGCCGCTGCTGCCAGTAGTATCGGCGGACTTTTATTATGTTGGCGCGCCTGGTCGGAGGAAGCTTTATTTGCCATGATCAGTGCGGGAGCTGGGCTTTTGCTGGCTATCACGATGCTGGACTTGCTGCCACACGTCCTAGAAGGCGAAAACCACCGGATGATGCCCTTTGTCCTGGTCGGATTTGGGGCGATATTTGCCATTGAAATGATTGGGAAGGCAGGAGGGGAGTTGGGTTCGACAAGCGTCATCGGGGTGTTGACAGGATTTTTGCTGCACGCTTTTGTCGAAGGTGTCTCTCTGACTGCGAGCCTGCGAATGGACACAGAAGTAGGCGTATCTGTTTTGCTGGCAATGCTGCTCCACAAGATTCCGGATGGCGTAACAGTCGCGTCCTTGCTTCTCGCGGCTACACGCTCTCGGCGAAAGGCGTTTTGGGGAGCTACCTCGCTCGGGATTGCTACGATTGTAGGTGCCTGCAGCATGGGAGCAGTCGAGAAGATTTTCCCGCCTGCCTGGTCACCAGTGATGCTCGCGATTACGACGGGGATCTTTTTGTACGTTTCTGCAAGCCATCTCGTCCCTTATATTCAACATGCGAGGAAGGCGCAGCTGGGGGTGTACTTTTTTGGGGCAATCCTCGCTTATATGATGCTGACTGCGTATTTGTCCGGTAATCATGCACATGCATAAATGGTCCTTTCTTTTGCCAGTCTAAGAAAAGGATGGCAGGAAGACTGAGCAAGAAAGGGCTGACCACATGAATCGGGTACAAGGACAAGAACAGTTGGAAGAATCCGTACAACGACAGGCTGAATTCCCGGAAACAGGGACGTCACTCAATCCGATGGAAGAAACGTGGTGGGAAGCTTCGACACAATCCCACACAGGCAGTGAGTAGAGAGTCGGACAACCCCCTTTTTCCATACTCGTAACCGTGGACAAGATCGGTTATAATGTGGAATATGTTGGAAAGGGGCCGATGCATGCTATGAATACATTGTTAGAGGGGAAAAACATCGTAATCATGGGAGTGGCTAACCATCGCAGCATTGCTTGGGGAATCGCCCAATCCCTACACAAGGCTGGTGCCAATCTGATCTTTACCTACCAGGGAGAGCGTCTACGCGAGAACGTAGCGGAGCTGTCCGCAAAACTGGGCAAGGAATCTCTCTTGGTCAACTGCGACGTCTCCCGCGATGAAGACGTGGAAGCAGCCTTCGCTGTGATCCGGGAACATGTCGGCGTCATTCATGGACTGGCTCATTGCATCGCATTTGCCAAGACCGAAGAACTCGAAGGGGAGTATGTCAATACGTCCCGTGAAGGGTATGCGCTGGCGCAGGACATCAGTGCCTATTCGCTGGTAGCTGTCGCTCGGGCTGCGCGTCCGCTGATGACAGAAGGAGGCAGCATCGTCACCATGACCTACTTGGGCGGGGAGCGGGCTGTTCCGAATTACAATGTCATGGGGGTAGCAAAAGCGGCTCTGGATGCTTCCGTACGCTATTTGGCAAATGATCTGGGAAAAGAAAACATCCGTGTCAATGCCATTTCGGCTGGACCCATTCGTACGCTCGCTGCAAAAGGAATTCGAAATTTTAACTCCGTTCTAAAAGAAATTGAAGAAAAAGCGCCATTGCGTCGGACCATCGATCAATCTGAGGTGGGCGACACGGCACTGTTCCTGTTCAGCAGCTTGTCCCGTGGTATTACGGGTGAGATCTTGCACGTGGATGCAGGCTACAGCATTATGGGCGGCTAATATCGATACATGCATAACAGGCTCACCTTCTGCGCACACTTTACGTAAATGCGAGGAAGGGAGCCTGTTTCTTATGTTTCCATTGATTACGAATATGGAAGAATTCTTGATTTATATGGGTGGAGGCTTCCAGTATCTACCTGCCCATTTCAGCGACGAAGCGGGAGATCCTGGTCTTTCTGCCGAATCGCTCACGGGGAATCCCGATGCACAAGCTGTGGCGGGCCCGGGTAATCGCGACGTATAGGAGCCTGCGTTCTTCCTCGAGTGCTGCACTTCCGCCTTTTCGCAGCTCGTCCAGCGTGTACTCGTGAGGCAAGGCGCCTTCGACCAAATCCGGCAAAAAGACATGGTCATATTCCAGACCTTTTGCCCGATGTATACTTAATACATGAACTGCTTCATCTGGGAGTGGACGCTGTGTGCGCCACTCTTTTTCGCGTAAAGCCATCTGGTCGATGTAGTGGAGAAAATCGGCTACCGTCGCATGTCTCTTGGCCGCAGCCAATATTTGCTGCAGTTCGTCACTCCAGCGATCTTTGCCGTCTTCCCGATTTTTCGCTCGCTTCTTTAAATATTCGCGAAGCTTGCCATCCTCAAAAATCAGTTCCAATGCCTGTGCAGGCGAACACTCTCGGCAGGAAGTGAGGATGTCGGTTACCGCCTGTAAATGCTTGCGCTGATAAGGCTTGAGCTGCGTCATTTGCGGAAGGACGTGGAGAATAGGGAGATCCTCCAATATCGCCTGGCTGCGCAGCACATTCCACATCTCTTGGGAAATGTAGAGCGTAGGCAGAATTTCTTTTAGCGCGTCCGTATCATCCGGATTCATGGCCAGGCGTAAATATTGCAACGTCCAGCGAACCGTCTGCCGCTGATAGAAGGAATCTTCCTCCTGTGTGTAGTGGAAAGGGATGCCTGCTTCACTCAGGCGTTCCAGAATCGGACGAGCCGATTCATTCGTGCGATACAAGATGGCGCATTCGCCTAAAATGGCACCTTGTTCTTGCCGATGGATAATTTCATCGACGATGCGAGAGGCTTGTTCTTCCTCGTCCTCCGGCTCGAAAAGATACGTATCTCCTTCTTCGATGTGAAAGGAGCGGCATTCTTTTTCCCATCGCTCCCGGTTGTGGCCGATCAAGGAATAACCGAGACTGACGATGGAGGAGTGGGAGCGGTAATTGACTTCCAGTGTGATCGTCTGGGCTTCAGGAAAGTCTTTGGTAAAACCCAATATGTATTGCGGATCACTGCCGCGAAATCCGTAAATAGACTGATCGTCGTCACCAATGACGCACAGATTGTTCTGCGGAGCAGCCAGCAGCTTGACGGTCTCATATTGGATGCGGTTTATATCCTGAAACTCGTCGATCATCACGTGGGTGAGTCGTTCCTGATAACGGCGCAAGAGCTGGGAATCCTCTCGCAGCATCTCGTAGCAGCCGATCAGCATGTCGTCAAAGTCGAACCAGTTATGCTTTTTCTTCGCTTCCTCATAGAGCGGATAAAGCTGCTGTGCCTGTCTCTCCGTATCGTTCGCAGGTTCCCGATAAGCCACATCATGAGGCAGAATATATTCATTTTTCCAGCGGCTGATGACGCCGAGCGCATCGAGGGCTTCATTTTCCTTCAGCGTCAACAGATCGTCATGACCCAAAAGCGCTCCTGTTTCCCGCAGAAGTCGCCACTTTTGCCATTCTTTTTTCAAAAGGCGTTGCTGGTCCCACAGAGAAGGCTGATGGTGCAGAAGCATCCGATAGAAGATACTGTGAAACGTACCAGCCACCAGTTCGCGCGCTTGTCCAGGAAGTAGCTGCCGGGCAATGCGCTGGCGAATTTCCTCGGCAGCCTTGGTCGTAAAAGTAACCACCATGATCTTCTTGGGCTCGACGTCGAGATCCTGGATGAGGTGAGCCGTGCGGGCAGTCATCACGCGCGTCTTGCCGCTTCCGGCTCCAGCCAAAATGAGCAGGGGACCTTCTGTCGTATGGACCGCACGTTGCTGCCCAGGATGCAGCGGTTCATTGCGCTTTTGCTCTGCGAGATGCTGAATGCTCTTTTTGGGCGTCAGTCTTTTACGAAAGATGGGTGGCTTGGGAGCTGGAGGAGCCACCGTAACAGTGCTTCCGATCGTTCGTTTTTTGGGCAAGCGAAAGGAACCGATCGACTCGGTGTCTTCCTCTATGTCTTCTTCAGCGGGCTTGTCCTCGAAGAGCGGAGCCGTCGCTGCTGCGGCTTCCTCCTGTGCTTGCAACCAATCGGGGGGCAAGACGGAGCCAGGACAAGACACTCCCTCAGGATGAGCGAAGTACGGTTCAAAGGAGATTCCTGCGATCAGGCGCAAAGGCGATGCACAGGCTGGACAGCGTACCTGGTCCTGTCGTGCTGCCATTCGCCAAAACGGTATGCGGTTGTAGGTCTCCGGTTGCAACAGGATGGGTTTGTCGTCGAGAAAGGCATGTTTCATCAGGACACCTCAGGTTGATAGTAAGGATGAAAGAAGAAGTGCCCCCTGGCCGCAGGGGACACTTGCCAACTTGTTGTGTCGTTAGGATTGTGCGTGCAATAGCACCGTGTCTTCAGGAAGGGAGGCAGGATCATCTTCACCCACGTAGGAAATGCCGACCCGGGTGATGCGGTGATTTTCCAGCTCGCTGATGGTGAACAGATAGCCTTGGAACATGACGGCTTTTCCATTCCCCACTTCCTCATTCAATTGGCTGTAGAGCCAGCCGGCAATCGTGTCGACTTCGTCAGACACCACTTCAATCGTAATGTAGTCATTCAGCTCTGTCAAAAGCGTTTTTCCGGAAACGGACAACGCGTTGTTAGAGCTTTCCTCAATTTCAGGTCGTTCGTGTTCATCAAATTCGTCTTTGATGTCCCCGACGATTTCTTCGAGGATGTCTTCCATCGTCAAAATGCCAGCCGTCCCTCCGTATTCATCGATGACGATGGCCAGCTGGGAACGTCGCTTCTGCATCAGCCGCAGTACATGGCTGATTTCCATGGACTCCGGCACGGTCAGCAGCGGGCGTAGAAAATCATTTAGTTCTGCTTTGCCAGTAGTCAGTGCGGAGAGGTAAAAGTCTGAGGTATGGACAAATCCGATCAACCGGTCTTTATCCTCATGCGCGACTGGAAAGCGTGAGTGCCGCGAATCTCTCATGATAGCCAAATTTTCATCGAATGTATTGTCGTCGTACAGACAGATCATGTCGATGCGCGGAATCATGATTTCCCGGGCAAGTCGTTCTGAAAACTCAAAGACGTTATCCACGAGTGCCAGCTCCGTCTGATCGATATGGCCGCTCTTGTGACTCTGGGTGACGAGCAGACGGATCTCTTCTTCTGTGTGGGCGGATTCGTTTTCGGTGACAGGCTCGATGCCGAGGCGTCGCATGAACAGATTGGCAGCTCCGTTCAACAGCCAGATCAGCGGGTAACTGATCTTGTAGAAAAACATCAGAGGACCTGCTGTCCACAGGGAGGTCGCTTCTGCTTTTTGAATGGCCAGCGACTTGGGTGCCAGCTCTCCGAAGACAATATGGAGAAACGTGATGATCGCAAAGGCGATAGCCAGCGAAATCGGGCTTTCCAAATAGTGAGGTAAATGAAAAAATGCCATCATGGGTTCGACATAATGGGCGATTGCAGGTTCACCAACCCAACCTAAGCCGAGCGATGCCAGCGTGATTCCGAGCTGGCAGGCAGACAGATAGGCGTCCAGTTGCTGGGTGACCTTTTGCGCGTAACGGGCGCTCTTGTGATTACCCTCGCTTACGAGCTGGGTCAAGCGGGTTTGGCGGACTTTTACTAACGAGAATTCTGCTGCGACGAAGAAACCGTTTAAAAAGACCAAAAACAGCACAAGCAGCAGATTCAGCGTAAGCTCCCCTATCGGACTATCCAAGCATACCTCCAGCCTCCCGCTGTGCGAAAGGAGGAGAATTCACCTCCGTCTGATTGAGAATGGTAATTCCAATGTACGATGAAAGCCATGCAAACATTCGTATCTTCCTTGTTACTGGATAGTATACCAATAGGTCAACCGAACAGTCAAAACGTTCCGACCTGTCAGAGCGCATTCAATAGGCGTTTGGACATACCCGATTCATCTGTGTCATACACATAAACGAGCAACTGTCCAAAGGGAGGGGAGGGGCATGTACTGGTTGACAAAAACGGTCGCGATACTGGCTGGCAGCATCCTGGTGGCAATAGGCGTCAATCTGTTTTTGGTGCCCCATCGCTTGATGGACGGTGGCATGATCGGAATTGGTCTCTTGGCGACTTATTACATGAAATTGCCGCCTGGGCTCGTGATGATTTTCGTCAGTATTCCTGTCTACATCGTCGTATTTTTCCTGGATCGTTCGCTCTTTTTCCACAGCTTTCACGGGATGCTCATTTCTTCCTTTTTCATTGATATTTTTTCCGTCATGCGCGAATGGAATCATTGGACGATCGCGAGCTCTTCTATTACAGGTGGAGTCTTGATCGGAATGGGCATCGGCCTGATGCTTGCCTACGAAACGAATACAGGAGGGACGGATCTGCTCGCCCAATTTCTCGCGAGGAGATTCCACATGCGCGTCGCCTTGCTCATCTTGTTCATCGACGGGTTGATCGTCGCGTGCTCGCTGCAGACCATCGGCGTAGAGAGAACTGTTTTCTCGCTGCTCACCATCATTGCAGTCGCAGCTACCACGCATATGTTCAGTGGTCTGGGGAAGAGACAACCACCCTATACGATTTTAGGGCGGCTGGGCTCCTTTCGCGCGAGTGAGCGCGTCGCGTTCAGAACCATCAGCGCGTCGAACAGACATGTCACCAAACCGATCTCCATTGGCTCAACAAGAAAGGGGGAAGGGAAGGGGGAATTTATGGAGAAAATAAATAGGAAAAGGATGAAATGAGGGAACGTCTTGTCTGCCAATACTCCCGAAATGATTACAGAACGTGTCGGTTACTTTCCCGGTCAAGTGAATGTTGGACTGGTAATCGGAAGCAACGGTGCCATTCTGATCGACTCCGGTTTAGATACGCAAACAGCGAAAAAGTTGAAAAAAGGACTGGACGCCATCGCCCAGCCCTTGTGTGCCATTATTCAAACACACGCTCATGCAGACCACTTTGGTGGCAACGCCTACCTGCTCGGATGCTGGCCCGAAACTCAGGTGTACGCGCCACCGTTGGAGGAAGCGATCATCCGTTATCCGATTCTCGAACCGATCTACCTGAATATGGGTGCAGAACCTCTCTCAGATTTACGAAACAAGTTTTTGCTAGCCCAAGCTTCTCGGGTGGACCATCTCCTTCCACTGGAGGGTGAAATCGAGATCGATGGCGTACCGTTCTCCATCCTTTCTCTGCCGGGACACAGCTGGCAGCAGGTAGGCGTCGTGTGTGACGACATCTGCTTTGCGGCCGACAGTTATTTAGGGGAAGAAATATTGGATAAGCACAAATTGCCGTTTCTTGTGGATGCTCACGAGACAATCGCAAGTCTGGAAAAACTGCAGGCGTCCAGCTACAAAGGCTATATACCTGGACACGGGCCGTACACCACCTCCTCTCAAGGTGCTGTGACCAAAAACATTGAGCTTCATTACAAAATTTACGCCCAGATCGAGGAATTATTACAGGAAGAGAGTACCCTGGAAGAGGCATTGGCTCTCCTATGTGAGCGCTTGCACATTTCCATCGAGAACGCCTCCAGTTTTGTCCTGTTTCGGACGGCGTTCATGGGTTATCTCGTCGGATTGCTCAAACAGGAGAGAGTGGCCTATCGGTTTGTTCAAAATCGATGGTTATGGAGGATAAAAGAGAAAGTAGTTCAGGAAGGAGCAGGTGGTGCTGAGAGGTAGTCAGCGATTTCAGCAAGTTTGTGCTCGGCTGCTTCGCGGACGGCTTTGGGAATGAAAAAGACTTCTTCGGAAGCGGCGTTTATGTAAAACTTTGCTTCCAGATAGGGATGCCCCAGCTTGACGGTGAGCTCGCCTTTTCCTGTCGTCGTGTGAGCGTAATTCGTAGGAATTCGTAAAAAGTACGTACTGCTGCTGGCGGAGTCATACATGACGACATCATACGTGGGTGTGGCATCCCCTCCTGATCGTTGAAAGCCCTGCAGTCTCAACATCTTGTCGACGTAGGAGAGTGGCTGCACGACACCGGTCAGGGTTTTGTTTTTTAACCGCATGGAC
Organism: Brevibacillus sp.; assembly: GCA_029240815.1. Next base: position 10,038 of record JARDZO010000208.1, read on the forward strand.
ATCCTCCTCGGCTCAACCTTTAAGTAATCAGGTTTGGTATCATCCTATGTAGGGCAATCACAATTCAGACTTGTAGAAAAAGAAAAGAAGGAGTGGACCAACATGAATAACCATGCTGATTTACATACCCATACAAAAGCATCTGACGGTACGTGTGATCCGGCTGAAAACGTGCGCCTCGCCAAAGAAGCGGGACTGGCGGCTGTTGCGATTACCGATCACGATACGGTGGCAGGTGTCCCAGCGGCATTGGAAGC
>JARDZO010000019.1 GCA_029240815.1 Brevibacillus sp.
AGAAAAGGCTCGGCAATCTCTCCCCTGTCGAATACCGTGAAGCGATCGCCGCATAAAAATTCACTCTTTTTTAGTGTCTATTTGACGGGGCTATGACCACACGACCCAGGCGGATTGGAAAAAGAGGAACACGCTTTTAAGCGTCCACCTCTGGAAAACATCTTCGAGAGGTCTACTTTGGACGCGGTTCCGCTTTTGGAATGGAGCCGTACAGGAATGCCCCCGAGCAGTGTCCCTACCCAGCTTGAGCGTTTTCTCCTTTTTCCTCCTCTCCACTACAGTCCGAACTAAGGTTCCCACCTCTGAGAAGCATCTTCGAGAGGTCTGCTTTGGACGCGGTTCCGCTTTTGGAAGGGAGCCGTACAGGAATGCCCCCGAGCAGTGTCCCTACCCAGCTTGAGCGTTTTCTCCTTTTTCCTCCCCTCCACTGCAGCCCGAACGATAGAGGCACTTTTCTCCTACGAATTCGCTGCTTCGTCCACGGAATACCCAATACTTCGCCGTACCTCGCACCGTAGAAACGTTTGCGATTTGCTCTACTCTGATTTCATGTAACGATACATGGCATAATCTGTCCGCACTTTCCGGATGGCCAGCCAGGCTGGCAGTCCTCTCGCTACCCACCGCAGCGCAGACATGATATTTTGCTCGTCCTCAAACTGCTCGACGATGACAACCGTTTTTTCATTGATATAATGCTGCAGTTCTTCCCAGCCCATTTCCGAGTATGCATCACGCCCGTATGTTTTCAGATCCATAAAATCCTGGCGTTTGGGTTCTTTGATTTGCATGAGGCGACTAATGGCTCTCGCGCAATCTGGGTGTATTGGTGGATGAGATGACATACGTTCTTTTCCCTTCTTTCCTTCCTGAAAAGCCTAAAAGTCCCTCTCTACTGTTCGTGATTCTGTTCACCCATTCCTCCCTGAGCACCGTTTCCCTGTGTGGCAATTCCTCCCTGACGAGACAAAGCCCAGTACCACATAGGCACTGGGCTCTTTCATTCCTCTATCCCTCAACATGCATTCACTGAACGGTCGTGACCGGTTTATGATCGACTTTCCGACGCAGCCACGGACCTTTTCCTGCAAACAGACACGGAATGTAGATAATGACTCCAACTCCCACCGCGATCCATAGCCAAGTATCCCAGCCGGAAGCGGCAACCACCAGAGGAGCAATCAAAGTATTTAAGATACCCATCACTTTGGACACCAGACCAAACACCGCCCACGCAGAGGATTGCAGAGAAGGGTTGATATCCTCCGCGTTTTCTGAGAACAAAGCACACCATGGTCCATAGGCGATACCGATCAGACCACCGAGAATAGAGGTGTAAATCATCATGGCACCATCTGAAATCTCCTTGCCAAACAGCGAGAGAAAGAACAGCATATAGAGCCCGAACAGGATAGTACCGGTCAGCGAAACGATTTTACGAAGCTGCAAACGGTCAGAGACCCAGCCGGCAATCAGCAGTGTCAGCAGGTTGAACAACCAGAAATACTTGGCGATAGATGCCGCCGCGTGCGGTTCATAACCGAATGCGTCTACCAGCATTTTCGGTCCGAACGAAGCGATCGTTAAATAGGTGAGCAAAAAGAAGGAGATACCGATGCAGAGCATCCAGATGTGGGGAATCCCCAAAATATCGCGCATCTTCGGTTTGACCACGGCCTTTTTGTCCGCTGCCGCTTTTTTGTTTAGCTCATCTTCATCCTCAATGACATGGGCACGAAGCTTCGGTGAAAGGTCCCTGATATTAAACATGATGACGATCGCAGAAACGGTTGCCACCGTTCCTCCAATGATAAACTGCGACTGCCAGGTCTGATAGATCGGGAGTGTCCACCCTGCCATCGCGGCGGCAAAGAAGTTGGAGCCAACCGGACCAAACGTCCAAAAGCCGAAAGCGAGAGCGCGTCCCAGCCGCGGCGAGAAGTCACGCACCAAGCCTGCCGTCGTTCCCAGAGCAAGACCATCGACGAACGCGAGCAAAATGCGCAAGAGCAAAAGCTCCGACAGCGTGCTGACCAAAGCCATGCAAAAGACGCAAACAGCGGTGAGGAATAAGCCAGGAACCAGAAAGCGGACACGGCCGTATTTGTCTGACAAAGGCGCGACGATCAGTCCCGAAATGGCGGAGGCAATGACGGAGATCGCGGATACGACTCCGTACTGGGCAAGAGTAATGTCCAGGTCATTTAACAACAGCGGCAGCACCGGAGCGATCTGTGCTTCGTAGGATGCGATAAAATTGGCGAGAATGGCGATAAATAATAACCAGATCCGTTTCCCTCCGACTGGATATTCCGTGAGTTCCCGGGACAGTAATCCCGTGCTTTTTGGCATTTTTCGTCGCCTCCTTTAATGGTAAAGCGCTTACAAAACCAAAGGATAAGAGCATACTCAAACGAAACGCACCGAGTCAGCAGCGTTGCATTTTGGAGTCAATGGCGTCCAGCTGACCCTTTCTCAGACCAAGCCGAACGCCACGAAAGGAATGTTATTGGGAGACGACTCTATCCGTTTGTTTCCACTTTATCAAGGCATCGAGCGCCTCGACCTGCGCACCATGCACCCACAGCGGATTGATTTCCAGCTCCTCCAGGCTTTGCTTTGCAGAGATCGCTAACTGGCTCACCTTGTAGATCGCATCCGTTACCTGCTCCAGATCGGCAGCGACTCGCCCCCGTGTCCCTTTCAGCAGGGGAATGCCGCGCAGCTCTTCCAGCATCGTCCTGATCTCATCGCGTTCAACCGGCAATACGCGCAGGCTGGTATCCTTGAACACCTCGACAAAAACGCCGCCGATCCCCACTGCCAAAACCAAGCCCCACAACGGGTCATTGACAATCCCCACCAATAGCTCTGTTCCTGCTGGTCGCATCGGGCTGACGAGCATGCCTTCGATCCGGCTGCCTGGCGCTCGTTTCTGGACATTTGCCAGTATCTCCTGATAAGCATTTGCCACTTCTGCTTCAGAAGCCAGTCCCAGCTTCACGCCGCCGATGTCGCTTTTATGGGCGATATCCTCCGATTGGATTTTCATCGCCACCGGGTAGCCTACCTGCTCGGCTGCTGCGATCGCTTCATCCAGCTTTGTGGCAAGCAAGCCAGGGACGACTGGCACCCCGTGCTCCTCCAAGAACTTCCGCGCCTGGAATTCGGACCATTCGCCGTCAGACACGTCTATGGACAACTCGGCAACAGGTTGAGCTTTGTTTGCAGCAGACGCTTTGTTTGCCCGATATTTTTCGTTCCACCAGACCGCTTTTCCGAGCGCGGTGAGTCCGTGCTCCATACCTCCGACAAAATGAAGGCCGTACATATCTGCCACCTTCTGCCCAAATGGTGTCATCTCCAACGAAGTGTTCATCACGAGGATGATCGGACACGCAGCATTGTTGACGATTTTGGACAGCTCTTCATACTGCTCGTATACAGGTGCTACGTCTTCTGGCTCTACCCTAGGCGGGTCTACCAGCGAGATGATGAAGTCCAGCTCAGGGTCCTGGGATACTGCCGCCAAGGCCCGCCGCATCAAGGTTCTGTCGACCACGACATACCCCGTCACATCCAGCGGATTGTGTACGGTGGAAAAGCTGGGGACGATCTCTTTAAGTGCTTGCACCGTTTGCGGCGAAAACTCTGGCAGCTCGATCTGCTCATCTGCAGAGCGGTCTGACAAAATGTCGCAGGCTCCTCCCGAAGGTGTGACGACTCCCATCCTGCGTCCAAACAACGGCGGGGTATAACCCAAAAGTCCAGCCGTCGTGAGCAAATCCTCCAACGAATTGACGCGAATGACACCAAGCTGACGGAACGCCGCGTCATTGACGGCATCATCCCCTACCAATGCGCCGGTATGGGCCATCGCTGTATGGGCGCTCTTTTCACTGCGACCGATCTTGAGGGCAACAATCGGCTTGCCGTACTGCAGCGCTTTTTTGGCTACCCGCGCAAATTCTTCGGGCTGTCTGATCGACTCCAGGAACAGGGCGATTACCTTGGTGGATTCATCCTCAATCAAGTAATCAATGATATCAGTGGCGGAAACCATCGTTTCGTTGCCCATGGCCACCAGGAAGCTCAGCCCTACATTACGTGCCTGCGCCAGTGTCATAATCGAGCTGGCCAGCGCCCCGCTCTGCAGAACCACACCTACCGGTCCAGCCTTAAGCGGCGGGGTAATCGGCAAACCATAAGGCGTCAAGCTCGAGGTCACGTTGACGAATCCGTTTCCATTTGGCCCCAGAATCAGCTGATCATGCTCTTTCGCAAAGGCAAGCAGCTCCTGCTCCAGCTTCATCCCCGCTTCCCCCAGCTCGCTAAAACCGGCTGTCAGCAAGACCAGATTGCGGATTTTTTTCTGCGCCGCTTCCTTCATCACTTGCATGATGTGGCTGGAAGGGACCATGACATAGGCCAAATCGATCGAATCCTCAATATCTAAGAGAGAGTGATAGGCTTTCTGCCCGTGCACGACATCTCGATTAGGATTGACGCAGTAAATTTCACCGCTAAAGTTCATAATCTTCAGATTTTTATAAGTAAAAACGGACCACATCGATTTGTCTGTCGCCCCGATCAGAGCTACATTGCGAGGATGGAAAAAATCCCGCAAACGTTCGGGGGATACGGCTACTTTTGCATTTCCACTCAATACCCACACCTCCAGTTCAATTCAACCTGATCCGTAGCTAGACTAGCTTGAAATACGGCAGAGTGAGGTCATCGTCCACCTTCTCAAAGGTGACCGTCACGGGTTTGCCGATGGCAATGTCCTCCCGATTTCCAATGATCCGCGACATCATCCGAACGCCCTCAGCCAGCTCGACAATCGCAACGACAAAGGGAGCTTGATCAGCAAATGGTCCAAACGCCCGATGAACAACCGTATAGCTGTAGATATTGCCCTGCCCGCTCGCCTGCGTCCATGAGACCTGATCGGAAAAGCAGTGCGGACATAAGAGCCGCGGATAAAAAATGTGCTTGCTGCAGTCATCGCAATGCTGGATCAATAGCTCGTTGTTATTCAAGCCATCCCAATATGGTTTGGAATCGCTATCGACCACCGGCTTTGGAATTTGGCCCGCCATGTTAATCCCTCCCCAGAATAACAGTTGATGTGGATGAGAGGACGCCGCCCGTTCCGTTGACTAAAGCCAGCTTGGCGTTCTGCACCTGACGCTCTCCGCCTTCACCCCTGAGCTGGCGAGCTGCCTCGATCAGCAAAAAGATTCCGTACATGCCTGGATGGGTATAAGAGAGTCCTCCGCCGTTGGTATTCATCGGGAACGCCCCGCCCGGTGCCGTTCTTTGTCCGCTGACAAACGCCCCGCCCTCACCAGGCTTGCAGAAGCCGAGCGCTTCCAAGGTGAGCAACACCGTGATGGTAAACGAATCGTAAATCTCGGCCACATCGATTTCGTCATGCGTCACGCATGCCATCTCAAAGGCGCGGAGGCCGGATTCACGCGCTCCGGTCATCGTCAAATCAGGCATGTTGGCAATGGAATTGTGCGTATGCGTCTCCCCGTGTCCAAGAATCCAGACCGGCCGCTTCTTCGCCCGAGCCGCTGCGCGTGCTGATGCGACTACTACAGCCCCTCCTCCATCCGTCACCAGGCAGCAGTCTAGAAGATGCAGCGGCTCTGCAATCATCCGGGAGTTCAGGACATCCTCGATCCCGATCGGCTCGCGCATCATCGCTTTTTCGTTTCGCATCGCCCATTTGCGCGTAGCCACTGCGATCTCTGCCAGCTGCTCCGATGTTGTCCCGTACTGATGCATGTGCCGCATAGCAGCCAACGCATAGGCACCGACTGTCATCGGCAAGCCAAAGGAACGCTCATACTGCTCGGTGAGAGGCGCAAAGGGAATTGCAGCGCCGCGGGCTGGATTGGAACGCTGGGTGCTGCCATAGGTGATCAGCGCGACATCGAACAATCCTGCTCGAATCCCTGCCAATGCATGCCCTACATGAGACTCAAACGACGACCCGCCAATGTTGGTCCCGTCCGTGAATTTGGGCTTGATGCCCAAATATTCGCCCAGCATTAGATTGGGTGCCCAGGCCCAGTTTCCGGCCGTAAAGAGTGCATCCACATCGTCTTTTGTAAAACCGGCATCATCCAGCGCCGCTTTTGCCGCCTGCGCCTGCAATTGCAGCACGTTTTTACCTGGCACCAAGCCTAGATCAGACTCGGCGACCCCCACAATCGCCGCTATACGCTCGGATTTCAAAATCACTCACCCCCGCTAAACTGTTTTCTGAACTGAATTTGATTGTTGGTGTGCCGATATCTTCTTCTCTCGGTATGTCCAGATCAGGAAGGCACCGACCGTCAGGAGCAATAGTCCTCCGGAGAAGAAAAACGGACTGCTCGCATGCAGAGAAAACAACCATCCGGCAATCAACGGCCCCAGCGTGCGCCCCAAGCTACCCACCGTGTTGTAGGAACCAAAACCGCTGCCCTGCAATGCTGCCGAGATCCGCAATGAGATGCCTGTCGTAATCGAAGGAAAAGCAAGACCGCGACAAAGGGAAAGGAGCGCCACTGCGCCAAACGCCCACACCAACAAATGAGATAGTCCCAGGAGAAAGAAACCGACGGCCCCAAAGGAAAAACCAATCACAATCGTCATCATGTCTCCGTAGCGGGTAAAAATGCGGGCAAAGACTGTTGCCTGCGCAAGCGCACTCACCCCTGCATTCATCATGAACGCCCAGCCCGCCATCGTCTGCGTCGACTGCAGCGGTCCTGTGATGTAGTAGGATAGCGTAGAAGAAATACTTGCGTCCGCCAACGCGATGATAAACGATCCGAACAGAAGCGGCGCGATCATTTTGTTTTTCAGCAGCAAGCCTAATCGTTTTACCCCAGCCACCCAAGCGTTGCCTTTATTCGCTTCCGGGCGGAAGGCTTCAGAAGCCCCTTCCCCAAGCTTGCTCCCTCGCGGCAAAAAGCGCATCGCCAAGAGTCCGTTGAGAATCGAAAGCAGCCCGACGCTGACAAACGGTACCCCGATACCAAAGATACTGAGAAAAGCTCCAACAGGCGGTCCAAAAATAAAACCGATGCCATTAATCGAGCCCATATAGCCCAGAATCCGCGGCCTTTCTTCTGGTCGTGTCAGTTCTGTCACCAACGCCATCGATGACGGGGAAACCGCTGATGCCATTACCCCGGCTAGAAAGCGCAGGACAAGCAATACCGAGATATTGGGTGCCAGCGCCAAGAGTGCTGATGATAGGCCATAGCCGACTATGCCCATGATCAAAACGGGTCGACGGCCGAACCTATCACTCGCAGCACCCCAGAGAAAGCTGGAGAACAGGGACGCCACAGAGAATACCGAGATCGCCAGTCCCATCTGCAGGGGCGTAGCACCCAAATGCTGCGATAAAAAGGGCAAGGTGGGCAAGATTACCCCAAACCCCAAACTGGTGAGAAACATGGTTGAGAGCAGTAGCCAAATGGAAGCCTTTCGCGTGAGATCCACCCTCTTTCATGCAAGACAAGAGGGATGGTCAGGCGGTCTGATAGTACGTAAGCGCCGCTTCCCCGACTGTTAAGGCTTTTCCCTCTTCTCGTTCAATACGAACTTCCAGATCGACAGTACGCCCGGCCTCGTCCTTGGCTACCACTTTTGCGTGGCAGGTCAGTACATCTCCGGGAAAAACCATTCCGGCAAAACGCACTTTCAACCGGCTCACAAACCCATGCGTTCCTACGATCCCGGCAGCATGCTCTGCGAGAAAGCCCATGCTCAGCATGCCGTGTGCGATAACGCCAGGAAGTCCTACCTTGCGCGCCGTCTCGTCATCCGTATGAATCGGATTAAAGTCTCCGGAAGCTCCTGCGTATTTAACCAACTGCACTTTATCAATAGCGGTTTGAATCAATGGTTCCAACTTCTGTCCTACCTCGATTTCGTCCCAACGAATCGACTGCATTGGCTATCCTCCCTTCCTGATCAGCCTTACAGAATTATCGTGCTTCTTCCCGTGAACACCAGATTGCCGTCCAAATCCTCGCCGCGGATTTCCGTCACCAGAAAGGTCATCGCCCCCAGCTTCCCTGCGCGCTCGTACACATCCACTACCTTGCTAGAGCAGCGCAGCGACTCGCCTGCGACAATCGGCCGAACATAGCTATACTCTTGCTCGCCATGCAGCACACGCGCCGCCTTGATTTGAAGATTGGGATTGGGTACACGAAATGTGGTCGGGAATGTCGGTGGTGCAACCAAACTGGCAAAGCCCTGTTTTTTCGCAAATTCCTCATCCGTATATAGAGGATTGGGGTCGCCAATCGCATTGGCAAATGTCCGGATTGCGCCTTTCTCGATCTCTATCACTTTCGACTCACTTGTACTGCCAATCACACTGCGATCAAGTACCAAAGAAGAGCCCTCCTTTCATAGAATCGATTCAGTTTTACAAGAGCTCGCCCACTTTCACATGGCCTTTGAGCAGATTGCGGGAGATCGTCCGTTTTTGAATCTCATCCGTTCCTTCAAAAATGCGCCACAACCGCGCTTCACGATACCAGCGCTCGATAGGCAGCTCTTTGGTGTAGCCCATACCACCGTGAATTTGCAGCACGCGGTCCACGACCTGGTTGGCCATGACTGATCCGTACAGCTTGGCGATGGAGGATTGGTGACGAGCGTCCATGCCGTTCTCCACCATCCATGCGGCGCGCAGCACGATCCATTTAGCAGCTTCGATCTCCACTGCGGAATCCGCAATCATCCATTGAATCGCTTGACGCTCTGCGATCGGTTTGCCAAAGGTTACGCGCTGTTTCGAATAATCAATTCCCATTTGCAGCAGACGTTCAGCGGCCCCCACTGCGCGGGCTGGAATCGCCCAGCGTCCTTGACCGATCCATTTCATACTCAGATTAAAGCCCTTGCCCAACTCTCCCAGAATGTTCGCTTCGGGCACACGGACGTTTTCAAAGACGAGAGAGGCAGGTCCCCATTCGCCCATCGTCGGAATATTTTCCGAGCGCCAGCCCATATCGCGATCCACCAAGAAGCAGGTTACACCGCCATCTGCCCCTTTTTCCTTGTCCGTTACCGCGAATACCATCACGAAGTCCGCTTCATTTCCGTTGGTGATGAATGTTTTTTCCCCATTCAGCACATATTCGTTGCCATCCTTGACTGCCGTCATGCGAATGCTCCGTGCATCCGAACCAGCTCCTGGCTCTGTGATCGCAAAGCAGGAACGGCGCTCTCCATTAATGAGCGGGATCAAATATTTTTGCTTTTGTTCTTCATTGCAGTGATACAAAATGTTATCCGCGCTGCCACCGAAGTTAAACGGGACGAAGGTTCTGCCCAGCTCCATCGTGATCAATGCGCTCATAATCGGACCGAGATTGGCTCCGCCGTATTCCTCCGGGGTATTAATGCCCCAGAATCCCGCCGCTTTCGCCTTTTGCTGCAGTGCCTTCACTTCTTCGCGCGAGATGCCTGGCTTGCCTTCACGCTCGTTGCGCAGCACCTGCTGCTCGTATGGCATGACTTCCTTCTGTACGAAATCTCGCACGGTACGCTGCACCATTCGTTGCTCATCGGATAATGTGAAATCCATTTTTCATTCCTCCTTTTAATTAGCGACTGCCGCCGTTTATATAAATGACTTGACCAGACACATAGCTTGCATCCTCACTCACCAGATACGCCACCAGATTTGCCACGTCCTCAGGCTGGCCTACACGGCGCAAAGGAATCCGCTGGGAAGCCATCCGTTGGTTCTCCTCAAAATCAGCACCTACCCGCTCTGCTGTTTGACGCGTCATGTCGGTGGCGATGAAGCCAGGGGCGACAGCATTGACATTGATGTTAAAAGGGCCAAGCTCGATCGCCAGCGTCTTCGTAAAGCCCTGCAAGCCTGCCTTGGCTGCGGAATAGTTAGCCTGCCCGCGATTACCCAATGCAGAGGTGCTGCTCGTATTGACGATTTTTCCGTAGCGCTGCTCCACCATGTACTTTTGCGCCGCACGACTGCACAAAAAGCTTCCCTTTAGATGCACGTTCATGACCGTATCCCAGTCATCATCGCTCATTTTAAAAAGCAGATTATCCCGCAGCACACCTGCATTGTTCACCAGAATATCAAGTCGGCCAAACTGAGAGGCCACCTTGGCAAAAGCACCTTCTACGTCTTTGGCGTCTGCCACGTTGCAGCCGATGGCTATCGCTTCTCCGCCTGCTTCCTTGATCAACTGCACGGTTTCCACGCAGGCTTCCTCTTTCAGATCGATTACGCCAACCTTTGCGCCGTCTTTCGCCAGTCGCCGTGCCGTAGCCGCTCCAATACCGCGACCAGCCCCCGTCACCACCGCTACCCTGCCTGTCAACTGCCCCATTCCCAAACCTCCTTTTCTAAATCGCCCGATAGTGGGCCACTTTGCCAACCATCTGAACCGCGGCTCTTGCCTGCTCTTCCAGCAGATCTAAATGCCCCTGAATTTCCGATAGCCCTAAAAAGATCGATCTCCCCTGTAAAAACGGAAAAAGTGCTTGACTCAACTCATAGACCGAATGCGGATTCTCTCTCAAGTGCTCGTAGATCCGCTCGCAGCGCTCCTTTTGCTCGGCAAAACGCTTGTCAATCACCCGGCGATGCCCGCGATAGGCGGAACCGTGTCCGGGATAGATGGTGTGAAACGACAAATCGTATGTCTTCCGTAGCGATTCCCGCAGCTGGACGAGCGGCTTTTCTCTCTCTTTTTGATCCTGATCAGGCGGCACGATGAAAGCGTTTGCGGAAATATGTTCCAACAGGTAGTCCCCGACGAACGCATCCCCCGTCCTTTCATTCCACAAACAAATATCACTTTGACTATGTCCCGGCACATACAATACTTTTAGCTCTTCACCGCCAGCCGTTATCGTATCGCCATCTCTCACATACCGGACATGCCGCCATTCTTTGGGACGATAAGGCTGCTTGCGTTGAAAAATATCAGCGGCTCCACACCGCGCAATGAACGATGCAAAAAATGATTCCGTCTGCTCGTGAACCGCTTTTCCGGAAGTTAGCTGTCGCTGTGCTTGTTCGTGCACATAAATCGGAATGTCTACATGCCGCTGGATGTCCGTCACACCGCCACAGTGATCTTCATGCATATGGGTCACAATGATCTGCTGCAGGTCGTGAAGATCAAGCCCATGCGTCGCTAATCCCGCTTTTAACTGGTCCAACGATACTTGCCCTGGTATCCCGCAATCGATCAAGGTAACTGGATCACCGGCAAGTACGTAAACGTTCACGTCCCCCTCCGCGTATGCTGTTTCGATTTCAATTTGGATCATGCTTGAGATAGACTCGCCCCTCCCCTCTCTCTCTTTCTGAATGTTCACGCTTTTTATCATTGCAACAACCGTGCCAGTGAAGAGCAAGACGGAATCCCTCCTGCTCTTCCACGCCATTAGCTTACGCTGCTCTATACCGATTCAATTTTGATTTACTCTTTTTGCCAAATCGAGATCAAACAAGCCACAACCGAGTAACTTATTTTTGACTTACTAATTCATTTTTGTTTCACTCTTCACGCTTCCTTTTCCCACAAAGGCTGGACGCGTAAATTGCTCCACATAGTCTGGATTCAGCTTGTGAGCAAGAGCAAAGTCAAGAAAGTAATCGCCCAATGGCTCTCCGTTTCGAATCATTCGCTTCAAGTGCTTGGCGATTCCCATCTGCTCATTTCGGACGATAAATGCCGCCTGCTCATGGTCCTTGCGAAAATAGATGACGTCCTGCAGGATCAGCTCGGCGGGCGAGCAGCCTCTTTTTATCGCTTGCTTGATCCGCTCCTCGCGACGGTCAATGATCTCCAGGTACTGCTCCAGCTTTTTGGGATACTCCCCCTGCAATACCATGCCCTTCTGGTGGGAGGTGAGCAAATATTTGGCTTCCACCTCAAGCGTCATGCGGGCAGAGGCAATAAATTGGTCGATGTCGCTGTCAGGTCCAAAGTACCAAGGTCCAAAGCTGGTCAGATCAATATCGCCGATCATCAGAATGCCATGCTCCGGGATGTAGGGGCAGCAAAAGCCCTCACTATGTCCTGGTGCATGAAGCATGATCACCGTCGTTCCTGACATATTGATTTCCTGCTCATAGGGATAGATCAGCTGTGCTGTTCCCGCTGCTTTCGTAGAATTCGTACCGGTGGCTTGACTCCGCCTCATTTCCGCAAACTGCAGGAGCCGGGTATAATCGTACGGGTTTGTAAGGATTTGCGTCTGATCAAACAGAGGCGTCCCGCTCGTATGGTCGGGATGAAAGTGCGTCAAATAAATCTGCCGGATATTCTGCTGCTGCAAATAAGCGAAAACAGAAGGTCCGCCTCCGCAATCGATCAGCGTGCTCTCCCCCCCGCTCTTGTCGCGAATCAAGAGGGAGGTGGAGAATGGTGAGCGGCTCTGACTCTCTCCGATGACGATTTCCACTGGACCGATTTTTTCGTAATTCATGACTTTACCCCTGTGTCATCAGCACATTTTGAAATTCTGCCGTCAGAAGCGGCACTACTTCAAACAAATCGCCAACGATCCCGTAGTCCGCCACCTGAAAAATCGGTGCCTCCGGATCTTTATTGATGGCCACAATGCATTTGGAATTCGACATTCCTGCTAGATGCTGAATCGCTCCAGAGATGCCGCAGGCAATGTACAGATCAGGCGTCACCACTTTACCGGTCTGCCCGATCTGCATCGCATAGTGGCAGTATCCGGCATCGCAGGCACCACGAGATGCGCCGACTGCACCGCCAAGCACATCAGCCAGCTCCTTTAATACCGCGAACCCTTCTGCGCTTTTGACTCCACGTCCACCGGAGATGATAATTTTCGCTTCGCTCAAATCGACGCCACCTGCGGTTTTTCGCACGATTTCTTTGACGATCGTTCGAATATCCTTGATCTCTGGTTGAAAAGGGACGATCTGCGTCTGCACCGGGTTCTCCACCGGTTGAAAGTTGTTGGCACGCAGCGTCGCAAAGATGACCCCTTCCTGAAATCCACGCTTTTGAAATGCTTTGCCCGCATAGATGGGGCGATCAAAGGCAAAGCTCCCCCCTCTGTCCTCAATCGCGGTGCAATCGGTGAGCAGACCAAGCCCCAAGCGAGCCGCCACCCGAGGTGCCACCTCTTTGCCAATCGCAGTATGGCCCATCAGGATGACATCAGGAGAAATCGCTTGAACCAGCTGGAGCAGCGTCTGTACATAAGCATCAGGTGTGTAGTCAGCCAGGACTTCATCCTCCGCCACGTACAGCTTGTCGGGACCGTACCGGCTGATCGCCTCCACATGAGAAGCGCCTCCGTTTCCGATGAGTGCGGCGACAACTTCCCCACCCTCTGCCAGCTTTTGTGCCACCGTCAACGCTTCGAATGAGACATTTCTCAATTTTCCTTCTTTGGCTTCCGCAAGCACCATGACTTTCTTTCCCATCGGTACTCCTCCTTTGTTAAATGACTTTCGCTTCTTTGCGCAGCAACTGAACCAGCTCACTCACTTGTTGTCCGAAATCGTCGGCGAGTATGCGCCCCGCTTTCTTTTGTGGTGGATAAAATTGGTCGAGCACAATCGTCCGTGCAGCCAGCTCGTCTTTGTTCAGTCCCAAATCATCGACGGTTAGGCATTCCAGCGGCTTTTTCTTCGCCTTCATAATGCCGGGCAGAGAGGGGTAGCGCGGTTCATTCAGTCCTTGCTGCGCCGTCACCAACAGGGGTAACTGGACCTCGGCAACCTCTAGATCTCCTTCTACATCGCGCTCTACGGTTGCTGTATTCCCCTCAATCACGAGCTTGGTCACAGCAGAGGCATGCGCGATGTCCAGTGCTTCTGCCACTCGCAGCGCCACTTGGCCGGCACCCGAATCTACTGCCATATTGCCGCCTAGTACGAGGTCAAAGGAGCGCGTTTTAATGGCTGCCGCCAGCAGCTGAGAGATCGTCCATTCGTCGCATTCGAGGTCTTCCGAATCAATCCGTACGCCTCGATCCGCTCCCATCGCTAGCGCGGTGCGGATCGCATCCTCCGTCCGCTGCGGCCCGACCGTGATCACCGTGACTTCACCGCCAACCTCTTCCTTGAGCTTGACAGCCTCTTCAATCGCATACTCGTCGTATGGGTTGATGATGAACTGCACCCCATCTTCATTGATTTTCCCATTCTGCAGCACCACTTTTTCTTCCGTATCAAACGTTTGCTTTAGCAGTACCAAGATTTCCATTTGTGTCCCTCCCTTTTTTCATGCCTTTTCTTAAAGTTGGATATATTGGTTTCTTGAAGCAAAAAGTGTGCCATAAGGAGGGGCGGCTCCTGAATAGAGGACAGTTCCAAAAAAAAAGCAGCCTCCCATCGCTAGGAGGCTGCCTCATTATTCCGCTATTTTCCCATTACAGCTTGTATTTTTTCAGCTTTCTGACGATCGTTGCCTGGCTCGTTCCCAGTTCCTCCGCCATCTTATAGGTGCTCTGGAATTTTTGTACGGCGAGTGCGAGAATTTCTCGCTCAGCGATCTCGGCTGCTTCTTTTAAGGTCATGACTCTGTTTAGTTCATTGGATGAGTGGCTTCCTGTACATTCGCAGTCCATGTAGTCAACTGGCAGATCCTCGACCATGATGATACTCGAAGGGACGGTGAGAACCAGTCGTTCGACCAAATTTGTCAGTTCGCGGACGTTTCCCGACCATTTGTAATTGTAGAAGAAGTGCTCCAGTTTATCGTCAAAAGTTTTCTCCATCTTATATTTTTGATTCACTTTCTCGAGCACATTTTTGGCAAGCGGAACGATATCTTCCTTTCGCTCGCGTAATGGCGGAATGGAAATTGGCAGGACGTTAAGCCGGAAGAACAGATCTTCTCGAAACTTGCCCTCTGCCACCATCTGCTTTAAATCGCGATTTGTGGCTGCGATTAAACGCACATCGATTTTTTTGGATTTCGTCGCACCGATGCGCTGGATTTCCTTTTCCTGCAGCACCCGCAGCAGCTTCACTTGGAGAGCGAAAGGCAGCTCGCCAACTTCATCCAAAAAAAGCATCCCATTGTCCGCAAGCTCGAACATGCCTGGCTTTCCTGTTTTGTTGGCTCCCGTAAAGGCTCCCGCCTCGTAGCCAAACAGCTCCGACTCCAGCAGATCGTAAGGGATGGCTCCACAGTTTACCTTGATGAAGTCGCCCTTTTGGCTGCGCTTGCTGGAAGTGTAGAGATGCCGCGCCAGCACGTCCTTTCCGACACCGGTTTCGCCTAAAATGAGAACGGTAGCGTCTACATCCGCCACCCGCTCTGCCATATCGTAAATATCGATCATCTGCTTGCTTTCGATTACCACATCCGAGTCAATCTGCTTCAGTTTGCATTTCAGCATGTCCAGCTCGAGGCGATACTGGTTGTTCAATTCAAAGGCACGCTGCAGCTCATTATAAAAGTGATTAACCTCCGTCAGGTCCCTTACGTTCGTGATGATTTTGTCAATTTCGCCGTTCTCCTTAAAAATCGGGATCCCTGTTGCAAATGCCTTCCTCTCCGCCAATTGATAAACGTAATCGACTCGTTTTCTCTCCTCTAGCACTTTTAAGGTGATGGAACGCTTCAACGTCCCTTCCTTGACCAGATCGGAAACGTTGTGCCCGACAAAACAGTGCTTGGGATAGCCCGTCATCTTTTCGATCGCGGAATTTACCTTTAGCGTCACACCCGTCTCATCGGTGATGTAGATGCCATCATTGGAACTCTCCATCACGGCTTCCAGCTGCGTTTCCAGATTGGCAACCTCCTGCCGCATGTGCTGAACTTGCGTGGTATCCGCCACGATGTACAAGGTGAATGGCTGCCCTTCTACCTGGATGGAATGATGCAGCAAAACATAGGGATGATTATGTAAGGTAACCGAAACAAGAAAAGTTTCTTCTGGCTTCCATTGATCAAACACGGTTTTCACATCAGCACCAACAGTATCTCCTCCAGCTAGTCTGGCAAAAAGGAAATTGTAATGCTCGATACAGTCCTCTGCATTCGTAATTACCAAAGGAAAAGGTAGATACTCCAACCATTTTTGACAATGCTGCACTTTGGTTCCCTCCTGAGTTTCATGATCGAGAGCGTTTTCAAAACGACAGCTGACGAAAATTCCACCAAGAAAAAAACACACGAATGAGCAATTCCGTGCGAGCTTCCCTAGCTATTCAGTTCCCTTTTATTGTCATAGTTTAAATAGTACAACATTTCTGAATATTTGTCTTGTGCATTCTTGACTTTTCGTAATTCAACTATGACTTAGCTATTCGTTCCACACCAGGATACGCGGTGATTCACTTTTGCATTCCTGTAAAAACCCCCACGAACAGTTTTTTCATTCGTGAGGGTTCCTTTTAGTTGGCGACCAGCGATCTCTCTACAATTTCCACGATGTCCAGCGCTTTTACTTGTTCTTCGACTTCCTTTGCTTTGATTCCGTCGCCTAGCATTGTCAGACAGTAGGGACAATTGCTGCCGATCGTCGTCGGACTTAATTGGAGTGCCTGTTCCGTTCGCTCCACATTGATGCGCTTTCCCTGTGTCTCCTCCATCCACATCATGCCACCGCCAGCCCCGCAGCACATAGCGTCCTGCCGATTTCGCTTCATTTCCAGTACAGTAACGCCGGGAACAGCTTGGAGGATTTGCCGTGGAATGTCGTAGATGGCGTTGTAGCGGCCGATATAGCAGGAGTCATGATAGGCGACGGCCTCTTTGACCTCCTTGGTCGGAACGATGCGCCCTTCCTGAATCAGCTTCCAGATCAGCTCGGTATGGTGGTACACTTCCGCTTCCAGACCAAATTCGCGATACTCGTTTTGAAACGTATTATAGGTGTGCGGGCAGATCGTAACGATTTTCTTGACCTCGTATGCTTGGAACGTGGCGATGTTCTCCTGGCAGAGCTGCTGGAATAAAAATTCGTTGCCCATGCGTCTCGCCGTGTCCCCCGAGTTACGCTCCTCATTGCCCAGTATCGCAAATTTGACTCCAGCCACATTCATGATTTTGGCAAAGGCTTGCGCAATCTTCTGACTCCGGTTGTCAAAGGAGCCCATCGAGCCGACAAAAAAGAGATACTCGAACTCATCTGTTTCCTTCACGGTCGGGACGTAGAGATCCTCCCGTCCTTCCCGCCATTTGATTCGCTCTTTGCGGTTGATTCCCCACGGGTTGCTTTGCCGCTCGATATTTTGAAAATAGCGGGTAGCCTCGTGCGGCATATTCCCTTCCGTCAGCACCAGAAAGCGGCGCATATCAATGATCTTCTCCACATGCTCATTGGCTACCGGACACTGATCCTCGCAGTTGCGGCAGGTTGTACAAGCCCATAGCTCCTCCTCAGTGATCACTTCACCGATCAACTGCCTCGACGTATTCTCCGAAGTAACTGCAACTTCATCCATACCCGAACCAGCCATGCCTGTCCCGCCCCCTGGCTGAAAGACAAACCTGGGCATCCATGCCGTGCGCGAAGTAATGGCAGCTCCCTTTTCCGTGAGATGGTCACGCATTTTCACGATCAAATCCATTGGCGAGAGCGTTTTTCCTGTCCCTGATGCCGGACACATGTTTGTGCAACGCCCGCACTCCACGCAGGCGTACAGATCGATCAGCTGATTTTGGCGGAAATCCTCGATCTTCCCTGCTCCATACTGCTCCAGCGCTTCATTCTCAAAATCGATGGAGGTTAATTGGCCGACCGGCTTGGTATCGCGCAAGAGCACGTTGACCGGGGCAAACAGAAGATGGGCATGCTTGGACTGTGGCACGTAGACCAGGAACGAAAGAAGTGTCAGCAAATGAACCCACCAGAACGCGTAAAACCACCCGCCTGCTGCCGCTTCGCTCATACCGGCAAACAAGTAAGCGATCACAGACGAGAAGGGGGCATGCCAGCCAGCCTCTTCTCCCAGCCAGCGTTGCTCTGCGGCGAGGCTAAGCAGAATGGAGGACATCAGCACAGTCAGAAAAATGATCACCAGCCCAGATTTCAGCCCCCGTTTCAGCCGCTTCAGCTTTTCCACATACCTGCGATAAAAGGCGTAGATGACTGTCAGCAAAACCAGAACAGTGGTGAGCTCCTGCAGCAGGCTAAAATATTTGTGCGCACTACCAATCGGGAAAACAAAGCCTTTGCTAAACCCTTTGATGATCAATTCGATTGCGCCCAGCTGCAAAATGATAAATCCATAAAACATGATGACATGCATGACTCCGCTTTTCTTGTCTTTCAGCAGCTTCTTTTGCCCAAACACGTTCACGAGGACTTCCTGTATTCGCTGTCGTGTATCCTCTTTCAGATTGGATTTGCGGCCCAGTCTGATAAAAACGACACGGCTGTAAACCACATGAGCAAACATGTACAACGCAAGTCCCGTTACAACGATAAAAGCTAACGCATTGAGCAGATCCAACATCGGCAATTCATCCTTTCTTTGGTTGCTAGGAGTTCTTCGATCCTGCAAAAATGGATTTGCAACACCTGTGCCAATATTGATAGAAGGAAAAAGAAAAACCATCAGGCTTAAAAACCTGATGGTCTTTTCAAGCAGCGGGGAAGATCTCGGCCCGCCTTATTTTTCCCCACCTATATTCCCCATGGTTTGCAGCACTTTCATCGATCCGTAGCGAGTGAGGATATGTGCATACTCTGCTTCATCATACAAAGTGGAAACGCCATTGGTAAACTCTTTTGCCACTTCTACCGCAAATTTGACTGCAAGCGCGATATCTGATTCATGGCTGGCACCTGTACCGCAGCCTGGAACGGCTGTCTGCGCCGTAATCGCGACACCTACCACCGGAGCATCGGTGGCAACAGCTGGCTGCAGAATGCTGTTGATGTGGAACAGGTCATTCCCGTACGGTGTAATGTCCTGCATCGTAATCGGGAAAGTCACCGGAAGCTGTCCGGTGGTCATCTCCATAATACGGAGCAAATCTTCGCTGATGCGAAGAATGTAGCCTTCTTTCACAGTCGGTGAGATCGCGATTCCTTTGTGATTGACGATGCGGTTGCCTTTCGTCGTATCGATAGACAGAATCGCTTCCATCTCTGGAATGACTTCGTAGCGGTTCATGGTCAAAATATCGACTGGCGATCCCATAAAATCTACCGGCTCATGCGGCTGCGTAGGTGCATTTGGGCAAATATGCGTGCTGATGATGACATCGCCAGCGAGGATGTCGCCGTTTTTTTGCATATCCGCGAGCTTTAAGGCAGAGGCAATCGCTGCGATCGCGCCATCTGCATCCGACACCATCCCGATTCGGCTCGGCCGTGCACCAATGCCGCCCAATCGTCCGATAATCCCGAAGGTTGGCGCAGTCCCGCCTGCGGCTTTCCCGTTCTTGCCCGGAATGACAATCTTGACGAAATCGGTGCTGCCTTCTTCCCCTGTTACGGTTTGTACGCTGACCGTCACCGCAGGATACGATGCAAATAGTTCCTTGATTGTTTCCCCATTGACATAAGCGCTATCCAGCGCTTCAAACACGGTGATAGTTTGTTTCCAAGACATGCTCGTTACCTCCCTGATTATGGATGCATCGTTTTTTATGCAAAGATGTAGGAGAGAATCTGTTTGTCGACGGCGCCTTCCACCGAAGCCATCAGCTCGCGGTTGCGCATGGTTGCTCCCAAAATCAGTTGTTCTTTTGGTACGTGAATGACTGCGAGCTTTTGACCTTTTTCGACCTCCGCAGAAACAACCGGTTTGGCTGTTTGAGCATCCAGGGTCATGATGAGATCCGGGAATGTCCCCAGTCGCTCTCCGTTTACTTCCAGCGTCATGTATTCGTTCCAGAACGTCATTTCATGACCATTGATGACGACACGCCCTACATCAAAACCACCAGCTGTATTCAATGCAAATTCGTCAACGACACCTGCTGTGACGACATGACCTCCGAGCTTTTGGCAGACAGCTTCAATCGCTGCCTCTCCTTTTGCTCCAAGCAGTGCTTCCCCTACCTCGATCGCCTGCTGGATAGCACCAGGAGCTCCATTTGCTCGTGCATAAGCTACACTCACAGGATTGCGGGCAACCACAACTAGTCCGCCTGCTTCTACAGATATCTTGCGCACCAGACCTGCTGCCTGTTGCAAATGACCGCTCACACATACCTCGTGATAGCGCTCATCCTTCCCGCCTACGGCTGCTTGGTGAGAAATAAAGCCGTCGAGCTCATGCAGATTCATCGCTCCCATCAAGCCTGTCGGATGGGCTCGTCCATTACATGGCAAATCGATCACGGGAAGCCCGGTCACTGCTGCCTGGAACCAGCCGTTCACCGTCGTACCTGCACCATTTTCATTGGTGATGATCCCTTTAATCGGCTGGCCGATTGTCTTTTCCAGCAGCTGCAAGGCACGAACGTAATGCATCGGTTTTGTATATTGATCCGTGGCAGCGGGTGCCCCGACCAGCGCAACTGTCGCCAGCAGATCATCGTCATTCATCTCATCTGCGGTATAGAGCTGCGGTGTTCCCACTTCCAACGCGAGACGCCCTGATTCAAGTCCGTCTTCCAGCCAGCCTCCGCCGCCTCCGCCTAATACGCATCCGCCGTATACAGCCGCTTCCATCATGGAAGTCGTTAAGGTCACTTTCGCCACTTTGTTTCTCCTCCATCTCAAGCCGCTATTTATTTCTTGGCAAATTTCACTACGGAACTAAAGAAACTGTAGAGCGCATCCCCGGCGATAAAACCAGCAGCGAGAATACTGAGTGTGCTTTCTGCCTCTTTGCCTTTCGCTTTCAAGACGACCATGCGAATGAGGATACCAGCCAGTACTGCCCAGCCAGCATTCGGATTCAGGATCAGCAAGCCTGTAGCAAACATGACCCCGATCTGGCGACTCGATCCGCCAACCAGCTGCAGGATCGCGCCTGGAATCGCCCACATCAGCAACTGCTTGGCGACCTCTGGGGAAGTACCTGCCTCAATCGTACTGGCGTATACTTTATCCACTGGCGGGATGAGCCCTTGAGAGAAAAAGCTGTTGTACGAAAACATGACGGTAATCAAAGCGACACCAAACGCGATCAGGCCTGCGAAGTATTGCTGTTTGCGGCCAGCTAGCTCAGCTTCTGGATCCGTACCATTGCCACGCAAGATGTAGCCCGTCTTCAAGTCGTAGCCCATATCGGCAAAGGCTGGACCAGTCGCAGCACTAAAACCTACCAAGAGTGCTAGCGCCACTGGCGGGAACCCGATCATCATCCCGATGATCAGCGTAATCAGCGCAATTGCGAATGCCGGGAACCATCCCGAGTGCATCGCCGCAATCCCTACGATCAGTTCGTGTACGTACGCAGCAAATGCAGCGAAGATCATAAAGCCAATCAACATGCCAAACGACATGTGGGAAATCAGTCCGCCTGTCAGAGCGACGATCAACGCAATGACCAAATAGGCAACAAAGCCGAATCCCAGAGTCCGGGAGGTTTGTTTTTCACTTTGCGTATACGTGACTTCCTCAACTGAAGAGGCAGCATTTGTAACCGGTTTCTTTTTTCTGAAAATAATAACTGCCACTTGGAACAAGGCGACGATCCCTGCCCCGATCATAAAGCCATGCGGGATATACATCGTGTTCACGTCAACATGGAAAAGGGGTACGGAATATTGTCTGAGCAAAAGACCGATGCCAAACATCGCCAATGCCCAAATGTTCCCGATAAACGCAACCCCGAATGCGGACATCGATACGCCCAAGTAAGAACCAATCAAACCAACGGCCGTCCCTACACCCAACAACACCCCACGCTTACCGCCTTTATCACCCGCGATAATCGCTTCTGCTGTTGCAACACCTGGAGCCCATGTGCCAGAAGCCGGAAATACTTTGGAATCAAAGAGCTTGTACAGCAGTGCTGTGTCCACAAACATCGCCAGCCCTGCCCCGATCATCATCGGCATGATCAGCTCTGGCTTACCCATTGCAAACGGGATCCCAATCGGAATCAACAAGCTGTTTGCCGCTCCGAATGTCGCAGAGGAAATCGACGTCTGAACCAGATTCTGACGATGAATCGATCTGTACTTTGAGAATATCTCCAATGGAATCCGAGCGATCAGCATCGCGGCCAGTGCACCAATAATCGATGTGCTAGGCGTTACCCCCAGCGATGTAATCAGCTGCATTCCAATAATGGCACCAAATACGGACAAGCCTACGTTCAACAGTAGTGAGAACGGCTCGAAAACAGAGGGATGTTTTTCTCTGGAAGTTTTATTTTTAGCCATGTTCCTACCCCCTTTTTTAATTTTCTGTATGATTGCACAAAGACTGAAAAAGCGCTTTTCCTACTACTGTTTCTTCTTTCTTCCAATCAGATACACTCGCTTAACAGGAACTCGGTATGCTGGAAGCTTTGCGGGAACTGTTGTTTCGATAAGCTGTCGATTCTCTCCCCTTTCAAAAGGTTGTTTCTTATCTATTCTGTTTTTTTTTACTTTAACAAAAACAAGCCGCTTTCCCCTATGGAAAGCGACCCAAAAGTTGACCCCCATTTTTGGGCGCCATCACAAATATGTGATTGTACCGAGCTCTACTTGATCGCTATGGCATGAATATCCTTCGTTTTCCATACACGCATGGCTACATCCAGGCGAAAGCGCACCTCGGGATCATTCAAATCATTTTGGATGATTTCACTCACCCTATCCAGCCGATACAAGACAGAATTGCGATGGATAAACAACTCCTCCGCAACCCGCTTGGTATTGCCGCCGGAACGCAGGAACGCACTGAGTGTCGCCAGCAGCTCTGTTCCATATTCTTTATCATACGCAACGACAGGCTCGATCAGCATCGACGTTAGTGCCGTGAGCACAGGATGTCCTGCCGCATCCAAAAGCAGGTCTTCCACCAGCACTTCGTGGAAATGAACGGTCTTTTGCTTTGGCTGCGTGTGCTGACCGATTTCCAATGCTTTGTGCGCTTCCTGCCTGCTCGCTGGAACATCCGACAACCATTCGCGAATGCCGCCGATCCCTACGTACAATTGGGTATTCGCAGGAATCTCCTCAGCCTGCGCCATCAGCTCATGCACTAGCTGCTCGGCTTCGGCTCTTTGCTTTTCTGCCGTATCATGGACAGTCGTGCACAGCACGATCAGTGAATCGTTGATGAACACACCCTTGCGAGTATACACACCGGGCTTGTTCACCCGTTGAACCAACAGATTGTACATACGCGTCAGAGACTCATCCCGGCTCTGCTTTTCAGCCCTCGCCCGAATCTGCAGCACCATCACATAGGAAAACCGCCCGAGTGGAATTCCTAGCTGCTGGGCACGATAGCGCAGCAGGTCCTCCTGATGGGACGAACCGGAAAACAACTCCACCAGAAACGATTCCTGTTCCCTCTCTCGCTGCAGCTGCTGTGACTGACGGATCGTAAACTCAATGGCGAGCACCGTGATGGCATGGTCAAGGCACATTTCTTCAAAGCGCTCCTGCTCCCCGAGCTCTCTGGAAATAGCTAAATACCCCATGACCTTGCTGCCTACTTGTACAGGACGCTTTTCAACAAAATCCGTCCCGCTAAAACGAGTCGTGCAGCTCTCCACTTCTCCGTCTTCATTCAGTACAGCAGCCTCACACCCCAGCAAATGTCCAATCAAGACGACTAGCTCAGTCGTCCGGCGATTTAAGACCAGATTGGTAAATTGCTGATTGATTTCCCGCACCTCCCGCAGTAAAAAAGCCTGCCGATTGAGGATTTGATCAATCACCGTATGCGTCATATCGATAAACGTAACTTCCAGCGGAATATCAAACAACGGGATGCCGTAAAGATTGCTTTTTTCCAGTGCCTCCTGGGGCACCTCCTGGATAAATCGCTTCGTCTTGATTCCAACCGCCGTCCCACCGACCCGATGCATTTCATCCAGCAGCCTGCACAGCATCGTAGGTTCATGGCGAAAGGAATAGCCCGTCGTCAATATCAATTCATTGGGACGCAGAAAACCTGTCAAAGTCGGGGTTTCCATGTTGTCGATATAGTAAATTTCCTTGGATACGCCACTCGCTCCTGCCATGACCCGTACCCCGTTAAACAAGGGCAGCTGCAGGAGCCGCTCCACGGTAAAAGGTTTGTTTTCCATGCATTCACCTCATCGCACTCGCTCTTCTCCTGAATGCTACCATATTTCCATATAGAAAAGAAAAGAGACCTGATCATCAGGTCTCTTTGGCACCTTCTATCATGGTTGTGAGTCTACGAAGTTCCTGCACCAATCGGTTCCGCTGACGGACAAATTGCGTCTGGCGAAAAAGGAACGTCTCTGGAGTCGTATTGGAACGGAACGTATTTTTCACCGAATATAAGCCAGGAAAAGGCTTGAACGGGAACGTATGGTCATAGTCGTACGGACTGGAATAGGAAAACGCGAGTCGGTTTAATCCACCGCTGACCAGCTTGCTCAAGCGGCGATAGGAATCAGGCTGTGTCGAAGCGAATGCCTCTCCGTACGCCTGCCACTTTTCGCAAAGCAGCTCCATGACGTCATAGATGGCAGCAAATGAAAATTCATCCGCAGAATGCTGATCCACATCTTTTAGGAGTTCCATTCCCTTCTCCAGAAAACGACTGATCTGGATAGGCAAGTGCTCACGCTCGGCAATTTCATGGATAAGCGCCACATGGATTTGAGTATCACGATAAAGAAACGGGATATCGACCTTATCATACAGGTCTCCTTCTGTATGCCACCACCAGCCACCCGCACATCCCGGACTGCAGATCGCCGTACCCTCAATTGGCTCATACTTGAGCCCCAAATGGATCGGAATGTCGACTCCCCAAAACGATTGGTCTGCTCCTCGGGGCATATACGCCCATTTGCTAACCGACTCGCCCGTCAGCTCTGTCAAAATCTCCTGCAGAAATGCTGGATCTTCCATCCCAGTCGAACGAGGCACTACCTTCACCCCGCCCTGCGTACCTGGGAAATCTACGTTGATATGAGCGACACAATGCTCCTGTAAGTCCTGCCAATGGTGGTCGCAATACCAAGCCGATCCCGCGTACCTAGCATTGGAATGCCCTGGCCACCAGGCTATTTTGATTCCGCGCCTCTGTTTTCCTGCCAACGGAGCGAACAATCGCGCCACTTCCAGACAAAGAGCGTTGCCGACTGCATTGTCCGTTGCGCCGAAATGCCACGAATCGTAGTGCCCGGACAAGAGTAAGAATTCCTCTGTCTCTCCGGGAATGATCGCTACCGGCAAGCTCACGGTCTTCACACCCGTATGCAGCTCCGTTTTCACACAGACGGTCAATTCCTGCTTTTCCGAGAGCGCGAGCAGGTTGATCCCATCTTCATATGTCACACCTACGACTGGAATTTTTGGTAACGTGTGAGCATTTTCCGGTGTCGGGGTCCCCCAGATCGGTCCGACTGTTTCTTCGTGGATGTAGTCTTCGGGAGTAGGCCAGATGTGAATCAAGCCCTTCGCTCCTGCCTGTTCCAGCTTCTGCACATAATCTTCGTAGTAGTTCCAGGAGATGACGATTTTGCCTGACAGCTGAGATAGCCAGGCTTCCTCTTCCAGCGAAGGGAGCGACTCCCCTTTGCTATGCCGATCATACACCACATTTCCTTGGATACCTTCCGGACAGTGGCGACTGAAGGAGCGAGCCTTTGCACGTACCGTATATACCTCAGGAGCAACGACCTGTACCTCTCCGTGAACAGGATCGCTGCAATACATCTCTAATCGGTGACGCTGATGGGTAATTCCGTACGAGGACAGTTGATCGATGATATAATCGACAGCCATCTCTGCGCCTGGCTCACCAGTTAAGCGTTCCCACTGGCATAAGGCTCGTACGTGCTCGTCCAGTCTGTCGCGATTTACCGATTGGAGCAGCTGATCAACTGCTTCCCGTTTTGATTCCATCGAACGATCCATGTCTCACCTCGCTCCTTTCGTTTGCCAGCTTAATAAGCAATCGCATGGCCAATGAGCACAAAGGCTGCTCCGGTAATGACCCACATCAGCATCAGCGGCCACATGAATTTGACCCACTGCTGATACGTAATACCCGATACCGCCAGACTGCCCATCAACGCAGAGGAGGTCGGCAGGATCATGTTCGTAAAACCGTCTCCCATTTGAAAGGCGAGGACGGACGTTTGGCGAGTCACGCCGAGCAGGTCTGCGAGCGGTACCATAATCGGCATCGTCGTAGCCGCTAATCCCGTTCCCGAGGTGATAAATACGTTCATGACTGTCTGGAAGAAATACATCCCGAGCACTTGGATTGAGCCGTGCAAATGCCCTACTGCGTCGGACAATCCAAAAACGATCGTGTCGATGACATTCCCTTGTTCCAGAACAATCAGAATCGAACGGGCAATCCCGATAATGAAAGCACCAAAGGTGATGGCACTCGCGCCCTTTACAAATTCACTGGCAATCCGGCTCGGGCCAAACTTCGCGCAAAAGCCCGAAACGATGCCCATCGTCAAAAACAATGCAGACAATTCTTCCATCCACCAGTCTTTTTTCGATACGCCCCATATGAGCAGAGCAAAGCTGGCGATGATGGTGAGGACCGTCAAAATATGCTTGACCTCCAGGTTAGGGAGCGCAGAAAGATCCAATTTCTTTTCCGTATTCGCTTTCTCCAGATTGTGGACGATGCTGGCTTCTGGCGTCTTGCGCACCTTCCGCGCATAGCGAATGATGTACCAGCTGGTAATGACCAACAGAGTGATCAACAAAATCGCCCGCAGCCACATCCCTGAAAACATCGGCACCTCTGCGATGACCTGAGCCAGACCCACGTTAAACGGATTCATCAGCCCAGCTGTAAAACCGATGGATGCCCCGAGAGAGACCATCGCTGTTCCTGTCAGCGCATCATATCCGAGCGAGCGGGCAATGGCGATTCCTAGTGGAACGAACACCATGACCTCGGATGACATGCCCATCGTAAAACCGCCTACGGAGAACAATCCCAAGAATACTGGAATGATCATGATGCCGCGCTTGGAAAACGTCTTTGCTACACGGCTCGTCACCGCTTCGATGGTCCCTGTCGCTGTGATGACCTGGAACGCGCCACCAATAATAAAGATGAAGAAAACAATATCACTGGAATCAATGAGTCCTTTTACAATGGCTTTTGGCACTTCTACCAGACTGACCGGATCACCCTCCACTGCGTGGTAGGAGTTGGGGACTACTAGCGTCTTCCCCGAGGTCGGATCCTTTGCCCGCTCAAACTCGCCGGAAGGCACTAAATAAGTAAGTGCCGCGGCGAGCAGGGTCAGGATGACCAGGAGCACAAAGGTATGAGGCATTTTGATATATTTCCGCCAAAATGAAGTCGGTTGACCGGAATCCGTCATTACAGGATGTGCGCTCATGCTCAGGCCTCCTCTGATTGTTTATTCTTTTTCCAGTTCTCGAACTCTTCCCGTACTTTCTGGAAAAGAGCACGATCTGCACATAAATCATAGGCGGTCATAGCCAACGCTTTTGCCGCATGATTCATTCCGATCAGGCCATCCTCAGATGCAGTCGCCACTGTAAATTCTGGTGTATGTGTGCCTGCCTCGGTAATTTTGATGTAAGGATGGATCGTTGCCGTCACCTGTCCGACATTTCCGATATCCGAAGAGCCGATGCCACCCTTTTTCGGTGGATCACTCACTTCAATCCCCATCGCCTCGAGATTGTCAGCAAACAATCCCGCAAGTGCATGATTGTTGTTTCGCTCTGCATAGACGAGGCCTTCTTTGATTTCAGCACGCGCCCCCACCGCTTCGGCGGAGTGATGCACAGTCTTGTAGACCTTTTCAGTCAGCTCTCGCAGCTCCCGCACATTGGCTGCACGGAGAATGAACTTGGCTTCGCAGTAATCCGGCACGACATTTGGAGCATCTCCGCCTTTTGTAATAATGCCATGGATCCGCACATCTTCCTTGCAAAACTGGCGCAGGGAATTGATGGCAACAAACGTGTTGATCAAGGCATCCAACGCACTGATGCCTTTTTCCGGTGCAGAGGAAGCGTGCGCCTGCTTCCCGAAAAAGCGAAAGGTAGCATCGACACAGGCTAGTGCGCCACGCAAAACCATCGTTTTTTTGTGAGGATGGCACATCATGGCAGCATCTACCTCATCAAACACACCTTGGTCGCACATGATGATTTTGCCTCCGCCATCTTCTTCTGCTGGCGTCCCCAACACGACGATGCGACCTGGCAGATCAGGGATTGCCTTTTGAAGAGCCAGTGCCGCTCCCACAGCCGACGTCCCGATCAGATTGTGACCGCAAGCATGTCCAATCTCCGGCAGCGCGTCGTACTCCGCGAGCAAAGCGATTGTAGGTCCCCCTGGTCTTCCTTCCCACGTTGCACGGAAAGCGGTTTCAAGTCCGGCTATTCCTCGCTCTACTTCAAAACCTGCTGCTGCGAGTGGCTCCGTCAACCATTGTGATGCTTTGTTCTCGTAAAAACTGAGCTCCGGGTTGGCATGAATCGCCAAGGCGATCTCACGCAGCTGGGCATCAAGCTCATCGACGGCTTGCACAATACGCTGTTTGTTCTCGGAAGTCTGTCCCATAGTCCTGATATAGCCTCCTTTTCTTCCTTTGTAGACATTTCGAAAAATTGAAACAGATTCGAATGCCCTCATTGTACGACTGTGCTTTTTATAAGTAAAATTGAAACATTTTAACCCATAACTATAATTTTTTTTATAGCTTACCAATAAAAAAACAAAATAAAAGAGGCCATCATCACTTTGGAAGGATAAGGGCCTCTTGTGTTTATGCTGATTCCATTTTTCTGCTTTCGTCTTCGTTTTGCGCTGTTTCATATCCGCGAAAGCGAAAATGCTTCTGTTTAGATCCGGATTGCGTCTGCCTTCACGCTCCAGCTTTTCCCGATGCTTGCGCGCATTGCTTTTTGCCATATGACTCACTCCTTTGTGCTATATGATAAGCCGCATTGCGATCGGATGCAACTAAAATGGGGGATTTACCCGTATCACTTGTCCACTCACACGCTCGTACCCATGAATAAGCTGATACGGAACGGGAGGTGATGCGTTTTGAAAAAACCAACTGCATCCAGAGTAGAGAACCAAGTCTACTCCAATCGGGTCTTGCGGTCTGAATTCGATGGGAAATGGCGGACTTTTGTGACCCGGAGCGGGTATGTGTCCTACATCGCAACGGCGAATCGCGCCAAGGTGGTCGTCCTACTCTCCAATGGCTCCCGCAAGCTCCTCATTTTCAACAAGGGCGGGAGAGTCCTCGTAGGCGGCGGAGGTACAAGTCATTATAGTAAGCCGCATGTCGCACAAGATCTGTAGGTTTTCCCCGGCAATAAAAAATGCCCTTTCTTTTGAAAAGAACTGGGCATTTTTCGTTCCGTTTACCGTAGCTCGTAATTTTGCAGAAACTCCACAAATCGATCGACCACGGCAAACTGCAAGGTCGCCTGTCGATACAGCATCCATGTCCGCCGTTTGATCGGCTGACCATCCTTGAGCGTCAGGTCCACGGTGTACAAGTTTTCATTCGGTCGCAAAAACACCCGTGGAATGATAGCGTAGCCCAAACCAAACTTCGCCATTTCCTTGCAGGTCTCGTGACTATCCACCTGCATGGTGATTGTCGGGGGCTCTTGATAGTGCTCGTACCACCACTGATCAATGGCATGACTGAGCGAGAATGACATCTGGTCGCCTAGCTTCAACGCCAGCTTGGGTGCACGGTAATTGATCCGTGGCAGGGAAGGCAGATCTTCGAGATTGATTTTTTCTTTTGAGACGAGGCAAATATTTTCTTCCTGGATCAAGTGCTTTTGGTCGAGCCACTGGAACTCTCCGCGAATGATCCCCACCTGTATCTCTTCCTGAAGCAGCATATCGAAAATTTCAGAGCTAAAGCCCGTGTCGACGTGAATCTGCACCTTGGGATACAGCTCCAGAAATTTTTTAATGATCAGAGGAAGCTCGTACTGCCCAAAATAGATAGACGCCCCGATGCGCAGCGTTCCCTGAACTTCCCGCTGCATATTGATGATATGGTCTCTCGTGTCTCGCAATTCGGCTAGCATTTTATTGGCATAGATCGCCAAATACTCACCCTCTGGCGTAAAGCGAATGCCTTTTCCATGCTTCACAATCAGCGGTACCCCAAATCTTTTTTCCAGCTGCTGCAGACGGTAAGTCAGGGCGGGTTGCGTCATGTACATCCGCTCCGCTGCTCTCGTCAAGCTTTTCTCCTTACTCAAGGACTGCAGCAAAAGCCAATCTTTCTCGTCCATGCTACCCCCTGCCTCGTAAACGTCCCTTATCCGCGCTTCATTTTTGCCAGACGGATAAAATGTTCGTCTCGCTCTTTCAATGTTTCCTCTACGGAAGTATCCGCATACGAATAGATGCCCGAACCGGTCTTCGTGCCGAGCTCGCCTTTTTCCACCAGCGCCTTTATGAGGGCAGGCGCTTTTTGGGATGCATCCAGCACAGGTGCCAGATTCTCAATCACTCGTTTCCACGTATCCAGCCCCCCGAAGTCCGCTGTTTCGATCGGGCCGACAAAAGCCCACCGGAATCCGATCCCCTCTTTCATGACCGTGTCGATCTCCCGTGCATCTGCCACGCCGTCCTTCAGCAAAGAAAAGGCTTCTCTCATCAAGGCAGCTTGAAGGCGATTGGCGATGAAGCCCGGAACGTCTTTTTTCAGCAATACCGGAGACTTCCCGATCTTGACCATGAGATCCATGACAGCGGATACAACTTCGTCCGACGTTGATTCATGCCGAACAACTTCTACCAGCGGTACCAGCTGTGCCGGATTGAAAAAATGAGTGATGATGATCCGTTGTGGCGTTTTTGCCTTTTCGATCAGTCGCACAATCGAGAAGGTAGAGGTATTGGATGCAATGATAGCATCTTCTTTCGCAAATTGCTCCAATTTCTCAAACAGATCCCATTTCATTTCGATAACTTCCGGGATTGCTTCTGTGATCACGTCAGCCTCCGCAACTGCTGCCTGGAGATCAGTAGTTAGTACGATACGCTCCAGAGCTTCCTGCTTGGCTTGCTCGGTTATCACTTGCTCGGTGACGAGAAGGGACAAGCTGTTCTCGACGCTATTTTTGGCTTTGCTCAAGAATTTTTCTTTTAAGTCGTAGAGGGAGACGGTGTAACCAGCCAGCGCATATTCCTGGGCAATTCCGTGACCCATAACGCCAGATCCAATGACTGCTACATGATTTGCCATGTGAGGTTCCTCCTGCGATGTAAATGGGCGAAGCTTACATTTGTACGTATACGAAAAAAGTTTCGACTACTTCCACACTACCGTTCCATGGATACAAAAGTGTTACAAAGATTCGAAAGCACTCCTATAGCTGCCTCTTCTGGAAGCACACGTTATCCGTTGTTTTCTACAGGGATAGCTGCTGATTGCAACGCTCGCAAACAGAGCGGCGTGACTAGCGTACCGATGGCGATAACCGTAAACGCCCCTCCCCAATGCCCATAATCGAGAACCAAGCCAAATACAGCGGGTGAAATGATCGTGAAACTGAATCCTAAAACGGATTGAACGCCCAATGCGATACCGAGTACCTCAGGGTCCGTTATATCGGCGATAGATTTGTTGTAAATGGGAGAATCCGCAATAATCGTGAAGCCATAGAGCAGAGCGATACCCCCGACGATCCAGACAGGAAAGGAAATCATCCACCCAATGGAAAAAGAGCAGGCAATGCTGAGCCAAATGAACAGGCGAATGGCCCGCACGTTTCCCCAATGATCCGCTAGCTTCCCTCCGTAATAGGTGGCAATCCCTCCAATCATGACAATCAGTGAGGCACTTAGATTTCCCCAGGATAGGGCATCAGAAATTCCTTTTTGCTGGAAATAATATACCATAAACGGCCCCATCCAAGCCCACATGGCATACAGTTCCCAGCAGTGACCCGCATAGCTGAAATTGACCAACAAATTTTTCTTAGCCACAATCTTCTTAAGTAATGCAAGTGTGACAGGGGTCGATGAAAGCGCGACCTCAGGAATATTTGACATCAGAATCAGACCACAGGAGAGAATGGCCGCGCACGAAGTGACTACAATGACTCCTTGCCATCCCCATGTATTCTGTAAGATGCCTGACACAAATAAAGAAAACCCAGATCCAACCACGAGGGAGCCTACAAAAACACCCATCGCTTTTCCTCTTGAGGCAGGGGGAGCTAATTGGGCAACGATCTTCATTCCAGGCACATACACCCCGGCGATCCCGATTCCGGAAAGTAGACGAAGAAACAGCGCAGACCAGAATCCTTCCGCAAAGGCAGCAAATAATAAGCCACTGATTCCTGCGACGAGTGACCCATAAGCAAACGAATACTTTGGGTTGGACTTATCACTGGCAAAGCTGTAAAAAATTACAGCAAGTACATAACCAAGATGAAAGGTCGCAACGATGATACCTGCTTGGGTGGATGACAGCTCCCACTGTCCTTGGACTACAGGCATGATGGCAGAAAAATTAAACCATACTTGCATCGATAGAAACTGTGCGATTGATAGCATCCATAGCACGCGCTGGTTCATCGGCGCCTCCTTTTGAGAGCTTTTTTGAAAGTATAGCACGCGCAGGATTATTGGTAAGAAAATTACAAAAAGTTTTTAATCACAAACGAAAAAAACCGCAAGCCCGGTTCCATCTCCGAGCTTGCGGCCACCCTGCTACTTATAAAAATCTGCGATGTACTTTCTTTCCATCGTACGTGAACAAGACCTGACGATCCTCGACGACTGTCTCCAGGTGTACGTTTTTCCCCCAGAGTGTATAGACGTACGGCAATGTTTTTTCCACGTACTTCACATCAAGCTCCAGTCCCTCGAAATGGTGCTTTAAGTACATCTCTCCGGATCGCAAGTAGTCACCATCGTGAACCATGACGTAAGGGAAGCCACCATTGACCCGTGTACCTGACAGACCGTCACGCACTTGCTCCCACTGTTTCTCCGAGACGACCCAATCATTGCCCTGCTTGCCGAACATGTAGAGATCCAGATCGCTCACCAAATCTTTGGTCATGAAATTGCTGATAAAGCTGATGTCTGATTCCAGCTCGCGAACCTCAAAAATCTTGGAGCGCCCTTCTCCCGGCTTGCGTCCAAACCGCTCCTGCTCTTCTTTGGTCGGTTTATCCCACCGTCTCTCGATATCCTCGAAAATTTTCAAGCCCAAATGATATGGATTAATACTCGTGGTGGAAGGCTGGATGACGGAGGAATGCAGCTTGGCAAAATCGATGGTCTCCGCCTCTGTCAGCTCCATTTCTCGCAGAATGCGCATATGCCAGTAGGTCGCCCAGCCTTCGTTCATGATCTTGGTCTCCATCTGCGGCCAGAAATAGAGCATCTCGTCACGGATGATCGTCAGCACATCTCGCTGCCAATCATCCAAAATCGGACTGAATTCCATCACGAACAGCAGCAAGTCCTTTTCCGGAGAGGGCGGGAATTTGCGTATAGGCTTCACCGGATCAATCTCATTCTTTTCCTGACGATCCAGTCCCCACAAATCATCATACGGAGAATGACGTTCGGATATCCCTTTCTTAGATGCATCGTCTGGTTCCCGTTTCCAGCGCAGCTTGGGTCGCAACAGACTCGGATCGATATGCTCCTGTATCGCAAGGCTCGCATCGAGGAGATTTTCCACCGCTTCCTTGCCGTATTCGATCTCGTACTGACGGATGCGCTCAGAGCTTGCCGCCATGCTCTCTACCATGTCACGGTTTGTGTTGGAAAAGCGCATGTTGTTCTTGAAAAAGTCGCAGTGTGCCAAAACGTGCGCCACGATGAGCTTGTTCTGGATCAGCGAGTTGCCATCCAGCAAAAACGCGT
Organism: Brevibacillus sp.; assembly: GCA_029240815.1. Next base: position 33,967 of record JARDZO010000019.1, read on the forward strand.
AGCAAGGATTCGAGTTGATGACTAATTCGTAAATTTTACTCAGGTTGAGATCGTATGACAATTTCATTCTGTAAAACGATTTTCCAAAGCTCCAGTGCGAGAACCGCGTCGGCATTCCGTAAGCTCCAAACGTATAGATGATATCCGCCGGGCAGATTTCGTATCGCATCGGATAAAAATCAAGGTTGAATCCCTTGGCAATCTCGGTAATTTCATCAATCGACCGCTCTAGCTCTTTGCGTTCTTCGTTGGTCAATGCCCTTCCCCTCCCATTTGCCAAAGCCTATTCTATATATATGGAGAAAGACGACAAAAGAAGCCAGCATTCCCAGAAAAGTGAGGCTGACTTTCCATTTTTTCCTGGTACAAAAAGGCATCCCCTCTTCAGGAGACGCCTTTTTGCTGGATATCCTACGATAACTTCCACACTATTTCAGGAACCAATCGCGTACACCGGTATAAATCAGAGCACCCGAGAAGACCAGCATCGCGATCAAGCCGATCCCATCCACCAACGGATTGAGTCCGTTCAGGAAAGTACCGTCGAGCGGGGTTTTCAACAAAGCATAGCCACCAACAAGACCGCCTGCTAGCGAGAGCCATTTGTTCATGTCACAATCACCTCCCGACGCAGCAGCGGTAAGCGTTGCCACTGCGTTACTTCAATTTATGTCGGGAGTTGACAAGCGGTCTGTACGCGAGTCCAACGAACTGTTCATCAAATTGCAATTGGGCAACGCACGTCCATTTAGAGTAAAATAGATTCCATAACAACGGATCGACTCGAGCTTTTCGAAGCTTTGATAAAGGGGGAATGACTCATGAAACTGTTTCTGATGCTAGGTAGTATCAGCGGCTTTTTGTCTGTCGCATTGGGAGCGTTTGGCGCCCATGCGTTGAAAGAAAAACTGGATGAGTACTCACTCGGTATTTTTCATACCGGGGTTACCTATCAAACCACACACGCTCTGGCCATGATTCTGGTCGCTTTCTTGATCAAATGGTATCC
>JARDZO010000454.1 GCA_029240815.1 Brevibacillus sp.
GGGAAACAGTTGTTCGGGATGCTGCGGATCAGCTAGCGCAGTGTTAAAGTCTATAATGCCGTCAAATACTTCGTTGGTTTGGATCCATCGGTTCACTTGTTGCCGGATGAGTTCCTTTTCATTGGAGTAGTAAGGAGCGCCGCCAAACGGTGGGAGCGTACCTGCAAAAATGAGCAGTCCCTGCTCATGTACTTTGGCTGCCATTTTCTTCATTCCAGCAATAATCTGATCTGCGGTCGCATTTCCGAGTCCAATATCGTTTATACCTTCTAGAAAGATCACATCGGTAATTCCAGAATGTGGGAATACGTCACGATTCAGACGGGAAAGTACGCTCTCTCCACCCATTGGCAAACCGACCTCAGGACCATTTTTCAATATTTGATTGCCAACGATTCCTGCATTGAGAACGGAGATCGGATGGGCGGGATTTTCTCGATGAAGTCGTTCAAAGAAAATATCCGGCCAACGATGGTTAGCATCTTGAGTAGACGTACTCCCTTCTGTAATGGAATCACCAAGAGCGACAATGATACGAAAATGCTCACCTTGAGTTAAAACCTCCATACTCGATAGCCAGTAGTATGAATGAATCTTCTTTTGAAAAAAATCCGCGCTGCTATCATCGGCATGATTCCCCTCGGCAACATAAGTGGACCTAGGAGGCGAAAATCAAACCAAGAACCCATCCAATGGCTGTCAGAATACTTCTGTTCATACATGATCAAGACGAAACATCTCCTTTATAACACGTTACCATTCGGTAACGTGTTGGTCATAATAAAAGGATTATGCTCTTAGTTTGCTGCCGCAGCTGCTGCTGTAAGCTTACGGGTCAGATCCACGAAACTGTTGACCGCATCTCGAACTCGGTCTCTCATTCCCTCATCTAACGGAGCACCGTCGGGACCGAATGTGTTTGATCCATATCCGATCGAAATCCACTCCGAACAGTTGATTCCGTGCAAATTACGTACAATAGTCTGCAAATGCGACAGCGAGCTAACTCCGAGCGGACCGCCTGCGGAACTTACGGAAAGCACTGCCTTGCCCGCAACTTGGCTTCCGGTAATATAGTCCAGGGCGTTTTTAAGCGCTCCTGATACGGAGCCATGGTATTCCGGGGTAGCAAGGATCAAACCGTCTCCATCTGCAATGGCTTCCAAAACTTGCTTAACATTGGGATGAAAATCCCAGTTATCGGGTGAAAAAAGCGGCAGCTGCAACTCCGATAAATCAATGAATTGGACCGATATTTTCTTAGCTTCTAAAAGTCTTTCAATGTACCGGAGGAGGTTCGTGCTGCTTGCGTTTGCGCGATTACTGCCTGCGATCAAGGTTACTTTCATCTTCAACATCACCTTTCATTTTCAAATGGTTGTCGGTATGGATATGCATGTGGCCGGCTGACAAACAGATCCATTTGTGATATTATGTGACTATAAGGTCACTTTTTGTTTTAATAATACGTTACCTAATAGTAACATGTCAAGCGGCTCATACCATTTTTTTCAGATCTTCAAGAAGGAGGTGTTTCGATTGGAAAATGACATATTTAAAGCGCTCGCGGATCCCAGCCGCCGTACGCTCTTGGATCTGCTTCACGCCTCAAACGGGCGGACGCTGAATGACCTCTGCGCACCGCTCGACATGTCCCGATTCGGCGTGATGAAGCATCTGAATATATTGGAGGAAGCCGGGCTCATTACCACGAGAAAAGCAGGCCGTGAAAAGCTTCACTATTTGAATGCGGTGCCCATACGTCAAATTTATGAGCGATGGGTGAGCAAATTCGCCGAACCATGGGTGATTGGATTAACATCTCTTCAAAACGAATTGGAGCGTGACACGAAGATGGAAAACAAACCCCGGAATATACACCGGATAGCGATTAAAGCAATGCCTGAACAAGTGTGGCAAGCTCTCACGGATCCGGCCAAGACGTCGAAGTTTTGGTTCAATTGCGCCATCCGATCCACGTGGGAAATCAATGCGCCATTTGAGCTATGGAACGGAGAGGAGAAGAAGGCAGAAGGGATCATACTCGACATTGATCCTCCAAAAAAACTCGTGATGAGCTGGCGTTTTATTTCGTTTCCGGGTACGGAGAGTGACACCCAGTCGCGCATAACGTGGGAGATCGGTTCGGATGCCGAACTTCATGGCGTGACCCTTGTAACTGTTGTGCATGATGAATTCGAAATGGCGATAAGCACTGCAAAGATTCTTGAAAACGGGTTGCCGATCGTGCTTTCCGGTATGAAGACGTTGCTTGAAACCGGGGAGATGCTCGCTGGCGAATAATAATCTAGCAAAATCAGTTTGAGGAGACGTTAGTTCCATAATAAAGCGACAGTCTAGGACTTTATTTTCTCGTCCATGGCTGTCGCTTTCGATTTCTGGGGTAAGACTAATACTATTTTCCAGCAAACTGACAATTTTCCTTTTCTTAAAGCTCGTAATATCAAGCATTCCAGTCTAAAACTTTATTTTCGTCAGACAATTTAATGTTTCGTGATTTTTGAATTTCCGAGTACAAGACGCTTTTGGATCCTTTGAAGTAATATTGATCATCGTCAAAGAAGGAATTTTTCAACGGTATCCCCCTTATGCTCTTAGGCTATTGGCAGAATCATAAAGAATCTCTTGTCATTATTGCCCCCTGGTCATGATTCCTTTCTCTCTCGCAGCTGCTAGCCCTTCTCTGTCATTTATCCC
>JARDZO010000020.1 GCA_029240815.1 Brevibacillus sp.
AAACATTGAGCGAGCCGTATGGGACCAAGATCGATGTAGAAGGTAACGTAGGGCGAATACGATTCAAACCAGCTGAGGGAGAAAATGCTCTGCAGTTTACCCGAAAAAGAAATGTATTCTCTACCCAAATGGAGTGATGGGCACGATGGCAAGAGTGACATTAGTGTTGCTGTTTATTTTGTACATGATCAACTACGCTGACAAAACAATCGCGGGATATTCGGCTGTCCCGATTATGGATGAGTTTGGCCTTTCCCAGAAAGAATGGGGCTTAGTCGGTAGCAGCTTCTTCTGGTTTTTCTCCATTGCTGGGATCTTGGGAGCGGCGTTGTCTGATCGGATTGGGACGAAAAAAATGCTGGCGATTATGGCGATTTCCTGGACGGCGGTACAGTTTGGGGCGTATGCGATTGCCAGTCTGCCTATGCTCGTCTTGGCACGTGTACTGCTCGGAATTGGGGAAGGTCCGTTTTGGGCAACGGTGGTCAGTCATTTGAATAAATGGTACCCGGAAGAAAAACGAGGTCTCGTCTATTCCACCGTCAATTTTGGCGCATTTGTCGGAGCAGTTGCATCTGCGCCGTTGCTGGTCTCAATGATTGATCAGAACGGTTGGCGTTTTGCCTGGGCTTTTATGGGGGCACTCAGTTTGATCTGGTTCCTCGTCTGGGTCTGGATTGGGAAAGAAAAACCAAAGCTGAGCGTCACACCGACCTTGCCTACTACGAGCGAAGTACCAAAAGCAAAGTGGTCCGAAATCTCCGGGGTCATGCTATCATCCACCTATATCTTTTGCTTTCTCATCTATTTCGGACAAATATGGGGTACTACCTTTGCAGCCGTATGGGAGCCGGTCTACTTGGTGAAAGCGATCCATTTAACGAATCAACAGATGGCCTATTCGATTGCAGGAACGGGCCTGGTAGCAGGTCTCATGACGATTCTTATTTCCTCTGCAGGCGACCGTCTGTACAAGAAGCATCGTTCCTATCGCAAATCGTATGTGCTGATCGGTGGGGTGTCAATCATTCTGGGCGGGCTTTTCTTTTACTCAGCCACATGGGTACAATCCACTGGATGGATATTGATCGCACTTTGTCTGGGGAAAGGCTTTGCCTTTTCTGTCGGAACAGCGGCTTCTGTAATCGTCAGCAGCCTGATGCCGACCCGAACAGGCCTTCTCGTCGGGGTCATGTCCAGTCTCGTCACATTAGCCGGAATTATTTCGCCTCTCGTCACGGGTTCGATTGTTGAAGCAGCGGGGGATATCGGAACAGGTTTTCGTCATGCGATGGCCTTGAATGCCTTGATCTATCTAGTCTTTGGTGTCCTTTTCCTGATCTTTGTCAAACGAAAGGAAGACAAAACGGAAACGTCCACAAAAATCTCGCATATAACGGAAAAGTAATGCTTTCGCCTAATTATTCGGAATGTTAAAATTTTTAAAAGGAGGTAGATGTGTGATGTATCATTTGAACGAGAACCTGAAGAGAAGTGCCCATGACTTCCCTGACCGTCCTGCCTACGTATTCCAAGGGGAAAGCACGACGTATGCAGAGTTGGACCAGCAGGTAGAGTTTTTGGCAGCTAGTCTAGCAAAGCGTGGGATCGGAAAAGGAGATGCGGTGGCCTTGCTCTTGGACAACCGCCCGCATTTTGTGAGCGCTTACTATGCGATTCTGAGGGTTGGAGCTGCCGTTGTCCCGATGAATCCCGTCTACACTCCTAGAGAGATCGAGTACATTATGTCCAATAGTAAAGCCAAGGCAGTGATTGCTTTATCTGCGCTGGAGCCCGTTTTGTCCGGGATGAAGGATCAGCTGAGTGACCTAGAGCTGTTGATCTACACGGAAGCAGCAGGTGACGAATTGACGGTCGACCAGCTCATCCAAGAGCAAGAAACCCAGTACGATGAGCCAGAACGGGACGAAAACGACCTGGCCGTCATCTTGTACACATCTGGTACGACAGGGCAACCAAAAGGAGCCATGCTCTCTCATAAAAACATGGATTCAAACGCTGAGGCGATGGGGACATTGTTCGAGCTGGAGCCTGATGATCGGATGGTCGCTGTCTTGCCGATGTTTCATGTGTTCTGCATGACAGTCTGCCTGAATGGTCCCATCCGCTCAGGGGCTACCATCCTGATCGTACAGAGGTTCCATCCGGTAGAAGTCGTCAATGTCATACGCGACCAGAAAGCTTCATGCTTTGCTGGTGTTCCGACAATGTACAACTACATGCTGCAGCTTCCTACAGCTACGCGCGCTGATTTTGCGACGATCCGTGTATGTTGCTCGGGTGGGGCATCGATGCCAGTTGAATTGCTGCACAAGTTTGAGGAGAAATATGGAGTGAAGGTCATGGAAGGGTACGGTCTGTCGGAGGCTGCTCCCGCCACGGCGTTTAACCCCATTCGCGGTACGAGAAAACCAGGCTCCGTCGGGATTGATTTGCCAGGAGTCATCAACAAGGTCATCGATCCTGAAGGAAAGGAAGTGCCTCGCGGGGAGGTGGGGGAGCTGGTCGTCTATGGACCGAATGTGATGCTCGGTTATCTCGGTTTGCCAGAAGAGACAAACGCTGCTTTGCGAAATGGCTGGCTGCACACTGGTGATCTGGCTAGAATGGACGAGGAAGGCTATGTCTATATCGTCGACAGGAAGAAGGATATGATTCTCGTAGATGGATACAATGTCTATCCGCGTGAAGTCGAGGAAGTACTCTACCAGCATCCGGCGATCATCGAAGCGGCTGTGATCGGCATCCCGGACGAAGTGCACGGGGAAGCAGTCAAAGCGTTTGTCGCCCTGAAGGAAATCGCAGTATCCCAAGAAGACATCGTAGCGTTTTGCACAGACAAACTTGCCAAGTACAAGATTCCTCGCCAGGTAGAGTTTGTCGCAGAACTTCCGAAAAACAGCACAGGCAAAATCTTGCGCCGTTCCTTGAGAAGCTGATCAGTTAAACAAAAGGCATCTCATGCCAGAAAAGATAACCAGCTGCAAACGAAAGTTTGAGCTGGTTTTGTCGTTGTCTTTTAGTTTTTTTCCTGTTCGCGTTGACCTTGCAAGTTTACGTAAAAGGCTCGTTTTTCAAGAGCAAAGCGTTTTACAGCCTCAAGCTGCTGCATTTGTATATCCAGCTGTTCGAGATGATGATCCAGCATTTCGATCCGTTTACTTAACGTTTCATCTATTTGTGTCTCCGGGTAATCGTCAGCTAACAGACAGCCTTCGTGCACAAATGAAGCAATGTCCTCCAGTTTCATACCAGTCTGCTTTAAGCCATGGATAAAGCGGATAAAACGCAAATCTTGATCATTGTATCGGCGCACACCGTTTTTCCGTCCTTCTTGACGCTTGGGATCAGGCAAAACGCCGATTTTTTCATAATATCGCAGGGTGTAAGGGGAAATCCCCGTGAGTCTCGCGATTTCGCTAATGGAGTACATCTGATTGAATCTCTCCCTTACGCAGTCATGAATGGATGAGGACAATTTTCCCTGCCGCTTTGGATGTTTCCAGGAGTTCATGAGCCCGTGCAACTTCGTGGAAAGGGATACGATGCGAAATCAAAGGCTGAATCTTCCCATGTAGCAACAAGGAAAACAAATGCTTCACATCCTCGAAAAACCACTCCGGTCGTTCTTGTTTCAACATCGTCATACTGTAAACGTGAACGGGATTTCCTTTTTCCGTCGTTTTTGCTTCGGTCAACGCTTTCCAGCGAGCAGCCCAATCGTTATGTGCGCCTTCTTCAAAGACAGAAGTATAGCCGTAACCAATAAAAGCACCCTGGTTATGTAAGGTTCGCATTGAACGATCCCAGTTCCTGCCTCCGATGGGATCAAATACGGCGTCCATACCCTCCGGAGCCTGTTCAGACAGGACTTCTACAAAATCCTCTGTCCGGTAGTCAATAGCAACGGCACCATAGCTGGTCACGATAGGATGCTTTTGGGCGGAGGCTGTCCCGAACATTTGCAGGTTTGCCAGTTTACCTAATTCCAAGAGGGCAGTCCCTACACCGCCACTAGCGCCATGAATCAGGACGCGGTCTCCTTCAGAAACATGGGCGAAACGATGAAGCATTTGATAGGCAGTCACATAATTTAACAGAATCGACACCGCACTAGCTGGTTCTAACGATTCGGGAACCAAGATGACTTCACCGACGCGTGAGTATATATAGGAAGCATAACCACCAATCCCATTAAAAAAGACGGCTACTCGATCCCCAACATCAAATTGCGTGACGTCTTCTCCTCTTTCATCAATGATTCCAATTGCGTCATATCCAGGTGTAAAGGGAGGCTGCGGAGAGAGGGGATAGAGACCTTCCCTGCGCATGAGATCCGCGAGGGCGACCCCTGAGCACTCCACTTTTATCCGAACTTCGTCTCTGCCAGGCGCGCGTAAAGGTTCCTCTGTGACCTTGAGGACATCTGTTCCTCCATATCGGGTGACAAGTACTCGAGCATTTACCATCATCAATTCCCCTTTTCCATTGTGGAAGTTGGTTGTATTGTAAGAGTTAGAGTAAACTCGAAGTCAAGGGGGATATGCGGTGCAAGAAATGAAGGTAGAGCAATTCCACCAGCTGATGGAGCAAAAACATTCATTCGCCCTGTTCGTATATACGCCGATGTGCGGAACTTGTAAACTGGCGGAAAGAATGCTGACGATTACCTTTGAAGCTTTACCGAATGTGGCTGCCTACGAAATCAATATCAATACGGCTCCTGATCTTGCCCAACAGTGGGAGATCAGCAGTGTGCCAGCGTTGCTTTTGTTTCGCGAAGGTGTGCCGATCGAACGACATTATTCCATGCAGTCGGTCGGTTTTTTATACGAACGGTTAAAAGATCTTAACTAGACATACACCCATTTCCTTCGCGTGGAATAAAAAGAAAGAGAGACATCATGCGAAGGAGGAGGCGGCGTATGCAGATTCATGTGGTGGAAAGAGGACAAACGCTGTCTGGCATCGCCGAAACATACGGCACAACACCGGCAGAAATCACGAGAGCCAATGAGCTTCCTGATCCAGCCAACCTCGTCATCGGACAGGCGCTGGTCATTCCAATCGAGGGAAGCTTCTATTGGGTAAGACAAGGCGATACATTGTACACAATCGGTCAGCGCTTTAGCATCAGTGCGGCTGAACTGGCAAGGGTAAATGGCATTTCGCAGTATCGTCCCTTGCAGATCGGACAAAGGCTGTACATCCCGCCGCGTCCCAGACGGGCGGCAGATTTCAATGCCTATGCAGAACCAAGACGTCAAGTGTCACAAGCGTTGGAAGCAGATGTGCGAACAGCAGCTCCTCATCTGACGTATTTGGCGCCATTTAGTTTTCGGATCAAGCGGGATGGAACGTTGGCACGGCCAGCCCTCGATGATTTCCAAGCGATTACGAGAGACAACCAGGTCGTTATGATGCTGGTCGTGACGAATCTGGAAGGAGGTCAGTTCAGTACAGAGCTGGGCGGACTGGTCTTAAATGATATGGACCTCCAGAACAAGCTGCTCGATACAATCATTTCGACTGCTCAAGAACTCGGGATGGGTGACCTTCACTTCGATATGGAAGCACTGCCAGCAACGGATCGCGAAGCTTACATCCGTTTTTTGAGAAGGGCAAAGCAACGGGCACAAGCAGCAGGAATGATGATGTCCGTAGCGCTTGCACCCAAGACAAGTGCGGAGCAACAAGGCAAATGGTATGCTGCCCATGATTACGGAGCTATTGGAGCAATCGCTGATTTCGTCGTGATCATGACGTATGAGTGGGGGTACAGCGGTGGTCCCCCAATGGCAGTCTCACCGATCGGGCCGGTACGACGAGTCTTGCAATACGCGATTACCGAAATGCCTGCGGAAAAAATCTTGATGGGACAAAATCTGTACGGATACGATTGGACGCTTCCATTCGAGCGTGGCACGACAGCGAGAGCACTGAGTCCCCAGGCGGCGATTGCTTTGGCGGCGGAGAACAACGTAAGCATCCAGTACGATTACCGCGCGCAGGCTCCATTCTTTGAGTACACGGACGATCAAGAGAGGCGTCATCAAGTCTGGTTTGAGGACGCGCGCTCCATCCAGGCCAAGTTTGACCTCGTCAAGCAGTTAGGACTGCGTGGTGTGAGCTATTGGAAGCTCGGTCTGCCGTTTCCGCAAAACTGGTTGCTGATCGAAGGGAACTTCCGCGTTCGAAAACGCAGATGAATGTCCGGCGTGCAATCCATGGGGTTGTACGCCTTTTTGCATGGTCATTTTAGGCGAGTTTTCTAATCAGTTAGAATCATGGTATGATGGCAAAAAGTACTTTCGAGCGTAGCGCTCCTGGAGTAGAAGGGGGAAGAATATGGGAGAGTGTAAACTGGATCACACTGTAGAGGATGTGCAAAAAAAGCTGGCTGAGCAAGCACCTTTTTTGCCGCAAGAACGGGTAGAACAGCTGCAGGCATTGCTTGAAACGGAGCTGTCTCAAGACAGGCTGAACGAACTGTTCCACCTATTGAAAAAATACGATTTGGCGGCGCCTGAAGAACGAGAACAACGACTAGAACAAATGGCGCTTCTCTTGGGGTAATCCAGCCATTCGCGTGAACAAGAGAGGCTGGCCTTAGTCGAGTTGCTTGCGCCCGCTAAATCCATCATGAAGCCCGTGGTAGTGAGTGATGGATGATTCGCCCTCTCTCCAGCATAGGAGAACTTCTTCGCCATTGATCATCGCCGGGAAATCAAATAGTCCGATATCGATATCCTTGACCTGAATCCCTTTACTGATCAGTTGGGTGACGTGCATTTGGGCTTCCATCTCCATGAATTCCAGGCGGCATTCAACGGCAAACAGTTCCTTGTCGAGGGCAGGCTGTTGTTTTTTTATCTGTTCACGCTGCTGGTAAAGCTTATAAAAAGAGCGTTTCGCTTCTTGCAAAAAGGAGAGCTCTTCGCGTACATACGGCAATAACTCATTTGCTTCTTCACGTGTAAAATACTTTTTAGACAAGAGTACCACCTCCTGATTCTATTATACTAGTAACCCCATGCGGGAGAAAATGGCGGAAGCGTATCCGATGTGGATTTTGCTTCGTGCGGCAAGGAGTCAAGATGAAAGATCGATTGTATTATCAGGATGCGTATACGCAACTATTCTCAGCGGAAGTGACGCAGCGAGGAGCGGAAAATGACGGTACTCCCTTTGTCGTATTGAGCCAAACAGCCTTTTATCCAACGGGTGGCGGGCAACCATCTGACCAAGGGCTTCTAGGCGGCGTCCGCGTAATCGACGTGGAGGAAGTGGACGGTGAGATTCGCCATCGTCTGTCTGAACCTCTACCGGAGCCATTGGCGCAAGTAGAGGGCAGAATTGATTGGGAGCGTCGATTTGATCATATGCAACAGCACGCGGGACAGCACATTTTGTCCGCGTCGTTCTTGGAAGTAGCAGGTGCAGAGACAGTCGCTTTTCATTTAGGAAAAGAACGTGTCACCATTGACGTGAGACTGGATGAGCTGACAGCGGAGGTCTGGGAAGGTGTCGAACATCGCGCCAATCAGATCGTCCTCGAGAACCGTCCCATCTCTGCTCGGTTCGTGGATGACGAAGAGCTGGCGACTTTGCCATTGAAAAAGCAGCCGACTGTGACGGAAAATATCCGTGTGGTGATCATTCCTGAATTCGATTATAATCCATGCGGCGGCACTCATCCGGCCCGAACGGGTGAAGTCGGGATGATCAAAATGTTGGGCTGGGAGCGTCACAGAGGGAATATTCGTTTGGAATTCATTTGTGGCTGGCGTGCCATGCGTGATTACACCAAAAAACAAGCGATGGTTCGCGAACTGTCCAAGCTTTTGATGACCAGTGATGTTGAATTGGTCTCTCAAACCGAGCGATTATTAGCCGAACGCGATTCTCTCAAGCAGAGTCTGGTGGAGAAGGAGCGGCTCCTCATAGAAATTGAGGTCCGTCAGCTGTTGGCACAAGCGAGCCAGGCAGGAAAAGTGCGTATCATGCAACAAACCTTTACAGACCGGACCATTCAACAGCTTCAGCAGCTCGCCCATCAAGCAGTCGCGCAAGCACCGGATGTCGTATGCCTCTTGGCAGCAACCGGGGAAAAATTGCAACTCGTATATGCACGTGGATCAGAAGTCGATGTAGCCGTTAATCAGTTAATGAAGGACACACTTCCCTTGATTGAAGGAAAAGGTGGAGGAAATCCAGCAATGGCACAAGGTGGCGGGCTACCGAGTTTGCCTGCAGAAGAAGTGCTGGCACATGCTCGCAAGCAGTTAGAAGCATCCTTGTCATAAACTGAAAAGGAAGAAACGGAAGATCGATAAAGAGGACAAAGTAAAAGGAGGAAATGAGTAAAGATGTGGAACCCAGGAGATATCGTACGTGTGACACAAAAAACAGGAGAGTACATTACAGAAGTCTTGGAAATCCATGATACCAAGCTACTCGTCAAGGTCTTGGCGGTCACCAAATTTCCTACGCAAGGAGACTTGCATACTTCCTTTGAAGTAGACGTGCCGTTGTTTCACCAACGTCCTGCCTTGTCCTATCAGGAAAAATTCATGACTTTTAGCCATTCTGCTACGAAGTATAACGGGACGATCCCGGACTACAAGGAATCCGTTCGGATATCCCTGGAACGTGAGATGGAGAAAATGAGAAAAATGTCTCACTGGGCACAACGCTGTCTGGTGGAACTGGAAGCCTTGCACAAGGAAACCTTTACAAATGCAAAATAGAGTGATACTGTAGAACTCGAACGAACGACAATTGGATAAGATGACTACCAAGCGGGAGCCGAGCGACGTCGGCTGAGATTGTAACGAGAGTGTTACTGACCGTTGAACCTGATCTGGGTCATGCCAGCGGAGGAAGAGGTATAACGAAACGTTATGAACCAAACCATCCACGGCGGATGGTTTTTTTTTGGACTATCTGCTTGATGAATTGGGAAACGGCTTCTTCTGTTTTGACTGGATGAATTCCAGCAGCGGGAGGAGTCGTTTTTTGCTGGATGGGAGGAATACGATGGTTGTTGTGCTTAACGGAAAAAAGGTAGAGCTGGTAGCAGAGATTCAGACGATTCGTGCTCTGCTCGCTTCATATCAATTGCAGGAAAAGATCGTCGTAGTCGAGCAAAACGGGGATATTATTGACCGTTCTCGCTATGAGGAAACTCCGATTGCAGATGGAGATCGTATTGAAATCGTTCACTTTGTTGGAGGAGGATGATCACGATGGATACATGGAAAATTGGACCTTATGAATTTCGTTCCCGATTGCTGCTCGGTACTGGTAAATTCGCGGATTTAGAGACCCAAGGCAAGGCAGTAGATGTGTCTGAGGCAGAAATTCTGACGTTTGCCATTCGTCGACTGAATTTGGAGAATCCACAGGAGCCAAACTTTTTGGAACAGCTCGATTTAAAGAAATATACGCTGCTGCCGAACACAGCTGGAGCTTACACAGCGGAGGAAGCCGTACGAATCGCACGTTTGGCAAAAGCATCTGGTTTGTGTGACATGATCAAGGTGGAAGTCATCGGCGATCCAAAAACACTCTTGCCCGATCCGATCGGCACGCTGGAAGCCTCCAAAATCTTGGTGGAAGAAGGTTTTATCGTGCTGACTTACACCAATGATGATCCAATCCTTGCCCGTCGTTTGCAAGAAGTAGGTGTACATGCGGTAATGCCAGGAGCTTCTCCTATCGGTTCAGGCCAAGGAATTGTAAACGAGAACAACTTGCGCTTTATTCTTGAAGAAGCCAAAGTGCCGATCATTGTCGATGCGGGCATTGGGGCTCCAGCTGATTGTGCGAAAGCGATGGAATTGGGAGCGGATGGTGTGCTCTTAAATACAGCGGTTGCGCTGGCGGACAATCCCGTACTCATGGCTGAAGCAATGAAACTGGGTGTAGAAGCAGGACGCAAAGGCTTCCTGGCGGGACGTATCGCGAAAAAACGCTACGCCTCCGCAAGCAGTCCTACTGAAGGGATGATTGAGTAACGTGAAAGGGCTCACAGCAGCAGTCGAGGCAATTGCCAACCGAAAAGACGAATTGTTTGACTTGCTGGGCAAGCTGGTGTCGCATCCTACGGTTAGTCCACCAGCTCGAAACAGTGAGCATGCACAGAGCTTGATCGCTCAAACCTTACAGGAAATGGGCTTCGATGTTGACCGCTGGCCCGTTTTTCCTGGAGACGACAATGTTGTCGGAAGATTGCTTGGAACCGCTTCTGACAAGGCCAGCAGTTTGATCATCAACGGACATATCGACGTGGCAGAGGTTGGAGATGACACGGGTTGGACGTATCCGCCATTTGCTTTGACGAAAGGGAAAGACGGTCGATTGTACGGGCGCGGGGTAGCCGATATGAAAGGCGGATTGGCTGCAAGCTTATTTGCAATCAAGATGCTTCGGGAGCACGGTGTGGATCTGAAAGGTGATCTCCTGTTCCAGTCGGTCATTGGTGAAGAAGCTGGAGAAGCCGGGACCCTTGTGGCGATCGAACGGGGGTATCGCGCAGACTATGCCGTTGTCGTCGATACGAGCGATCTGCACATGCAAGGGCAAGGCGGTGTCATCACAGGCTGGATTACGATCGAGAGCCCCGCGACCTTGCACGATGGAATGCGGGCTAGAACGATTCACGCAGGTGGCCGAGTTCATGGTGCCTCTGCGATTGAAAAAATGATGAAGATCATTGCTTCGCTGCAGGAACTGGAGCGTCACTGGGCGGTTATGAAAACGTATCCGGGATTTCCCCCTGGGAGCAACACAATCAATCCGGCTGTTATCGAAGGCGGGCGTCATGCTGCTTTTATCGCCGATCAGTGCGCGTTGTGGATTACCGTTCATTTTTATCCGGATGAATCGTACGAAGACATCATTCGTGAGATCGAGAATCATGTCTTAAAAGGTGCGGCAGCTGATGTGTGGTTACGTGAGAATCCCCCGTCCTTTCGTTGGGGAGGTCGCTCCATGATCGAAGATCGCGGCGAAATTTTTCCGTCTCTCGAGCTGGACAGACATCATCTAGGGCTAGCATCGCTGCAAGCAGCCTACGAAAATCAAATGAAGCAAGCACCTGTTACTAACATGTCGCCTACCGTGACAGATGCAGGGTGGTTCGCACACGCCGGAATCCCTGCTGTATTGTTTGGGCCGGGTGAGCTCGCTCATGCACATGCGGTGGATGAATCGATCGATCCGGAGCAACTGGTTCAATTTGCCCAAGTGATGGCACGGTTTATCGCGGACTGGTGCAATACGGAAAAGGAACCAAAGGAGTGAGTCATCATGACTGCGTTTACAGATCGACTGTGGAAAAGCGTAGCCCCCATCTGGGAGAAAACGCATCAGCATCCGTTTGTTACGGGGCTAGGTGACGGCAGCTTACCAGTAGAATCGTTCAAATTTTATATGAAGCAAGACTACGTATATCTGATTGATTACGCCAAGATTTTTGCAATTGCGAGTACCAAGGCATATGACTTAGAGACGAGTGCCAAATTTGCAGGCTTGCAAGAATCGACACTGAACGGAGAAATGGCCTTGCATCGCCAGTACGCTGAGCGATTTGGCATTTCTAAGGCAGACTTGGAAGCGACAGAGCCTTCCTTTGTCATGATCGCATACACCAGCTACATGCTGAAGGTCGCCCATCAAGGCTCTCTGGCAGAACTGGTCAGCGCTGTCTTGCCTTGCATGTGGGGCTACTGGGAAATCGGTAAACAGCTAGCTCGGGTCGAAGGGGCTCTGGACCACGAGTTGTACGGGGAATGGGTGCGTACCTACAGCTCCGATGAATTCGGAGAACTGGCTACTTGGTTGATCGGCGTGTTGAACCAGCTGGCAGAAGGGAAAAACGAACAAGAACTCGCGAGACTGGAAGAGCATTTCTTGACCACATCCAAGATGGAATACTTGTTCTGGGATATGGCTTACAGAAAGGAAATGTGGCCGTGCTAGACAAATTGGCCTTTGTTGGTGTCCGATTTTCCTACGGGGATCAGCCCATTCTCCACGATTTCGACCTACACGTAGGAAAAGGCGAGTTCATCAGCCTGATCGGCCCTAGTGGAATAGGCAAGAGTACGCTGTTTCAACTGGTGGCAGGCCTTTTACAGCCGCAGGCAGGAAGCATCACGATCAATGGATCGCCAATGGGGAACCGTTTGGGGATGGTGGGATATATGCCTCAGCGGGATGCATTGCTCCCATGGCGCACCGTAGTGGAGAATGCGGCGCTTCCGTTAGAAATCAAGGGTGTTTCTAAAAAAGAAGCGCAAGAAAGAGTTCGTAGGGAGCTGCACCGTTATGGTCTGTTCGAGTGGGCAGACGCTTACCCTACTGAGCTCTCTGGTGGTATGCGGCAGCGTGTCTCGTTTTTGCGAGCACTGCTCTCTGGTACAGACATCATGCTTCTGGATGAACCGTTCAGCTCTCTCGATGGAATCACGCGAATGGAGATGCAGGAATGGCTGATGGAGATGTGGCAAGAGACCGGCAGCACGATGCTAATGATTACGCATGACATCGATGAAGCCATCTTGCTCGCTGATCGCGTCATTGTCTTGACGGGTAAGCCGATTGAAAAGCCTGTCGAGCTACAGGTGAAAATGGAGCGGCCACGTAGGACTGCGTTCCGAAACCGTGGGGAATTCCTCTCCTTGCGCGAAGAAATCTGGGAGCTGCTGCGACAAAACGTCGGGAAACAGTCGATCGGGAGGGAAGTGTGATGGGTCAATGGCCTAGAGGTGTCTGGTTTGGCATCTCCATTGCGCTCTTCTTGATCGTATGGGAAGCGGGCTGTCGGCTGCTGAATGTGCCCCCGTTTATCCTGCCGCCACCGAGCGCAGTCGTCGTGTCCCTATGGGATTTACGTTCTACTCTGTTGGGACTCCATCTGTGGGTGACGGTAAAGGAAGTGTTGCTCGGACTTAGTGTTTCGATCCTTTTTGGGATTCTGCTTGCTTTTGCGATGAATATGAGTCAAGTTGTGGAACGATTGGTTTATCCGTATATCGTGATTTCCCAAACCATTCCGATCATCGCGCTTTCTCCAGTATTTATCTTGTGGTTCGGGTACGACCTGTCCGGAAAAATTGCTATCACGATTCTCTTTACCTTTTTCCCGATCGTCGTAAATACCTACGATGGACTGCGTTCAACCGATAAAGAAATGCTGCAGTTGCTCAAAACCATGGGTGCTAATCGTTGGCAGATCTTTACCAAGCTACAGTTGCCGTCCAGTCTACCGCATTTTTTTAGCGGATTAAAAGTAGCCGCGACTTACAGCGTGGCAGGGGCGACAATCGGGGAGTGGCTGGGCGCGAGTGAAGGACTTGGCTATTTTGGACGTCGTGCTTCCGGGAATTTTCAGGCACCCGCACTCTTTGCGTCGGTCCTTCTGCTATCCGTGCTAGGCATGCTCTTGTTCTGGTTGGTCGGGCGACTTGAGCAGCATTTTACCCCACATAAAAGACCGAGAAGAAAAACATCAAAGTGAAAATAGGGGGATATTACCCATGAAACCAATGCAAAAATGGAGCAAAACCGTGGCGGCGCTGCTATTGACAGCAGGACTAGCCGCTTGTGGAAACCAATCAGGAGCTGAACAGACAGCCCCTGGAACGAATCAAACGAATGCACCTACAGAATTGACGGTCGCTCTGGACTGGTATCCTAACGCCGTTCACTCTTTCCTGTACGCAGCGGAGGAGCAAGGCTACTTCCAAGCGGAAAATCTAAAGGTGAATCTACAGATGCCATCGGACAGTAACGATCCGTTGAAAATGGCAGCAGCAGGAAAAGTAGACTTGGCGATCAGCTACCAAACACAGGTTGTACAAGCTCGTTCCGAAGGGATCCCAGTGGTATCGGTGGGTGCTTTGGTTCGCCACCCACTGAACGTCATCATGACCAGACAGGACAGTGGCATTGATACGCCACAAAAACTTGCTGGCAAAAGTGTTGGATATCCATCTGTACCGTTGGATGAGTCCATCGTCCGTAATGTAGTCAAACACACTGGCGGAGATGACTCTGGAATTTCTTTTACGGATATCGGCTTTGATATCGTACCAGCTCTGACAGGCAAAAAGGTAGATGCGGTCGTTGGCGGTTACAAAAACCACGAGCAGCTGATCCTCGAGAAGAATGGCATTCCTGTCAATGTCTTTGCACCTACTGATTTTGGAGTGCCAGATTACTACGAGTTGGTCATGACGACGAGTGACGATACGTTGGGTAAAAAACAGCAGGCCATCGAAGCATTCATGCGTGCAGCTACAAAAGGTCAGCAATACGTGAAAGACAATAAAGAAAAAGCGCTGGATTTGCTGTTGAGCAAACAGGCGAACGAATTCCCTCTGGAAAAAGACATCGAGACAAAGAGTCTGGACATCTTGATTCCACTGATGGACGCAGGGGATAAACCGTTTGGTAGCCAAACGACTGAATCCTGGCAGACACTGATCGATTGGATGAAAAAAGAAAAGCTGATCACGCAGGATGTCAAAGCGGATGAGATTATGCGCGATATGGCGAAGTAATCTGTTAACTACTACGAAAAAGCAACGGCAGTCTGGGACGTAAATTATGTCCTGGGCTGCTGTTGCTTTTTTTTCACCGAATCAGAGAGATTACTATTTTCGTGTATTCAGCAATTGATTCAGTCTCTCAGCAGTTGATGAGGATGCCGTATATATCATGATGGTAAGAGTCGGTTTGTTTGGCTGCTGCAAAGCCGCGTGCTCAAACTCCATTTCCCCGATCAACGGGTCATTCCATCGCTTGAGACAATCGACGCTCAGTCACACATATCCACGTTCATACATGGTCATCATACCCAATGGAGGGATAAGACGATGGATAACGATTTGCAATTAATGAAGGAATTAACCGAGACAGCAGGACCGCCTGGATTCGAGATGAGAGTGCAACAACTCATGAAGACCAAGCTTTCCCAATTAACTTCTACAACAGTAGAAGACAATCTGGGGGGGATTGTAGGCCAGCACGGAGACACGGGTCCGAGAATCCTCTTGGCAGCGCACATGGATGAAGTATCGTTTATGGTCACGCACATTACCAAAGACGGTTTTCTCCGCATGCAGCCACTCGGCGGATGGTGGGGGCACGTTATGCTCGCCCAACGAGTGAAGGTGCTTTCTCGAAAAGGAGATTATACGGGAGTCATAGGATCAAAGGCTCCCCACGTTTTATCGATTGAAGAGCGGAAAAATGTTTTGGAAATCAGCAATATGTTTGTAGACATTGGTGCATCGAGCAAAGAAGAAGTGGAAAGCTTTGGCATTGAAGTGGGTGACCCGATTGTTCCGATCTGTCCTTTTGAAGTGATGCCGAACCCCAAAATGCTCATGGCTAAGGCTTGGGACAATCGAGCTGGGTGCTATGTGGTATTAAAAGTGTTGGAACAGATTCAAAAAGAAACGCATGCCAATACCATTTTCTGTGGCGCTACCATTCAAGAGGAAGTGGGTCTTCGGGGGGCGGTAACATTGTCGCACAAGATTGACCCAGATATTGCCTTCGCTCTTGACGTGGGGGTAGCTGGTGATACACCTGGGATGAGTCATCAAGAAGGGCATTCCAAACTGGGGGGAGGCCCCTTGCTTGGATTTTATGACAGCAGCATGATCCCTCATTTAAATCTGCGTGATTTTGTCATCGAGACAGCGAAGGAACATGACATTCCTTATCAGACGGACATCATGCCACGTGGCGGAACAGATGCGGGTAAATTTCACCTGGCTCACAATGGTGTTCCTTCTATGGTCGTGAGTGTTGCTGCGCGGTACATTCATAGTCATGTCTCCATGGTAAGTCGTGATGATTTGGATATGACCGTCAAGTTGCTCGTTGCCTTAATTAAGAAATTGGATGAGAAGGCCGTTAGTCAAATGAAAGGCATGAATCGACGATAACGAACAGTTAGTGTCGCTTCCATAATAAAGAAGAGTCCAATGCTTGATAAACTGGCAGAGGGCTCTTTTTCGCGATGGTGGAGCGATGAATGGAGATTTGATTTTGGAAGAGCCTCATTATATAGTGGTAATATCTATTACTACTAAATGAGGGTTGTTATGGAGCACTTATTAGATAAGTTTGAAGAAATCGGTTTTTCAAAGAATGAAGCAAAGGTCTATATGACGTTACTGAAGGAGCCTCTGATTAATGGCTATGAAATCAGTAAAAAAAGCGGTGTGCCTCGCTCGATGGTTTATGCGGTGATCGCAAAATTAGTAGCAAAAAAAGCAATTAACGAGATACGAACGGAGCCGCCGACTTACAGTCCTGTACCGATAAAACAGCTGATGATGAATCTAAAAAGGCAAACAGAGGAGACTCATACCTACTTAGAGGAAGAGTTGAAAACCATCGAAAAGCCGATGGAAGTTCATGTGATTAAGCATATGGAAGAGCGATCAAAGATTATGGATGCGATGCAACAATTAATGAAAGCTGCACAAGAGGAGATTTGGCTTTCCGCATGGGATGAAGAGTTGGGGGACTTGTCTCCTTCTGCTGCAGAACAAAGCGAAAAAGGAGTTAAGATATTTTCGTTACTTTTTACGGATCAGGAGACAACCTCTTTCGGAAAAAGCTTTTATCACCGCAAAGATACATCATCGATTGAGAAACAAAGAATGGGGCAAAGATTAACGATTCTGATTCAGGATGACAAAGAAGTGCTGATTGCTGGCTTTCTGGATGGGCATGTCCCGCAGGCGATTCAAACGGCTGACCCCATGCTCCTTCTTTTAGCGAAAGAATATATACGGCACGATATGATGTTGAAAGTGGTTAGCGGCAAATTAGGCAATGAAACACTGGATTCGATCTGGCAGGGGGATGACTTATTAACCTACATTGTTCATAACACGAAGGCATAGGGGATCGCGGAATGGCGAGCCAGATGAGAATGAGTTAGGGAGGCTTACGAACATGAAAACAGTAGTGAATGGTAGGGAGTATACCATTGAAATGAAATCGATCACAGGGCAAGACATCGATGGTTTAGAAGAAGTGAAGCAGCTTTTTCTAGAATATGCGCAATCGCTGGAAATCGATCTCTCTTTTCAAGACTTTGAAACAGAATGCATGGCTTTGCCGGGAAAGTATGGAGCACCGGATGGCGCTTTACTAGTAGCAATCGTGGATGGACGAACAGCGGGATGCATTGCTCTTCGTAAGATTACGGAAGGCATTTGTGAAATGAAAAGACTATATGTTCGAGATCCATACAGAGGATTTAGAATCGGGAAAAGTCTTATTGCCACGATTATTGAAACAGCTACAGAGCTTGGTTACGAGTATATGAGACTCGATACGCTTTCTACCATGACAAAAGCGCAAGAACTGTACGGCTCCGTAGGCTTCTATGATATAGAGCCTTATGTGTATAATCCGATTGCAGGCGCACGATTTATGGAGCTACGTTTAAAAAAGGTGTAAGTTGTTTCCAGAAGGATGCAAATTATGAATGAGGATAGCCAAATTTCTCCGAGTGTTCAGCGAGGAATCTGGCTTTTTTCATGTCTTACGTTCAACGACGATACCACGCACAGAGAAAATAATTTATCAAAAAGGTATTTTTTATTTTTATTTATGGAAAACATATTGATTATCTGATTGTTTTTTTTATTAATACAATTGTCATCAACAATAAAACATATTAAAATAAGCAAGTAATTCTGAAGTGGAGCATAACGTGGGTAAGATGAATAATCTTACTAATTAGTAGGAATGCTTAACGAAGAAGCGTAGAATGATTTGGCAAAAAGTTTGTGAATAAATAAAACAGGATACCTGCCTGACCGTGTGAATGGAATGGTGAGGGGCCAACTGCCTTTCCTGAAAAACAGCTAGGTGTAGCAGAGAGGAAGAGGAACTGGAGTGGAAAACAAAGAATTGAAAAGAGGCCTGGAAGCACGTCATATTCAAATGATCGCATTGGGCGGTACCATTGGAGTAGGGCTTTTCATGGGTTCCGCAAGTACGATTAAATGGACAGGCCCGTCCGTGATGCTCGCGTATGCAATTGTAGGAATTTTTATTTTTTTAATCATGCGTGCAATGGGGGAAATGTTGTACCTGGAACCAAGTACCGGTTCTTTTGCGACCTTTGGCCATAAGTATATCCATCCCTTAGCCGGTTATATGACGGCATGGAGCAACTGGTTCCAGTGGGTCGTCGTAGGGATGTCAGAAATCATTGCCGTAGGTACCTACATGAAGTACTGGTTTCCTGATTTACCCGCTTGGATCCCAGGTATCATTGCCATGGTGATTCTTGGTGCAGCGAACCTGTTCTCTGTGAAATCATTCGGTGAATTTGAATTCTGGTTTGCCATGATCAAAATCGTAACCATCGTGTTGATGATAATTGCCGGGTTTGGTCTGATTTTCTTTGGCATTGGCAACGGAGGAAACGCAATCGGATTATCCAATCTGTGGGAAAATGGTGGCTTCTTTACAGGTGGTTGGTCAGGCTTCTTCTTTGCGCTATCGTTAGTGATCGGTGCTTATCAAGGAGTCGAATTGATTGGGATTACAGCCGGTGAGGCAAAGGATCCTCGAAAAACCTTGACGAGTGCGATTCAAAGCATCATTTGGCGTATTTTAATCTTCTATATTGGTGCAATTTTTGTGATTGTAACCGTTTATCCTTGGGATCAACTGCAAGCAATTGGCAGCCCGTTCGTTGCTACTTTTGCGAAGATTGGTATTACAGCAGCAGCGGGATTCATCAACTTTGTCATCATAACCGCAGCCATGTCTGGATGTAATAGCGGTATCTACAGTGCAGGGCGTATGCTGTATACATTAGGCGTAAATGGACAAGCACCAAAAGTCTTTACGAAACTGTCACAAAATGGTGTGCCCTTGTTGGGAACGATAGGCGTGCTGGTGGGACTGGGCGTTGGCGTTATCTTAAGCTATATTGCACCAGAAAACCTATTTGTGTATGTGTACAGTGCAAGTGTGCTTCCGGGTATGGTTCCGTGGTTTGTGATCCTGATCAGCCAAATCCAATTCAGAAAGGCAAAAGCAGCGGAGATGGCCAACCATCCATTCAAAATGCCTTTTGCACCAGTGACAAACTACGTGACGATCGCCTTTTTGCTGGTGGTATTAATCGGTATGTGGATAAATGATGAGACGCGTATTTCCCTTATTGCTGGGATTGTTTTTCTAGGGATCGTTGTGATTAGCTTCTACGCTTTGGGAGTTAGCAAAGCTGTTCCCCTGGATGATCAATCACGAGCAGAATGACTCGCGAGTAAGAAAAAGGAAAAGAGTAATACGAGTAGATAGGGACATTGATCGACGATCCGTGTGTTGCGTTTGGATATCCCTAAAAACTGGGATGCAAAGATTCCAGAAGGATTATTTCAAAATAAAGAGTAAAGAGATGCCCCAATTCCACAATAGTCATTTCCCAGTCAAGTAGACTGTAAAAAAGAAAATAGGTCATCGAAGAGGCGATCCATTCCCGGCATTTTGCTGGGAGAGGTCGCCTACTATTTTCTGAATGCGCTCATAACTATTGAAATCGATGGATTCAGGTTACAAAAAGCTGAGTAACTCAATGAGGAGTGAATAAAAAAACAGACCATTAAGCGTTGGTCTGTGATTGGAGAACATTGTCCCAATGTCTGATTGATTTTTGTATCTGATTAATTTCGTTGGTTATAGCTCTATGTACAATTTTGGGGTAATCTTTTTTTTGCTCTTTAAAGAGTTCGTCTAAATCATTGGTATAACCGTCGAGTCTCTGCTTTGCAAGTTCTTTTCTTGTCATAAGAGCACATCCTTTTATCATTTAGTTATGGTTCGTTGCTTTCATTCCGATTTACATACTTGTGCCGGTTCAGTGGGGTAAGAACCGTGTCCATGTTGGATGGCATGAAGACCAAATCCCTGAATAGGTATCACTAATTATATGTAAAGTAGTGTGAAAAATCTACCTTTCATAAAGAGATCAAGAAGACGGAAAATCCCTTTTCTTAAAGTGAGCCATAAAAAACTGCACCTCCAATAGTTAGGTGTGTCTAACCATTGGGGTGCAGTTCAACATAGGGGGTATCGTGTTGAGTTTGGCTTTCCTGCGGAAGCAGTAGACGCTGATGAAATTTCCTATTATGTACGAGCTGTAAACGTTATGGGATAACTCTTCACCCCAAAGACAAATGGACTCGGGATAGGTGTCAGCGCCGTTTTCACAAACTGCATATCGCTAAACCTGGAAAGCATGATTTCGAGTGCGATCTGCGCTTCCAGTCGTGCGAGTGGGGCACCGAGACAAAAATGAATGCCAAAGCCAAAGCCCATATGCGGATTCGGCTTGCGGTCAGGAAGAAAGGAATCTGGGTTCTCAAACTTTTCTGGGTCCCGATTGGCAGACCCTACCCACGAGACGACCTGTTGTCCTTTACGGATCAACTGTCCGCCGATTTCCACATCCTGTGTGGTGATACGACCAATGGCAACGATGGGTGGATAATAGCGTAGCGTCTCTTCGACGGTCGTTTTCACGAGCTCTGGGTGTTGTCTTACCTGATCTTGAATAGCGGGCTGTTCGGTCATGAGTCGGATCGCATTGGTGATGAGATTCGTAGTGGTTTCGTTGCCGGCGACGAGCAGCAGAATGCAGAAGCGCAAGATCTCCTGTTCCTGGAGTTTCTCTCCATCGATTTCAGCGTCCAGCAGGGCAGAAACCAGGTCGTCCTCTGGTTTTTTCCGTCGCTCATTGAGAATGGTGAGAAAGTACTCGGCTAATTCACTCTCCGCTTTGTCTCGCTCTGCCACCATTTGTGCAAATGCCTCGTCGGAGTTACCTTCTACACCTTTTACCATCGTATCGGACCAGTCCTTGAACAGCATGCGATCCTTGGAAGGGACCCCTAACAGTTCGGCAATGACGATCACGGGAAGGGGAGTAGCCAGGTCATGAACGACGTCCATTTTGCCATCCTTGATGACCTGGTCAAGTAACTCATTCGTAATTGAAGTTATCCGAGGCGCTAGGTCATTGATAGCCTTAGGCGTAAACGCTTTGTTGACCAGGTTGCGCATGTGGGTGTGCTTGGGCTGATCCATCGTCAAGAGCGTTTCGCCTCTCACTTCCAGTCCGCGACGCGAGGAAAAAGCGGCAGGGTCTTTTAAAATACGATGAACATCCTCATAACGGAAGACGTCCCAGGATCCCCGTTCTTCATCAAAGCGCACGGGGGTCTTTTCTCGCAGTTCACAATAGATTGGGAAAGGAAACAATTGGTCATCCTTACCTGCCAACTCTCTCATGAAAATGATATTGGCATAGCGAGCAGCTTGTTTATCTGCATTCAAGGTCAGCGAGCCCCCTCATTGGTGGTATGGCATACAAGCTAAGATTTCGCTTCCAGCAAGAAAATATACGTGAGACGCGCGGTTCTTCCTTTATCGTTTCCCTTTCTACGTAATCTTTTTTATAATGAGGTAGTGAATGCTAGTGCGAGGAGTAGTTTCGTATGAACAATAACCGAGAAAGCAACAATAAACTGGTCATGTGGGGCTTTATCGGCACGATCTTAGTATGTGCCCTGTCCATGTTCATTTTCATTTACGTTATGAGAAGTTGACTGGACATTAAAAAAAGAAACCGTTGATACACTCACGGTTTCTTTTTTTTCGTGTTTGAGAGGCTGTCATCAACGAGAGATGCTTTTGATTTTCCTCGTTAGCTGTTCGACGGTCAACTGATTGAAATCAGAAAATCCTGCTCCTTCCAAGGCGATGGTTTGACCTTGAAACAGTGGATAGACTCCTTGCCAGAGCCCAGTGACGCTGTATAGATCGGTTCCTGAAACGGGGTGTAGAAACAAGACGTAGTTTCCTTCCGCTAATGGACCAGGATAAGTACGATTGAGAGGGCTGCTAGCGTCAGGTAATGGCTCCACTCCTGTGCTGACCAATTTCAGCAATCGCTGCGATGAACCTTTCAAAGACTGTTTGATGTGCACGGTCTGTAGGTAGTTCACCAATTTTCCCTCACGGAGGGATCGTCTTGTCGGAACAGACTGATTAGCACTGTCAATCCATGCTACGATGATCAACTCGCTTCGCTTCACAAGATCTTGCCACGTTTTGGCAGGTGTTGGGTCTATCCGTACGCTCCCGATGTCGGTCGCTGCAGATGCCGGTAATACCATGAATCCAAACAGGAACAGAACGAGACAAAGTCGGTAGAGCACTTTGGATACCCCCCGTTAACTATGGAATGTCCCTTAGTATGGTCATGCAAAGAACCAGTATCCAGATTTCAACTTTTGGTATTATGGTAATATTCCGAAAACGATCATTCCATGCTATCATGGGTTGGACTGCTAGATTGACTCGAGAAGACAGAGACTAGGACGAGGAGGACCTTATGAATCATCAGTTTGTCAAACGATTGTTGCCTTGGCTTCTCATGCTTTTGCTCGTGCTCCATGTGGCCGCAGTACCTGCTTTTGCCCAAGGAGAAACGAATCCGGCAAGCTCGCTTCCTGCCAATGTAGAGAAATACCTCAGTGACCTGCAAAAAAGCCAAGAAAGTATAGGCTTATATGCGGGTATCGCGGTGTATGATCTGACGGACAAAACGTACGTCTACACCCACAATGAGAAGAGGAATTACATACCCGCCTCGAATATGAAGTTGTTTACGACGATATCTGCTCTCGATCGGCTCGGTCCAGGGTATCAATGGAAGACTGAAGTATACATAGACGGTAAAGTGAATCCAGGTGGTGTCTTGCAAGGGAATCTGTTGCTAAAAGGATATGGGGATCCGAGTTTGACACCAGAGGATTTGCAGGAGCTGGCTGCAGAGATCAAGGCAAAAGGAATCAAGGAAGTAAATGGCGATCTGCTGCTGGACGAAAGCTACTTTGATGACACCCGGTTGGGGACGAGCTGGATGTGGGACGATGAGCCGTACGGATATAGTGCCCAGTTGAGTGCCCTCGCTGTTCATAAAAACTTCGTTACTGTTACGACGACATCTGGTCTAAAGACGGGAGATACTGCCAAGCTCACAATCGAGCCAGCCAATACCTACCTCACGCTGACCAACAAGGTAAAGACGGTCGAGGGCAGTGAGTCTGCCATTACCGTAGAACGTCCACGGGGAAAAAATGAAATCATCCTCACGGGAACCATCGGGGTTAAATCTGCGGCCTATAAAGAGGATGTGACCATGGAGGATCCGGCTCTGTTCGTCGGGGACGTATGGAAGCAGAAGGTAATCGAGGCAGGGATCATGCTCAGACCAAAGACCGAGGTAAAGAAGACAGTAGTAAAAGCAGGCGTACCCCTGCATACTCATCTCTCCCAACCATTGAGCGAAATCATGGTGGAGCTTAATAAGGAAAGTGACAACTTCTATGCCGAAATGTTACTCAAAACGTTGGGCGCGACTCAAAAAGGGAAAGGCAGCTTTGAAGCAGGGACAGAGGTCGTCGCTGATGTGCTGAAGCGAGCAGGAATTGAATCGGGCTATGCCCAGGTGGATGGGTCTGGTCTTTCCCGATTTGATCTCATCACCGCAGAGCAAATGGTAAAACTACTCGTATTTCTGCAAGATCAAGACTATCGAGATGTGCTGGAAGCTACTCTTCCCATCGCCGGCGTGGACGGTACCCTGAAAAGTCGGATGAAAGGCACAGCGGCAGAGAAAAACGTTATCGCCAAAACAGGTTCAATGGGTGGGGTAAACAGCTTGTCTGGTTTCGTGACAGCGAAAAATGGTCACAAGCTCGCTTTTTCAATCATTATCAACGGAATCTATAAATCCAAATACGCCAGAGAATTGCAAGATTTTGTAGCCATCCAATTAGCAAGCTATCCAGAGAATCTTTTCCCAGAAGGATATACACCGGAGCCAGCCAAGACTTACAGGTTGTCTGAGCTGATCGATCCGATCCTCGACAAGCCTGAAGCAGAGGGTCTGACGACTGGCATCGTAGTCAAATCACTTGGGGGAGAGGTACTGTATGAGCACGATGCTGATTCCTTGCTTACTCCTGCCTCCAATCTCAAGCTGCTGACGACGGCAGCTGCTTTGAATCAGCTAGGAACCGATTATACATTCAAAACAGAACTATATGGCGATGCCCCAATTGCACAGAACGGAGTCCAAAATGGCAATGTGTACGTAAAAGGATACGGCGACCCGACGCTTCATACGGAAGATGCGTTACAAGTACAAGAGGGTGTCTCAATCGAGCAAATCGCCGCATGGTTGAAAGAGCAGGGACTCAAGCGGGTGAATGGAAACCTGGTGCTGGACGAAAGTTATTTCGATCAACAACGTCTGGGCTTGGGCTGGGCTTGGGATGACGAAAGCTATTACTACAATCCAACGTTGGGTGCATTGGCGTTAAACCGCGGTACGGTAATGGTGGAATACGAACCAGCGAAAAAAGCGGGAGATCGCGTCAAATGGAATCTGTTGCCGAAAACCTCGTATGTACAAGTAATAAATGAAGCGCAAACAGTCGAAGATGGGAAAGAGAATACCTTTGCCATACTGCGTGACCGCGGTACGAACACCATTCGACTGACCGGAAACCTTCCAGTCGATCAAGAAGGTGATTATGAGCGCGTTCCGGTAGAAGAACCGGCCAAGTACGTAGGGACGGTGTTAAAAGAAGCCCTCGTAAAAGAAGGCGTCAGCTTCGCGCCGACAAGCTCCATTACGATTGGCAATGTTCCTGTGTCTGCTGTGAAATGGAACGAGTTTACTTCCTTGCCTTTAGCGGATATCGTGAACTATCTGAATAAGCGTAGTGATAATTTCTACGCAGAAATGCTGCTGAAGACATTGGGAGCTGTGAAAAAAGGGGAAGGAAGTGCTTCTGCGGGTGCAGAGGTAGTGCAGGATGATATCGTAGCGATGGGAGGCAGCACGAACTTCGACATGATTGATGGATCGGGGCTGACTCGTTACAACCTGATTTCCGCTCGTCATATCGTCTCCGCACTGGAAGGGATGAGCAAGTCAGGTGCATTTGCAGCGTATGATCATTCATTGCCGATCGCAGGTGTCGATGGGACCTTGAAAAATCGATTGAAGGGAACGCCAGCTGAAGATAATTTGCATGGGAAGACGGGTTCCATGACTGGCGTAAACAGTTTGTCAGGTTATATCGCTACGAAAGGTGGAGAAAAACTTGTATTCTCCATCATCGTAAACGGTTATGTCAAGGATAGTGAGATCATGACCGATATTCAGGATGAGATTGCTACGATTCTCGCTTCCTTGGAATAGTTGTATCAAAGAAGAAAACTGGACGATCAGCTGCGAGCTGGATGTCCAGTTTTCTTTTTGTTGAAGAATAGCCTGATACGAATGGGCAACTCCTCTGACTGACGCGAATATCGAGTTTTCCCCGAACATTCCACTGGGCAAGACCAGTCCCTCTGCTACGTCATGGGCCAATGCCTGTGTCGGTGCATGGTGAGCGATCATATCTATATCCAGATGGTTTCGGGCACGAACAACAGCATGAAGACGGGGAGGGTAGACAAAACATTGAACCCATTACGATATAATTGGATGCGGTTGGAGGAAGTAGCCACTGAGCTATTTGCACGTGTCGGAGTATCAGAGCACCACGCCCGCACGGTTGCCCAATCGCTGGTTCACGCAGATTTGCGGGGAATCGAATCGCACGGATTATCTCGATTACCAATCTATTTGAAACGGATCGAGGCGGGAGTCATCAAGCTCGATCAAGAACCAGAAATGATAAAGCAAGAAGGAGCGACAGCACTGATCGATGGCAAAAATCATCTCGGTGCAGTGGTTGGCAAGGCAGCGCTGGAACAAGCAATTTCTCTTGCACAACAATCGGGCATTGGATTTGTAGGAGTACGTCATTCCAATCATTTTGGGACGTGCTCCTTTTATGCCGAACGTGCCATCGAACAAGGTCAAATCTTACTGGTCATGTCGAACGCCCCAGAATCGATGGCTCCAACAGGAGGCATCCGCCCTTTTTTTGGAACGAATCCCATCGCTATTGGTATACCTGCCGGTCAGGAGGCGCCCTTTTTACTTGATATGGCGACGAGTGTGGTTGCCCGTGGAAAAATTGCGGTGGCTGCCAAAAAAGGGGAACAGATACCTGCGGATTGGGCCATTGATCAGGATGGCATCCCCACAACTGATCCAGAGCGGGCCTTGCTAGGCTCATTACTGCCCATCGGAGGAGCGAAAGGTTACGGTCTTGCCATGTTCATCGATATTCTTTGTGGATTATTAACCGGGGCGGCCTGTGGCCCTGGAGTCAAAAGCTTATATGAGAACTGGACGCACCCACAAGATATCGGTCACGTGTTTCTCACAATCGATGTCCAAAGATTCTGGCCGCTCCCGGCTTTTCAAAGCAAGATGGACGAGTATATTCGTGAAATCAAATCGGTTCCCAAAAAAGCGGGAATCGAAGAAATTATGATCCCAGGAGAGATCGAGAAAAGGAAAATGAGTGATCAGCGAGTGAATGGAATATCGATATCGGCTGGAATCGCGCAGGAGCTGGAGCAGACATGTATCGCTTACGGGGTAGATTGGGGAAGAGCACGTATCGGAAACTGAGCAGAAAGGATTCCATCCTAGTTTCAAGGACAGCCGTTCCCACATAGACTGGTGTCATCGGTTTGGAAAGGAAGGATAGCTCATGCAACGACATATGTGCAAAGGAAAAATTCATCGGGCGACGGTGACCCAGGCAGAACTTGACTATGTGGGCAGTATTACGATCGATGCCCTTCTATTAAGAGCAGCGGACATTATGCCGTATGAAATCGTGCAAGTTACCAGCTTGCGTAATGCTACCCGCTGGAAGACATACGCTTTACCTGCTCCAGAAGCTTCCGGTAAGATCTGCTTGAACGGGCCGCCTGCTCATTTGTTTCAGCCAGGTGATTTAGTCATCATCCTCAGCATGGGGATGTATGAAGAAGAAGAAGCGACCCAATTAGTTCCGCGAGTTGTTTTTGTTGACGAACATAATCGCATCACCAAAATAGAAGAGCACCATCTTATTCAGAATGGGGAGACAACGACATAAAACCGCCAAATGTAGGGAAATGGAGTAAACATAAGCACTTGGTAAAGCACGAGTACTTGCGTGATTACTTGCCTGCTACGAGGCCGTTTACTCCAGAAACGTTGTGGGAATACGTGGAGGATTATGAAAAGATCATGCTGAAGCCTTCTGGTGGCGGTGGAGGAGCGGGAATCATTCAGCTCACGGATAAAGGAGAGAACCGTTATCTCGTTCACGCTGGAAGTGCCAAGCGCATCGTACAAGGCCGTGCGAAGACCGTCGCGTATGTCAAGACACTGTTCCGTCCAAAGCCGTACCTGTTGCAGCCACTCATTCCTCTGGGGCGGATCAATGGAAGGCCGTTTGACGTGCGAGTCATGGTCCAGCGAGCGGGAAAAAAATCGCCTTGGATCGTTACTGGTTGGGTAGCCAAATTGGCAGGGCCAGGTTTTGTCGTGACAAACGTAGCACGAAGCAGAGGAAAAGTCCTACCGTTACAAACGGCCATTCGATTATCGAACATTTCCGCTCCAAGTAATTTGCAAGAAGAGATCAGCCAAGTCGCATTGGCGGCGGCGAATGCTTTAGGCAAGGTGTATCCCACTTTGCGAGGAATTGGCTTGGATCTGGGCATCGATGTAGAAGGGAAACCGTGGATCATTGAGGCTAACTTTCGCCCCTCCCTTTCTCTGTTTCGCCAGTTGAAGGATCAGACCTTTTACCGCCGAATCATCGCCTTGCAAAAACGTTAACGCACTTGACCACTTGCCGTACACCCGTCGTACGTGAACAGGTGGTTTTTTGTTTGGAAAAAAGAAACCAGTCTCCGAAAAAAATATTTCCTTTATCTGTTAGATCCGATACAATGAGAAAAAACGATAGAGAACGTTTGTTCCTGTTGAGGGAGTGATTTCATGTTTTGCGATCTAGGTAATGCTTCGGTCTATTATGAAACGTTTGGGGAAGGCTTTCCGATTGTCATGATTCATGGATTTACTCCTGATCATCGATTGATGTCAGGATGTATGGAGCCAGTATTTGAGAATAGACCGGGATGGCGCCGGATTTACTTGGATTTGCCTGGAATGGGACAGACCAAAGGGGAAGAATGGATTCAAAGTTCTGATCAGATGCTGGAAGTAGTGGAGCGGTTTATTGAAAAAATGATTCCAGAAGGACCGTATTTAATAGCGGGCGAATCGTACGGGGGGTATTTGGCGAGAGCAATTGCATCTAGAGATAGAGAGAGTGTGGCTGGGATGTTGTTTATCTGTCCTCTCGTGGAAGCGACTGCATCCAAACGAGTATTGCCACGCCCTGCTGTGATCGCGCAGGACAAGGAATTTCTGTCTACACTGACACCTGATCAGCAAAGCAGGTTCACACCTTTATCGGTCGTGCAGGATCCATATAATTGGGAGCGGTTTGAAAAAGAGATCTTACCGGGGCTGAATGCAGCCGATCCTGCCTTCTTACGGAAAATAAGTGAACGGTACGCTTTCTCCTTTGAATGGGAAAAGGAACCGGCGCCGTTTGAAAAGCCAGTGCTGTTCCTGACTGGTAGGCAGGATCATGTTACAGGGTATCAAGATGTATGGGCATTGCTGGAGCATTATCCACGTGCCAGCTTTGCCGTCCTCGATCGGGCAGGGCACAATCTACAGACAGAACAAAGCGGCTTATTTACGGCACTCGTGGACGAATGGTTGAACCGTGTAGTTGAAAATGAAAACTTACAATGATTTTGCAATTGCGAATATGGCC
Organism: Brevibacillus sp.; assembly: GCA_029240815.1. The sequence goes on from JARDZO010000020.1 coordinate 28,905, forward strand.
TTATGACTGGATTCCGACATGGAAAATTGATAGAATGCCTCTCATTATGATGGGAGGATGTATGATCGTTAATGATACAGCTATCAAGGCGAGAAGTGATCTGGATTAGTTTTATGCTATTTTCCATGTTTTTTGGTGCAGGCAACCTCATCTTCCCTCCATTTTTAGGACAGACTGCAGGGATGAGTGTATGGGTGTCTCTGGCCGGCTTTATTATGTCTGCTGTGGGGCTGCCGATTTTAGGGGTAGTGGCTATTGCAAAAGCAGGAACATTTCACGATTTGGCGAGCCGGGTGCATCCACTCTTTGCCCTCATCTTCCCGTTTCTGATCTATGTCTCGATCGGCCCTGGGTTAGCTATCCCCCGGGCTGGCAGTCTGGCGTTTGAAATGGGTATGGCTCCGTTTTTGCCCGAATTGTGGGTAGCTTCACCACTCAGTCTTTTACTTTATACGGTCTTGTTCTTTGGTCTTGTTTTTTGGCTTAGCTTATCTCCTTCAAAGCTGGTAGATCGCTTCGGAAAATGGCTGACGCCTACCTTGCTGACGTTAATCGCCCTGATCTTTCTGAAGAGCTTGATCACGCCAATGGGACCACTTACCGAGCCGGTCGAAAAGTATGCCGCACATCCTGTACTCCAAGGTTTTCTAGATGGGTATTTAACGATGGACGCACTGGCAGCGCTTGTCTTTGGCATCGTGATTGCGAATACACTTCGAAGCAAAGGGGTAAGCGACAGCAAGTCTATATCGACCTATATGATTAAGGCTGGCTTGGGTGCCGGTATCTTGTTAACTGTCATTTACGTGATTTTGGGTATGCTTGGTTCCAAGAGCGCATTCCTGGGGGAAGCGGAAAATGGAGCCCAAATCTTGACGAGCCTGATGTATCATTTATTCGGAGAGAGCGGTACAGTCATTCTTGGCATTGTTTTTACCGTTGCTTGCTTGTGTGTGTCGATCGGTCTCGTAACCTCTTGCAGTCAATATTTTCAAGGATTGTTCGGAAGTCTCTCCTATCGAGCTTGGGTAACCATTCTTTGTCTGCTGAGTATGGGGATCGCCAATTTGGGTCTGACTCAGATTTTGAGCGTTTCTGTCCCGATTCTGGGTGCCATCTATCCAGTTGCGATTGTGCTGATTGTACTGGCGTTACTAGGAAGGCTGCTTCCTGAAGCTTCTAGTGTCTATGCCACGACCGTTTCTATCGTCGCTCTCTTTGGCGTAGTGGATATGATCAACAGTACTTTCATGGCACATACATGGGATCCATGGCTCAATTTCTTGCCTTTTTATGCAGAAGGTGCGGGATGGTTCATGCCTGCCTTGTTGGCTGGTTGCGCTGGGATGTTAATTGACTTCGGGAGAAAGACTGCATTGGTTTACAAAAAAGGGAGTTCTTCTTGAGGGTCTGTTCAAAATGATAAAGCCATTGGCCACACAGCGTGAAGTGTGTGTCACTGGCTTCTTTTGATTGCCTACATTTCTTTCTTAATTCTCGCGACAAATCTCTCCTTACATGTGAAGTCTCATAAAATCGTATAGAATGCGTACACCGTTTTGTATCTCTTCCGGTTCCAGATGGCCGTATCCAAACAAAAGCTTGTTCGCATGCACTCCCTTTTGGATACTGTGGTAGTCCACTGGCGTAATTCGGATTCTGTATTGTCGGCTCTTTTCTATAAACGTATGATCAAAGAGTTGGTCAGGAAACTCAATAGCCAGATGCAATCCTGCGGCGTCACCCCATGGGCGCCAAGAATCTCCGAAATACTCTGTTAGCGCAGATAAAAGGCAGTGCCGGCGCTCTCCATACACCTTCCGCATTTTCCCCAGATGGCGGTCAAATTTTCTCGTCTGCAAAAATTGTGCTAAAGCTACTTGCTCGAACGGAGGGTTCTGGACATCTGTATGCGTACGTAGGTAACGCCAGCGTTTCTGCAGGTTGCCAGGAAGAATGACGTAGCCGACACGGAGAGCGGGGAACAGGACCTTGCTGAATGTGCCGATGTAGATAACCCGTTCGGGATCCATGGCATAGAGCGGTGCAACCGGGTCACCGTAGTATCGGAACTCACTGTCATAATCATCTTCCACAAGATAGCTTCCGTTTTCTCTTGCAAATCGGATTAAGGCTGCGCGACGACTCGCCGGGAGAATGCCGCCCAGTGGAAACTGATGAGAGGGAGTAACATAGATTGCAGATGGACTTTTTCCTTGCAGAAATTCTGGTTGCAATCCATGCTCATCGACAGGAACATAGGTGACCGGATATCCTTTCTTAAACAAGACATGTAACATTCCGTGGTTACAAGGGTCTTCCACTACTAGCTCCTTGCCTTCCTCATACAGCAAGTCGGAAACCAGGTGAAGAGCGTGCGTCGCCCCCGCGGTAATAAAGATATCCTTGGCCTCTACCGCTAGACCTTTGCTGCGAAAAAGCCATGAAGCGATTTCCTCACGCAGTCTCATCATTCCCTGTGGTCCGGAATATCCGAACAGGTCTGATGGCATCTCCTGTGCTGTTTTTTGTGAAATTTGCTGCCAGAGATAGCGCGGAAAAAGCCTCAAATCCGGTTGGCCAGTCCGGAAGTCAGCCAGAAAGGGAAGGGGAGCATCTTGTAGCGGCAATGATGGGGACTCATGCTTCTTTTCCAAATACAAACCTTCCGAAATCCGGGTCGGTGCACCTTGACGACTCCATACAAATCCTTCGACGAGTAGCATTTCATACGCTTCGTTGACAGTATTACGCGACACTTTCAGCAAAAGCGCCAGCTCTCGGGTCGAAGGCAACGCTTCACCGGCTTCCAGTCTCCCGCTCAAAATCCGGTCTCGCAGCACCTGATAGATCTGGCGTTTCAGAGGCACTTCGCTATTTCGTTGTAAATCTATTCCCCACATAAATAAGACCCTCCGACTGGTTCCTTTGAATCTAGGTTGAACTGGTTCTTTATCCATACCAGTTTATTTCCTATGATTGTAGCATGATTTTCCAGTAAGTGATCATGTGAGTTCATGTGGAGGGATGTCTGGTGTTGGAACGATTCAAAGGAATGTTTTACCTGTTTTGCGCTTTTTCGTTTGCAGGTTCTTCTGTGATTGCAGCTCGTTTTTTTCAAAGCAGCCTAGGGACATTTACGATTTCCGCAGTGAGCTTGTTATTGGCGCTCCTATGCTTGCTGCCATTGTGCGGCAGAAAGCTCATGCGAACCATCCGCTTGTTGACTGCAAAAGAATGGCTCATTTTGACCTATCAAGCGTTATTTGGCGTTTTTTTGTTTCGAATGTTTTTGCTTTACGGTCTTGCTAAAACAAGCACGGCTGAGGCAGGCATCTTAACTGGGGCAACACCAGCCGTGACAGTTCTGCTCGCTACGTTTCTGCTTAAAGAAACGATTGATCGAACAAAGCTCATGGGGTTAGCCAGTACAGTTGCAGGCATTCTTTTGATCCAAGACGTATTATTTTTATCTGGTGACCTCTTCTCGCTGAGTCATGCTGTTGGGAATGTACTTGTCCTTTGTGCCGCGGTAAGTGAGTCCTTGTTTAATGTTTTCTCTCGTAGTGGAGCAGTTGCTGCCATAACCGCAGAGAAAGAGTCGATTCATCCCGTTGTGCAAACCACACTGGTATCTACGATTGCCTTGATTCTTTGCTTGGTCCCTGCTCTATTTGAACGACCTGTCTACTCGCTCTCCATCATTGGGTGGAAAGAGTGGCTCGCACTAATTTGGTACGGACCGTTTGTCACTGCGCTAGCTTTCATTTTTTGGTATGCTGGGATAAAAAGGTGCCACGTATCGACGTCTGCAGCTTTATCAGGCATTATGCCTTTCAGTGCGCTCCTATTGTCCGTCTGGTTATTGGGAGAACAAGCTGGGTGGCAGCAATGGTCAGGGGGCATTTTGGTGATCCTCGGAATGGTGTTGATCGGTCGAGAGCAGCAATCTATTGCCAGAAGAGATCTAGCAGAGAGAGACCTGCTGATTCAAAAATAGGAGATGACTAAAATGGTTCTCATTCAAAATGAGCTCGAAAATGGATCAAATGATTGCTCTCTGGTTTGGGTACACCTATCACGTCTGACTTCAACTCGAATCGATTATCAAGGGTAAATCGATATCGAACGGCTTGGCACCGGTAAAAGCAATGGTTATGGCTGAGTTGAACAATTTGCTGCTGACAGCTGGTCATGACCTTGAAAAAGTCAAATTCACTTTGCGACTGAAACATTCCAAAGGGGTTGAAAAAGCATATATTCGATTGTTTTCCCCTGAATCGAGAACCAGTACAATAGACATCTATTGAGAAGGAGAAAAGGATGACATTTGTGAATGCAGCCCCTGTTTCAGAGGAAGATCGAATCCATCAACTGGACGCCATTCGCGGCTTCGCTTTATTCGGGATCTTTTTGGTCAATATGCCAACCTTCTTGCAGCCGGCATTATTTCTTCCCGAAAATGGACTGCCCGTTGAGCATTCTCTCTTGGATGAATGGATACGCCTTGTTTTCAATATGTTTGTTCAGACGAAGTTCTACACGATTTTCTCGATTTTGTTTGGTGCGGGCTTTTATTTGTTCATGAGCCGAGCTGAGCAAAAGAGGAGCTCCGTTCGACCCTTGTACGTTCGCAGACTGATCGGACTCCTGTTTTTTGGGGTCGCACATCTATTCTTCTTATGGTACGGAGATATCTTACATACCTACGCGTTGACAGGTTTTTTCCTGCTTTTCTTTTATCGGGCGAGTGAAAAAACGGTACTCAGGTGGGCTTGGACCTTGTTGATCAGTCTTCAAATTCTCTACGCTTTGACGCTGCTCATTCCAGAAGATCCTGCAAACCCTGTGACCAATGCTTCGCCAGTAATTGTCGATCAGGCGAATGAGGTGTACAACTTCGGTACCTGGATGGAGTGGATGCTCTTTCGGCTCACGAACGAGCTTCCGTTGCTTGTCTCGAATGAATGGTTTGCGATTTGGTCAGTCTTGCCCCTCTTTTTATTCGGGCTCTATCTAGCGAGACGTGGCGTATTCGATCAGACGCATCGGTATTTATCTTCTGCGAAGCGGCTTTGGTGGGTAATGCTTGTTTTCAGTGGTGTTCTCGTCGCGATGATACCACTCTTGCAGCACGGGATTGTGCGTTTTCCTGCTCCTGCATCGATATCGGTACAAGTTTTTGTAGGATGGAGCGGTTTGGCTTTATGTGGCTTTTATATTTGTTCGCTGCTACTCATGTACGAAACCAGACGCGGGCTCGACATCCTCAAGCATCTCGAACCTGTCGGGAGGATGGCATTGACCAACTATCTGGGGCAAACGTTGATTTCGGTCGCGATCGTACGCGTGTTTCATCTTTACGGTGAGGCAAGTATGGGAGTCGGTTTGTTGATTTGTTTGATCGTCTTACCTTTGCAAATCTCGGCCAGCAAATGGTGGCTGTCTCGCTATCGCTATGGACCAGCAGAATGGGTGTGGCGCTGTTTCACCTATGCTTCCGTTATGCCGATGAAAAGATCGGAACGTACAGGAGCTTGAAAAAACGAAGTGGGAGTAAAACGTCAGGCTCAGCGGGCGTTTTTTTCTTGTGTCCGGTCTTATCCTCGATTGTTAGGGGATAAGGGTGGTACTCGTTGGGCAAAATTTCCGTATCTTGGATAGGCAGGAGAAGGGGGAGGCGCATTGGCTGGAAATGCTCGGAAATGGTAGAGAACAAACAAGAGCAAAGCCCTTCTGATTTACATTGATGGGTTAGCAAACATCGAGGAGCTAGATGCACGAGTATTGCCCCTCTTATGGTCGGTCGAGGTAACGACGAAATGAGCACGAACGATTTTTTGCAAAAGGCGATACCTGTGTCGAAATGGCATGAGATCAACACCTTGGAAGTTTCACATTTCCATATATGGGCAGTCTAAAAGGAAAGCAG
>JARDZO010000455.1 GCA_029240815.1 Brevibacillus sp.
TAGAGAGGAGATTGTATGAGGGTAAAAATCATGATCGCACTGATGCTCTCGACGTTCCTGGCCGCGCTGGAAGGAACGATCGTGAGTACCGCCGTGCCTCGGATTACAAGCGATTTGTCTGGATTTGAACAAGTCAGCTGGGTGTATGCGATCTATATGCTGGCAACAGCGGTTTCCGCGCCCATTTACGGAAAGTTGGCGGATTTGTTTGGCAGAAAAAATGTCATGATGTTCGGGATCGGCATTTTTCTTGCTGGCTCCACCTTATGCGGACTGGCAAGTTCCATGGAGCAGCTGATCGTTTTTCGGGCGCTGCAGGGCTTGGGTGCAGGCTCCGTGATGCCGATTACGATGACGATTATCGGGGATTTGTACAACGACCAATCCTCACGTGCAAAGGCACAGGGCTGGATTAGTGCCGTGTGGGGACTTTCAGGTGTAGCAGGGCCGCTTGTGGGGGGCTTCCTCGTCGACATGCTGTCTTGGCGCTATATCTTTTTCTTGAACCTGCCTTTTGGGCTTTTGTCCTTTTTCATGCTCATGTTGTACTACAAGGAAAAGTTCGGGGCCAAAACAAAGCGGCATATCGATTACCCAGGTGCGCTGATCTTCAGCATCGGGACCATCGCTTTGCTGTACGCGCTTTTGACCGGCAGCCAGAACCAGTCCTGGCTGAGTCCGACTATCCTTTCATTGATTGCGTTTAGTCTGATCACCTATTTCATCTTCGTGACCGTCGAGAGAAAGTCACCAGAGCCTTTAATCCCGCTTAGCTTGTTTACGAATCGCAATGTGACGATGATCAACTTGCTGACGCTATTGTCCAACGCCATTGTGATCAGCCTGGTCGTCTACCTGCCGATCTGGAGCCAAGGCGTGCTGGGGGAAAGTGCGACCATGGCAGGCTTTGTCCTAACTCCCATGCCTGTTTGCTGGACGTTTGGCGCTGTGCTGTCCGGGAACCTGCTTGGACGCCTACGCGCAGAGCAGCTGGTGACGACAGGGACAACCGTGCTTGCGATCGCTTCGTTTCTTCTGTTCCTGTTGGCGGAGAGTTCGCCAGGATTCCTGATCTATGTGGCTGTAGGGTTAATTGGCTTGGGGATGGGATTCATCAGTCCGATTGTCATGGTCAAGATTCAGGCTTCCGTTGCGGTAGATAAGCGAGGTACAGCGATTGCTCTAAACACGTTTACAGGGACGTTTAGCCAGACCTTTGGGGCTGCGGTTTTCGGGATGTTTTTCAATATGGTGACGGTAGCCAGCGGACAGACCAATCTGGGGGCGTCGTTTGAAAGCGGCGGTCTGCCTGTTGAGCAGCTCGCCCACGTTCGCAGCATTTTGGCTTCCGGGGTACACGTCGTCTTCACGGGAACATGGATCGTGGCTATTGGTTGTCTGGTGATCGCCTTGATGATTGCGAGAGCGCAAAAAGCTGCAGATGCACGTAGAGAAAACTAGGTACAGAAAAGGCATCGGCGAACAAGTCGATGTCTTTTTTCACCCGTAACGACGAAAACGTATTGCCTATCCCCCTGCCGATTCGGTACGATGTCCCTGTAAGAATATGGATGCTTCCAATATTGCGATGGACAGGAGTGCAGGACGATGGAGGAAATTCGACCGATTTCACACGAGGATATCCATGATGTTGTCAGGATTACAGCTTTGGCGTACCCCGGAAGCAATCTCCTTGCCCCCGACAATCGGCAGCGTTTTGCGGAGCGTGTGCAGGATACACTGGAGAATGACCAAAATGCCAGCTTCCACGGACTGTTTCGGGAAGAGCGCTTGCTCGGTGTCATGAAGTGGTACGACTTTTTTATGAATGTCCGCGGAATCCAGATGCTGACTGGTGGAATCGGCACGGTCGCTGTTGATTTGCTGCATAAAAAGGAAAAAGTAGCGAAAGCGATGCTGCAAGGCTTCCTTGCGACGTACCGGGAGCGTGGCGTCTGTCTGGTTTCGCTCTATCCGTTTCGCGTCGATTTTTACAAAAAGATGGGATTTGGCCAAGGGACCAAGGTTCATCAATATCGGATCGCTCCAGCCAGCTTTCCCTTTACTGCGAAGGACAAAGTCTCCTATTTGGGCGAGGCAGATCGGGAGCAGATCCTTGCCTGCTATCACCGCATCGTCCGTTGCACGCACGGGATGATTAAAAAGACAGAGCGGGAGCTGAAGACCTTCCTGGATCAACCGGAACAGGTGATCGTCGGGTGCAAAAAAGACGGCGGCAGAGTCACGGGCTATCTCGTTTTCCACTTTCAACGCACTCACGAAGAGAATCGATTGCATAATGATCTTGTCATTAAAGAATTTTTATATGAAAATCAAGAGGCGCTACTGCAGCTCCTGTCCTTTTTGCACAGTCAGTCTGATCAGATCCAGCGTGTGGTGCTGACTACTGCGGACGAGGATTTTCACATGCTGCTGTCTGATCCTGGAAATGGAACGGACCGCTTGATTCCAAGCATCTACCACGAGAGTCATGTCTCTGGTGTCGGTTTGATGTACCGCGTGATCGATGTGCCGGGATTTTTCCATCAGCTCGCGCCATGTCGTTTTGGCAGAGAAAGCGGACTTGTGCGTCTGAACATTCGTGATTCCTTTCTCCCGGAAAATGAGGGGAGCTGGCTAATCGATTTTTCGGAAGGCCATCCGCAGGTGGTAGAGGCAGGAGAGCCGGATGTCGAGCT
>JARDZO010000209.1 GCA_029240815.1 Brevibacillus sp.
AAGAAACAGCAAAGGGGTTTTTCTTGCGTATCCGTTCAATTGTCAGGAAGTCGTCTCATTCGATACATCGTTCATTCGGAACAAGTCATCATCTTCGAACCCGACGATGAACAACTTGAGGTTTGCTTTCAGATTCAAGTCAAACGGGGGATGGACGTCATTTCCGCGGCCATCCTTGATGATCCGGACAGTCGGACGGTGCGAGTAATCCGGGTCGACGCGACTGACCACCCCTACCTCTCCTGTATTCAATACGACGCTGCTCCCGATCGGAAAGACAGCGATATGCTTGATAAAGGCGTTGACGAGGTGATGTTCAAACAAGTGACCACCAGACCCTAGCAAGTACTCCAGAGCGTCCTGGGGCATGTATCGCTTTCGCCAAGGACGAGGAGAAGTCAGTGAGTCGTAGACATCCGCAATGCCAACGATCTGGGCGTACTCATGAATTTGTTTTCCCGTAAGTCCCTGAGGGTAGCCGCTGCCATTTAGCCGTTCGTGATGCTGCAGGCAGACGTGAGCAGACAGGAGGGATATATCGTGCTGTTTTCGCAGCATATTAAAACCGTGCATCGTATGTTGTTTGGCGATTTCTTTTTCTTCGTCAGACCAGCGCTCTTCTTTTTGCAGCATCTCTTCGGGGAGATTCAGCTTACCCATATCATGGAGCATGGCTCCGATCCCCAGATCCATCAGTCGTTGCCGGTTGTAGCCCAGGGACATCCCGACAGCCGTCGACAGCACAGCTACGTTGACCGAGTGGTGATAAAGGGATGGAGAATGGGAGGAGATGCTGGATAAATGACCAATCATTTGCTTATTGAGCAAGAGGTCATCCAGGATGGAGCTAAAGGCGCGCTGAAAATGCAGGCCCATTTCTATTAACGAAATTTTTCGTGCGAGCTTGTTTGAGTTGCTAATCTGCTTGAACGTTTTCTCGATGGCCTCCACAGCGATCTGCCGTGTCTGCGGACGGATGACTTCTTCTACCTGGATGTCTTCTGTGCGAGGATCATCTATATAGACAGCGTCAATATTGGACCGTGTCAGGCCCGCAATGAGACGCTCAGTCAGTACCATGCCCGTACCCAGCAATACTTTTCCATCTTCGGTGAAAACGGTGCGGCCCAATTTCATACCTGACCGAACTTGTCTTAAAGATACTAACCTCATTACAATCCCTCCAACAATACCCATATTGTACTCCATTTGACTTATGCTTTAAATAGGTATAAGGATTGACTTGACTTCTGCAGGGAAATTGAGGGACACTGTAAACAAGTATTGTCTGTACTGGAGTTGATTGCTGCGATGCGCTGTCCATTTTGTGAATATAATGGAACAAAAGTCCTAGATTCGCGTCCTTTTAATCATAATAAATCAATCCGTCGTCGTCGGGAATGCGAACAGTGCGAACGTCGGTTCACGACCTTTGAGATGGTGGAGGAAACTCCCTTGTTGATCGTTAAAAAAGAAGGTACTCGAGAGGAATTCAGTCGCGAGAAGGTTTTGCGCGGTTTGGTGCGAGCCTGTGAAAAGCGTCCGGTTCCACTAGAGGTACTGGAAAACGTGGTCAATGACATTGAAAGGGAGCTTCGTAGCTGCGGTCAGGCGGAAGTCCCGAGCAATGACGTTGGGGAGAAAGTCATGGAGCGTTTGTATCACGTAGATGAGGTCGCTTACGTGCGTTTTGCCTCTGTCTACCGCCAGTTCAAGGATATCAGCGTCTTCATGAAGGAACTGGAGGAGCTGTTGGCACAAGCGAGGAACAGTCACACTCCTTTTCCAAAAGAGTAGTAACGACAGGTAAAAAGTCTATCGACGCCACGCTCTCGCGGTATTACAGCCAGGGCGTCTTTTGCTTTCCATCTGATTTCAGCGCGTTGACCAGATCGCCATGCTATAATAGTGGAATGAGATTTGTCAGGAAGGAAAGAGCCGATGCGCCGTTTAGTATGGAACGAATTGTTGCCAAAGGATCGTTTTTTGGTGCGGGTGGCGAGGCCGCTCAGCTATACCGAGATGGGCTATGTCACGCATTTGTACTTGCCGATCATCGGTGTCGAGTCGTATACGCTCTACCAACTGCTCGCGCATGGCGTGCAGGAAGCGAGCGGCGCTGCTTCTGAGAGCACACATCGCAGCTTGATGCTCTCTACTTCGTTGTCTCTGGATCGGCTTTTGGATGCCCGTGAGCGCTTGGAGGCTATGGGACTGATAGAGGTACGCAGACGCGAGAACTTGCAGCGGGATTACTACTACGACTATTTGCTGAAGCCGCCATTGACACCGGGAGAATTTTTTGCGGATTACGTCCTTTCTCTTATGCTGTTAAATAAGATTGAAAATATTCGATTTCAGCAGCTGCGAGAGCAATATGCCGATACGATTGCTACTCAACTGGATCAGGAATACACCATCGTCGAAAATGTAACGAAGGACTTTCATGAAGTGTTCCAATCGTTGAAACCGTCTGAGCTGGAAGTGAAGAAGGGCTCAGAGCGAGAGCAGTTCTTGACGAAAATGGAGACGAGCTTCCCGCCAGCAGATATGAAGTCTGGCTTCGAGGCACAGGTCACGCACCCGTTGAGCGTCTCATCCTTGCGTCTATATTTGCCAGACAATGCAGATGCTTCCAAAGTGCTCGGCGGAACGAGCATGGAGTTTTTATATTTGCTGTGCCACTTTTATCAGATGGACAGCTGGGGGATGGGCCAGGAGCTACGGGACTGGACTTTGTACAAGCCCGACCGAAGTCTGGATACCGAAGTACTGCGCAAGCGTCTGGTACAACGTTATTCCGAGGACAAGCTGTATCGAAATACCACAGTGGAGAGCGGGGGAGAGGATGAGTGGGGGCCAGGCCAATTGCCAGAGCCGGGCAGCGAAGCGTTTGTCCGTGCCTGTCGCATTCTGTCTCCCCTCGGACTGCTGGAACGTGTCGTCGGAGGCAGGGTAAGCAAGGTGTTTCTCGAACGTGCGGAGACGCTGGTATTCTCAGACGGGATGCAGCCGGAAGTAGTGAATGCCCTGTTGGTCCACACGTTGACGAGTATGCAGATGGAATTGCCAAAAGCGTACATGGAGACGATTCGCGACAGCTGGAAAGCGAAGCGGATTGCTACCGTAGATGAGGCCGTGAAGCAGATTTTGGAGCGTGCCGATCAGCGGGCACAAAATGTAGAAAAGGCGAAGAGCCCGAAGAAGGATACGGGAACGGTGCGTCGCAATGGGAAAAATGTCTTGCAAGACAAACTGCCGGCATCTGTAGAATGGCAGAGAGAGCAGGAGAAAACGGGGCAGCTGTCTGAAAAAGGAAAACTCATTTCTGATGATCCAGAGTTGAGTAAAATGCTCGAAACCTTACGTAAAAAACAGAAAGGAGAGTGATGGCTAGATGGAATCCGTCGGTCAGTTTATGAAAGAGCTGGCAAAGCGAACCCCTCGCCAATTGCTGTCGCCTGATGAGCAACTCGATAAAATGTTTCGCTCCAGCGCTTATTTACAAGCATTCCAGCAAGAGCATCCGGAATTGTCCCGGGAAGATTACCTGCGATCGCTCTCTGATGTGTATACGTCCGTAAAGGAGCAATATTGGTGTGAGCGTTGCCCGGGACTCACGGAGTGCCCAAATCTCGTAAAAGGGCATCGGACACAGCTCAGCAATGTGAACCAAACCATTGTAAGTGCGATTGCTCCCTGTAAAAAGCAACTCTCCCATGAAGAGGATCTCAAGCGTAGACGCATGATGCGGAGCTACTATGTGTCTGAGGAAACCATGACTGCCAGCTTTGACAAGCTAGAGCATGATGCTGGCAACCGGGCAGCAGTAGCAGCGGCCATCCAGTTCTGTAATCAGATGGAGACAGGAGAACGAGCAAAAGGCTTATATTTCCACGGTTCATTTGGAGTCGGAAAGAGCTATCTCATGGGTGCGATCGGTCGTCAGCTGTCAGATAGCCACATTTCTTCGCTACTGGTTTACGTTCCCGATTTTATTCGGGAGATGAAGGATTCCATCTCTGATCAGTCGTATGTGGGAAAACTGGAGCTTTTAAAAGAAGTACCGGTTCTCATTTTGGACGATATAGGGGCTGAGAACCTAACACCGTGGGTACGCGACGAAATTTTGGGTGTCATTTTAAATCAGCGGGCAAACAATCATTTGCCCACGCTCTTTACGTCCAACTACTCGCTGGAGGAGCTGGAGGAGCATCTGTCGATTTCCAATGGCAATCGAATCGAGCGGACCAAGGCAGCGAGGATCATGGAGCGTATCCGGCATTTTGTCGAGGTACATGAGATTTTACGCAAGAATCAGCGTCTGGAGAGCTGAAGACCAGAAGCGTGAGAAGTGCCAGTACGTGATCGCCAGCACTTCTCGCGCCTCATGGTACGGCTTGAAAAGGACGTGCGAATGTACGCCAACAGGCGATACGGAGAGTCCCAAGGCATTCGCCATCGTCACGGCTCGAGCCAGATGATAGTCGTGACTGATTACCAACGCTTTTTTCAATTGATGAGTGACCATGACCTGCTGACTAAACAGCAGGTTTTCGTATGTTGAGGTGGACTGTGTCTCCATGAGAATGTGTTCGGCAGGAACCCCACGCTCGATCAGGTATTCTTTCATCACAGCAGCTTCTGTCCGCCGCTTGCCTTCTCCCAAGCCACCCGTTACCAACAAGACAGGTACATACTTTTTCTGATAGAGCCACAATGCCTGATCCAACCTTTCGCGCAAGCCCGGACTCGGGCCGTCTCCCCACACAGCAGCGCCCAACACGATTCCGACATCTGCCTGACGAGGGATTGCTTCCAGTATGGTTTTTTCGATCTGGTAGACGACATAGCCTGACCAGATTCCTCCGATCCCGATGAGAATGCTCAAATAGAGGAGCACTCGTCGCATCCAGCGCGGTTTTTTGCGTCTATTCACTTCGGTTTTTCCTCCTGGCTGTCTCTTTTTTTCTGGACGGCAGGCGGCGAATGAACCTGCTCTATCTATGTAATAAGACGCTTTAGATCGACGAGAGTTACAGGGTCTGACACACGCCGGACACAAATAACTAGTAAATTATTTCTCTCAGAAGCCGATATAGTAAGCGAGGCATGGGTTTTACAAGAAGCAGATTTCATACTTGCGGGGGAGGCTAGCAATGTTCTGGAAAAAAACGACGCTCTTGTTTCTGGCCATCTTGCTCTTGTGCGGAGCTGGAAACGCTGGAATTGGATACGCTGCGGATGAAATTAGCAGATTGGTCCTTTCGAAAAATGAAGTGACATTGGAGATGGGGGATTCTACTTCGTTGACGGCAACGGCTGTCTACGTGAGCGGGAAAACCGAAGACGTCACGATCACGACAGAATGGACGAGTCAAGGTCCAGATATTGCGGCAGCTTACGCGGGCCGTATCACAGCAAAAGCAGTAGGAAACACCACGGTGACAGCGACGTACATGGGCAAAAGTGTACTCGTTGCCGTGAATGCCACCAAAAAAGTAAAAGCACTGACGCTGGACAAGCAATCATTGAACGTTTTGATCGATGACCAAACGCCAACCCAGCTCGAACTCACTGCCCTGTACAGTGACGGACAGTCTGAAAATGTAACGACCAAAGCAGACTGGTCCATCGACAATGCGACAGTTGCGACTGTCATCAACGGTCAAGTCAAAGGATTGAACTCGGGGACAGGCGTGATTACAGCCAAGTTCGGTAGCCAAACGACTACCATTCCGGTGAACGTGGAAATCGCGCACCGCTTGGAGCCAAGCAAAAATCAGGTATCGCTGCTACTCGGTGGCTCGGAAACAGTCAAGCTGCGTGCCATTTATCCAGATGGAAGCGACACAGAAGACGTCGCTGCAAAAGCAGAATGGTCTTCTGACAATCCAGCAGTAGCTGATGCGCTCAAAGGAAAGATCACGGCATATGGCGCGGGAACAGCGACCATTACCGCTAAATACGGTACCAAGACAGCGACGATCGCAGTCGATGTCGATACCACACAAAAGCTGGAAGTGAACAAGCAAAACATCTTCTTGCATGTAGGGGAAACGTCAGAGGAAATCAAACTGACGGCTACCTACGCGAATGGGGACGGGGCTCCGGTAAGTGTAGGAGACAAAGCCGAGTGGTCCTCTTCTAAAGAAGGAGTGGCGTACTACAGCAATGGGAAGATCCACGCTGTGGCGTCCGGGGAAGCGGTCATCACCGCGAAGTACGGTAACAAGTCTGTCACGATCCAGGTAGATGTAGAAGTTCCTCGCTCGTTGGACATCGTACCGTCTTACCTGACGATGAAAAGCGGCAAGACAGAACCAGTAAAAGTAATAGCCTCTTTTGCTGGCGCAACAGCGTCCGAGGATATTACTAGCAAGGTAACATGGTCCTCGGATAATGAGGATATCGTTTTTGCCAAAGACGGCATCATCTCCGCATACAAAGCCGGATCTGCTACGATTACAGCCAAATACGGGGAGAAAACGGGTTCACTGGTTGTCGATGTCGATGTTCCACAAAGCTTGACGGCGGACGTGACAACGGTAGCCATCCCGGTAGGCGGAGCAAAACAAGTAACGATCACGGCTGCTTATCCAGATGGAACCAGTGATAACGTCACGCAAAAAGTGACGTGGGCGTCGAACGCACCAGCGGTCGCAGCTGTACGTCAAGGTCTCATCACGGGTGTAGCGACAGGGGCTGCTTCGGTTACAGCGACCTTTGGCAATCGCACCGTGACGATTCCAGTCTCGGTCGGAGTCCTGCAGACCTTGACTGTCGACAAGAAAAAGCTCGTCATGAGCAATGGCAAAAGTGAAACCGTCAATGTGACGGCAGCTTACGCGGATGGAACAAGCAAAAACGTCAATGAGCAAGCAGCATGGACGAGCACTTCCGCAGCTGTAGCAGAAGTAAATCAAGGTAAAATTACGGCAACAGGATCTGGTAAAACAACGATCACTGCTACATTTGACGGTAAGACAGTCAGCATCGCGGTAGAAGTGGATCAGGCGACTACACTGTCTGTCGATCCTCGCCTGTTGATCCTGACAGTCAACGAATCTGCTGATATCAAGCTGACCGCGACCGACTCAGCCGGAAATACGAGCAATGTGACGACAGATGCAGAATGGGTATCTTCCGCCATTAAAATTGCGGATGTAGCTAACGGACGCGTCACTGGTTTGACGAACGGACGTGTTACCATCACAGCAAAATACGGCGGCAAATCGATTACGATTCCGGTCGAAGTGGGAATTGTCACCAAACTGGAAGCAGACAAGCGATACGCTTCCATCAAGTCCAACAATTCCGCGCAAGTCACGCTGACCGCCACCTTTGCGGATGGCCGTACGCTGAATGTCACTTCGCTGGCGGATTGGAGAACGAGCAACTACAAGGTAGCTGACGTAGCCAAAGGTCAGATCTCAGGCCGTGCTTACGGAAAAGCGACCATTACGGCGAAATACAATGACAAGAGCATCTCCATCCCAGTCGATGTCGATACGCTGAAATACTTGAAGACAGATGTTGTCCAAATCGTCATGGCGAAAGGGGAAACCAAGCAGGTAACGGCTACGGCTACCTACATGGACGGATCGGAGCTGAACGTGAGTAAACCGGCCGTCTGGACCACCTCTCGCCTGCTAGTTGCAGACGTCAAGGACGGTGTGATCAAGGCGACTGGATCCGGGAAAGCGACGATCTACGTGACCTATGGCGGCAAACGGACACCGATTGTGGTGACGGTACGATAGAAAATTAGTAGAGAAGCCAGTCAAACATGAAAGTACGTGTTTGACTGGCTTCTTTTATGAGCAGAAATAATAGACTTACATCTTAAATTGACCGATCTGATTTTGCAATTCCTCTGCCATTCGTTCCAGTGATACGGCCGAGGCAGTAATCTCTTCCATTGAAGCCAACTGCTCTTCGGCCGCAGCCGACACGCTTTGCGTTCCGTCAGAGGCAAGCAATGTCACTTCCGAAATATGGTTAATCAGCTTCACGACCATATGGGTCCGTGCCGAAATATCTTGCGTGGCTCCAGAAACTTGCCCTATTTTTTCTGCGACTTCCTCCACTGCGGACTGAATCTGTTCAAAGGATTGGCCGGCTTCATATACTTTTTCAATCCCGTCTGTTACTTCACGTTTGCTTTTCTCCATGACGGATACTGCGCGCTCCGTTTCAGATTGAATGGAGGTGATCAGATGGCTGATTTGTTTGGCAGAGCTCGAGGATTGTTCCGCCAGCTTTCTCACCTCATCTGCTACGACTGCAAAACCTCGGCCGGACTCTCCAGCACGTGCCGCCTCGATCGCGGCGTTGAGTGCTAGCAAATTAGTCTGGTTGGCGATCGCAGTGATGACTTCCACGATGTTTCCGATCTCTTGTGAGCGAGTACCGAGACGATCCACTACTTGTGCGAGCTCATGGATGGACTGGCTGGAAGCAGTCATCTGCCCGACGGCAGTTTGTATAGAATGGTTTCCGACGGAGGCGAGGTCTGCAGTCTGCCGGGCAGCCTCGGATACCTTTTGCGTATAATCCGCAATCTGAGTGATCCCCTCTGACATCTGATCGACTGCTTCCGTGCTTTCTTTGGCATAGGAAACCTGTTGCTCCGTACCGACAGCCATATCCTGCATGGTAGTTGCGATCTGCTCGGTAGCCTTGCTCGTCTGGTCCGCGCTGGCAGAGAGTTGTTCGGCAGATGCCGCGAGCTGCTGGACGTTGTCATTGACCGAATGCAGCAGGGAACGAAGCGAGCCGGACATATGGTTAAAGCTCTTGCCCAGAGTCCCCAGCTCATCGTCGCTCGTGATCGCTACTTGTTGCGTCACATCGCCCTCGCTCATTTTTTCGGCAGCCTCGGTTAATTTCCGCAACGGGCGAAGCAAGGATCTCAGGATGATATAGACAGCACCACTGCCGATGACCATCGCGACAGCAATGACTATCAAGGTTTTGAAAAAGATAGGGCTGGCGGCTTCTACGGCTTCGGATTTGTACATGACAGCCATGAGCTTCCAGCCTGTTTTCGTATTCGTGATATGTACGGCTCTAGCGTCTTGGCCGCTATCGGAAAAGTCAAATTCGCCTGCCGGTTCACCGTAAAGGCTCCCGATCCACGGGTCGGCAGAAGGGGTACCTGGTTTTCCAGTAGGGTGAATGAGAAACTGTTTGTTCTTGTCAAAGATCGAGAGGTAACCCTTGGCACCGATCTTCGCTTGCTTGACGGTTTTATCCAGCGAGGTCAACTGGATGTCGATACCCAATACGCCAGAGCCGTCCGGTAATGTTTTGGCCACTCCAACCACCACGTTGCCCGTACCCGCATCGATGTACGGTTCGGTAATGATCGTCGCTTGTGGTTGTTGCATGGCGGCTTGGTACCAGGGGCGTTTGCGCGGATCGAAGTCAGCCGGGAGCTTGGTATCCGTAGACGTCATCATGCCACCGGTTTCGTCACCGATGTACACATCCCCGATCTCAGGATGCAAGGAGTGATACGTCTGCAATTTCTTGCGGGTTGCGGCTCGAGTGAGCTCCTGCAAATCACTCTGCCCAGTCTCAGAAGCGATCAATTCAATGTCCTTGGATTGAGACTCCAGTGTCTGATTGAGCAGTTCATCCACCAAGCGCACATTTTCTGATGCAGTCTTCATCACTGCTCCGTCTAGCTGGTCCTTGGCGCTCTGATAGGAAAGTAGGCCTAGAGTAAGCATCGGAAGGATTAAAATAGAGAAGAATGCGGCGATCAGCTTTGTTTTGACGGTAAGTCTGGGCTTTTTCATCTGAGTGGCACCCCTTTGAGCATTTCTAAGTTGTCCTGCCCAGATATTCATTCCCGCTATATGTAAGTGTTCAAACCTGAATTTGCGGAATTTATTTTATAAACCTTTATTTTTGGTATCATCCGAATGAGGGGGAGGAGAGCAGCTTTTTTCGCTTGCAGTGTACATGAGTGTATGCTATACTAAATTCACTGATAGCGGAAAACGCTGGAAGTATACATATGGGGCATTAGCTCAGCTGGGAGAGCGCTACACTGGCAGTGTAGAGGTCAGCGGTTCGATCCCGCTATGCTCCACCATACATACCGTTTACGAAACCCTTGAGAGATCAAGGGTTTTTTGTTGTTTTCGAAAGTACTGCCAATGCGAACCTGAA
>JARDZO010000210.1 GCA_029240815.1 Brevibacillus sp.
CCGCGAAAGCCACTCCTCCTATGAAGTACGGTATCTGTCTCGCAACACATACTTCTGGATTTTCCCCGATGGCGTACGTGGAATTTCCGAGACGAATACCACTTTGCGCGGCTTTTTGTAGCTCGCTAAATGCTCTGTCGCATACTGGATGATCTCTTCGACAGTGACCTGAGCCCCCGGCCGAGGCACCACTACCGCGCAGACCGTCTCCACGTACTGCGGATCCGGAATGCCGATAACCGCCACATCCACTACCGACGGATGACGAATCAGAGTATCCTCGATTTCGACGGGATAAATATTTTCTCCGCCGCTGCGAATCATGTCTTTCTTGCGGCCCGCGATCGCCAGAAAACCATCTGAATCTATCGTCCCCAAGTCTCCTGTATGGCACCATCCGTCCACGAATGTAACTGCTGTAGCATCTGGCTTTTGCCAATACCCGCGTGCAACAGCCGGACTTTTAATGCAGATTTCTCCCGCTTCCCCCACACCTACACGCTCTCCCTGCTCATCTACCACCTTGATCTCAGCAAAAGGCATCGGCTTTCCGACCGTATGGCTCTTTGCCCTGGCGTCTTGTGGATCGAGGGACACTGCGATGGGCGTGCCTTCGGTCAATCCATAGACTTGCACGATCCCGATATGCGGGAAACGGTCGTTCAACTGCTCGATCGCCCACGGGATGATCGGATCACCACCGGAAAAAATGCGTCGCACGGAGGACAGGGCTGCCCTCGACAGCTTCTGTGAATTCAACAGATCATACACCATAAACGGGAACAGCAGGCAGTCGGTCACCTGCTGCGTCTCCATGACGTGCACGACACGCTCGATGTTGAAGCCTCCGCTTTTCGTGATGACCACCGTTCCCCCCGCCAGCATCACCGGCAATGCGAGGTCTTCCATGCCTCCCACATGATACAAAGGCCCGGTCGTCATGCAGACAGAGCGCGAATCGAGCTGCCATTTGACCACCTGCATATTGCAAAACCAGAGCGTATTCGCATGGGACCACAGTGCCCCCTTGGGTCGACCGGTCGTACCTGAGGTGTACATGAGCATGACGGGATCGTCGGCATCGATCCGGACATCTGTCACCTCTCCCGGGTCACCACTCGTCAGGACGTCCCAGCTCTTTGCCCACGAAGGCTGCAGCGTTTCCCCGTC
The DNA here is from genome assembly GCA_029240815.1 of Brevibacillus sp. Next base: position 1,171 of record JARDZO010000210.1, read on the forward strand.
CTGAAGGGAAATGTACGTCTGGACCGGAATGTCCGATACTATTGGAGTCAACCTCTCCGACAAGCTGGCATGAAAGCACAGCACCGATGTTCCCGAATCCGCTAGCGCATAGGCGAACTCCTGACTGGATAGGCGAAAGTTGAGTCTGACAGCGATCCCACCGATCTTGGCGACGGCAAAATACAGAGCCCAATATTCCATGCAATTGAACAGCAGGATACCAACCCGATCTCCTTTTTTCACGCCTAATTGGCGCAATGCATTTGCATACGCATTGGAGATTCTATGTAGCTCGCCATAGGTCCATGCTTCCTCATTTTCCAGTTTCAGTGCGCATCGATCAGGATCAATCGTTGGCAGGCTGCCCATGCTCCTGCGCGTGAGATAACCGACATCCATCTTTGTCCTCCTCCTTTGTCAGCCTTCGATCACGTCTTGCACCCGTTCATCCAACTTGGTTTCTCGGCGCTGAGTGAGCAAGGAAATCACGATGAAGGCGACGATAGCCAGTGCAAAGGCAAAAGCTCCGTTGATGACACCCGCAGGCAATGGTTTGATCCCGTACTTACCGCCTACTTCCAAAAAGAAATTCACGCCCAGACTGATGATGATGCTCCAGATTGCCCCTTGCTTGGTCGCTTTTGGCCAGATGAGCCCCAACACAATCGCGGGAAAAATAGCAGAAGCGAATGTCCCCCAGCCAAACACGCCAAGCAGTGCAACCAAGGTATCCATGTAAACCGAGAACAAGGTAGACAGGATCAGCAGGGCAGCTACTGCGATCCTGCTCCACAGCAGCTCGTTTTTCACTTCGATATTCAATGCTTTCGGGATATCCCTCACCAGACTTGCTGCGCCCAGCGTCACAAAGCTCGATCCTGTAGACATGATGGCAGCGAGCAGACCCGCGATGACCAGCCCGGCAATGACCGGAGGCGTAAACATCGTCAAAAAAGTGGTCAGTGCTTCATCTGTCGAACCCAGCTTCGGGAACTTCCCTTGTATTTTCAGTACCAACGCTGCCAGTCCGATCCCGATGACCAAAAACGTCGTCAGCACATAGGCCAAGCCAGCCGTGAATGCTCCCCACTTCAGCTGTTTGGCGTCTTTGATCATGAGAAATTTGGTAATAAAGTGCGGTTGTCCAGCAGCCCCCAGACTGAAGAGAAAAAACCAGCAAACCATCGTGATCATCGGGTACATGCCAAAAGGTGAAGCGAGCTTGGGATCAGAGGATTGCAGGACTTGGGTCATATTGGCGATCCCGCCGCCAGCGTCGATCGCGAGGAAAAAGACGATCACAGAAACCGCAGCCATCAAGATTCCTTGAAATAAATCAGTGTATACTCCCGCGATCATTCCACCGCCAATGCAATAAAAAGCGAGGATCGAAAGCCCGATAATTGCCCCCACCGTCGGAGATACCCCAAAGATCGTATTCATCACGACACCCATCGCCTGTACCTGCGTACCTAAGTACCCGATGACACCCAATGCGACAGCGACGCCCATCCAGCCGCGGGCAGCCTTACTGTTGTACCGCAGCTCAGCGATATCCCCCAGGGTGAAGATCTCGCCCAGATCACCCAGCTTCCAAATGCGTTTTCCGACCATAAACCAGGTCAGGGCAAACCCCAACGGTGCGGCAAACATGATCCCGACTGCGAAGCCCAGTCCGCCTGTAAATGTCTGTCCGGTTCCTCCGACCATCCCGAATCCACTCTGAATGGAGGAAAACGCAGCGATCGCCATCACAAACATGCCCAGACTGCGACCTGCCACATAGAAATCTCCCGAGGACTTCGTTTGACGCGTCGCCCAAATCCCGATCAACAAGCAAATCAGCAAGTACAGGACAGCAATGACTATGATCATCCCTTGCATCGATAATCCCCCCTCATTCCTACAGCTTCACATCAGGCTTTTGCGCTGTATTCTCGGATACTGCTTCCTCTAAAGGAAACGTCCACGCATACAGCAGGGTGACCAGGATGGATGCTGGCCAAATCCCTAGCATGAATAGAGCAGTCGCAGGCGTCATGCCCCATACCAGACCCTCTCCACCAGTCGGCGAGCCGACCGTCATGACATCCAGCCACACGTACAAAATGATGTACAGAATAGACACACCGATGGGAACCCAGACCAAATTCCCTCTGCGCTTGATCCGTCTTGTGAGTCCAAAGACAATGCTGATCCCGATCACAAACAAATACGCGTACAAGATTATTCTCCAAGAACCTGTCAGCATTCCGATTGTCATGAGCACGACCAAACCGAGCAAGGCATAGATCAGCTTGTCGATAGAAACCATCTGCCATTCCTCCTTCTATCAGCGATTCTCCATCGTCGGCAATTGTTCGTCCGCTTTGTTCTCGTAGTAATGCAAATACTCTTGTCTGAGTAAGTTCTTCTGAATCTTCCCAGTCGCCGTCAACGGAAACTGTTCCAGAAATACAATCGCCTTGGGCACTTCAAAACCAGCCAGCTCCCTCTTACAATGCGCCAGCAATTCCGCTTCTGTGCAAGAAACCCCTAGTTTGAGAGTCACGAAACCGGTCACGCCCTCACTCCATCTCGCATGGGGGAGACCGACGGCTGCCGCGTTCATGACCCGCGCGTCTTTCAACAAAGCGGACTCTACCTTGATCGACGGAACATTTTCCCCACCCGTCTTGATCATGTCTTTTTTCCGATCCACGAACAGCAATTGTCCATCCGCATCAAACACACCGAGATCTCCCGTGTGATGCCAGTCGTACGACCTTGCTTGTTCCGTCGCCTCTTCATTTTTCCAATATCCCATCATGACGGTGGGGCCACGATGAACGATTTCTCCAATCTCTCCTGTTCCGAGCAAATTGCCTGCTTCATCCATGATCGCCGTATCTACAACCAGCGAAGAGATCCCCCAATACGAGCCGAAACGCCGAAGCTGCTCCTCTGGCTTGAAGAACATCGTGCCGGGATACATTTCTGTTTGTCCGGTCGCCAGCGAAAAGCGGGCGTCAAACCGTTCGATTGCTCTGCGCAGTGTCCCTTCGTCCATCGGTGCCATGGCGTATAAACAAAAACGCAGGGAGGACAGGTCGTAATGAACCGCTTCCGGATGATCCAGCATGACTCTGTACATGACGGGTAGGGCAAACATCCACGTAATCCCTTCCTCTGCGACTGTACGAAAAAAAGGAACCGGATCGAAGCCACGCATCACGACCAGCGTCCCGCCTACTGCCAGCATGGAGGAACCCAAGACGTGCTGGGCACAGTGAAAGAGGGGCATCATACAGCTCGCCACATCATTTTTCGTCATTTCTGCTTCAATCACATTGCCCAAGGTTGCGACGTATACCGAGAGATGGTTTTGCATGACGCCCTTTGGTTTGCCCGTCGTGCCGCTGGTGTACATGATCAAGGCGAGATCGTCGGAGTGAATATCCACTTCCACTTCCTCCGCCGAATGTCCAGTCAATGCAAGCGGAAAGGCGATCACATCCTGCGGCAGCTCTGCACCTGAGAGCGGTAACGACACAACTGTCTCAACCAGCTGCAGCTCAGGCATGATGGATTCTACCTTGGCATAGAGCCCATCCTCCACGACCAACAGCCTGGCATCTGCATGCTGAATGATGTAGGCAATATCCTGTGGAGCAAGCGAAGGATTAATCGGCACCCAGACCATGCCTGCCTTGGCAATTCCATACATGACCGCAATAAATTCCACGGAATTCAGACAGACACATGCAACCCGGTCCCCTTTTTGCAATCCTCGCTCTTGCAAAAAACGGCCAAATCGATTGGCAGTCTCATTCAGCTGGCGATACGTAATCCGTTTCTCTCCGTCTACGACCGCTACTTTTTCCGGGTGTCGCATGCTGCTCCGTCGCAATATATCTCCCACGGCCATTCGGTTGATCCTATGAATTGATGAGGACATCGCTCGTCACCTCTCCATCTGGGTTATATAGCGCTTTCATATATGCAAAAGAAGTGCCATTCCCACCAACTAGGCAAAAGGGAAGAAAACGCAATTAAGCCTACAAAAACGTTCCTGTTTCGCGTACAATTGATGTAATATTCAGACAGTTGTACAATAAACTGTACATCTCTTGGAAGAGGGGAAAAGCTCGTGAACATGTCGAGTTGTATGACCCGAGAGTTTGTCGCTTTGCATGCAGATTGTACACTAGGAGAGGTCCTGACGCAGTTTTTGGAACATCGACAGGACGTCGGTTGTGTCCTGTATGCGGACGGGACACTGGAGGGCATCATCACCAAATACCAGCTCTATCGGATGATTCTCAAGCACTGTCCACTCGATACGCCCATCACCCCCTATATCTACCGTGATGTGACGACGGTGCCGTTTCATTATCCGGTGACGGAGGCCCGAAAAATTTTGCTCTCTGCCAAAGTAGCACATGCCGTAATCGTGGATGACAATGACAAAGTAGTCGGCGTATCCACCAAGGGTGATTTGATCCAGAGCTTCTTGCAGCGGGAGCGTCGATTGATCAACCAGATGACTTCCTTGATCGAAAACCTCGAAGACGGCGTCATCGGCATCGATCACATGCACAATATCCATACGTTCAACTCAGCGGCTGCCGCCATGTTCCAGCTCGATCATCACACGGCGCTGGAGGAAAACGTGCGATCCCTCCTTCCCCAAATCGGGGACGAGATGATCCTCGCTCTCGAAAACGAAGCACCGATCGAACCGCAAAAGCTCCAGCTTCCAGCAGCAGTCACCATGGCATCTTACACCCCGATCATCGTCCGGGACAAAGCTATCGGCGCGATTGCCGTATTGAAGGATCTCACTGCCTATGAAAAGGTCGCAAGCGAACTGGAAACGACCAAAAGACTGGAGCGCATGCTCGAAAGCGCATTGGAAATGGCCTATGACGGGATTGCCATCATCGATGAGCAAGGCTGCTTTCAAATGGTCAATGATGCGCTGCTTGAGCTGTATGACATTTCCCGGGAAGATTTGCTGGGTACGCCTGCGTCGAAGAGCTTGCCTGAGCTGAATCTCGAAGATACGCTCCGCACAGGGAAAGAGGGCGTCGGTGATATCCAGGTCATACGCGGCAAGAAATGCGTGATTACCCGCATGCCGATCATTGTCCAAAACAAGCATGCTGGCGCCATCGCCAAAGTCATTTTCCGTCAGCTGCCTCATATGAAAGATTTGTTCAACCGCATGGAGAATTTGGAGCACGAATTGACTTATTACCGCGGCGAGTATTTGCGATCACATTCTCACGGAACCGCATTGGACCACCTGATCACGCGCAATCCGTCTCTAGACGCGATTAAAAATCAGGCGTATTTGGCGGCCCAAGGCTTTTCTACCGTCTTGATCACCGGGGAGAGCGGGACAGGCAAAGAATTGTTTGCGCAAGCCATTCACGAAATCTCTGGAAGACCCGGCCGGTTTGTCAAAGTGAACTGTGCGGCGATTCCTGAGGAGCTGCTGGAATCAGAATTCTTCGGGTACGCAGATGGGGCCTTTACCGGTGCAAGAAAGGGAGGCAAGCCTGGCAAGTTTGAGCTTGCCGATGGCGGTACACTCTTTCTCGATGAAATCGGGGATATGCCGCTCGCTCTTCAGGCAAAGCTGCTGCGGGTGTTGCAAGAGCGATCTTTTGACCGGATCGGTGACACCGTCAGCAGAACCGTTGATGTACGGATCGTTTCTGCAACCAACAAGCGACTCGAGGATCTCATTTCTGAGGGGAAGTTTCGGGAAGACCTCTACTATCGAATCCACGTCATCCACCTTTCTATTCCCCCGCTTCGCGAACGCAAGGAAGATTTGCCTCTTTTGTGCAGCCATCTCGTCCAAAAGCTGAACAAGATTTTGGGCAAGCATGTACAGGGAGTCACTCCTGCCACGCAGGAGCTTTTGCAAAGACACCACTGGCCCGGCAACGTCCGCGAGCTGGAAAACGTCCTGGAGAGAGCCATGAACTTGAATACGGGAGACTGGATCGTTCCGGACGCTCTCCCTGCTTTTCTCGTAAACGCAGAAACAGTCACACCACCCTATCGATCCACTTCTCCCAACATACCGACTCCCTCTGCCAACACCACGCACAAGAAAAAAGACGTCATGGCCGCCGCTGAGCGAGATTTGATCATGGCGACCCTTCAGGAATGTGGGGGGAATCGAAGTCTTGCTGCCTCGAGACTCGCCATCAGTCGATCGACTCTCTACCAGAAAATCAAAAAATACGAGATTGAAGAAACGAGTTTCTTTGCGAGTAAATCCCAGCGCCCGTAATGGTGCTGGGATTTTATTTAAAAAAGGAAGATTGGTTTTTCGTCATTGGGGGTAAAGGTTACTTCAGGGCTTTCGACTACACATCATGGAAAAGGAGTTTTGCATGAGTAAGAGAAAAACCTATACGCTTCGATTTATTCTTGAAATGCTCGTGGTATTTTCCGTCCTCATAACGGTCTTCATTGGCGTCCTTTCCTCTATACGTGTCAATACATCTTCACTTGCCAGCAACTATCTGGAAAACAACTTTTACTACGCCAAAAAACTGGCAAGCAATACCACAGAAGTATTGACCAGCATGCAAAACGCGATGGATGCATTGGCCATTCGCAGCTCACGGCAACCTATTACCCACACAGATCTTCAAGACTGGTTTGCGGCAAACAAACAATTTTTCCACTCTCTTTTTATTGCTGACGCCCGAGGAACCATTCGTCAGATCACGCCATTGGTCGCAGGTGCCGAACCAGGTACAATGCTTACCTCCCCTGCAGCCAAGCAAGCCATCTTTCTGAAGAAACATTTGATATCCAAACCATACGTCGGTGTCACTGGCAGACTTATCCTTTTGGTATCGTCCCCCATTTTCAATCAACAAGGCCATTACGAAGGATTTGTCGGTGGAACCATTTACCTGGAAGACTCAAATGTATTGAATCGGATGCTAAAAGAACATTTCTACGGCGACGGATCGTACGTGTATGTCGTTGACGAGGAAGGTCGTTTGATCTTCCACCCTGAGCGAGCGCGGCTAGGAGAATCCGTAGCGATGAACCCTGCCATCCAGAAAGCATTGGCAGGAGAAAGCGGATATGCCCAGATCGTCAACAGCAAGGGGAATTCATTTTTTGCCGGCTATACCTATGAACAAATTACCGGTTGGGGGATCGTCTCTCAGACGCCTACCTCTCGCCTGGATGAATCCAATAAACAATTACTCAAGAATTTACTCGTAACGGCATTACCTTTTTTACTGATCAACATCGTCATTGTCTGGCTCATCGCCAAAAACATCAGTAACTCCTTGTCCAAGCTCGCTCTTCTCTCAGATGAATCCGTACAAGCAGGGGGACATGAAACCGAGATCCTCACGACGACTTCGAAAATCTATGAGGTACAAAAATTGTATCAGCGAACGAGGCTGGCGGTTCGCCGAGTAAATAAACGACTGATCCAATTAGAGACCGAAGTCAGTTTCGACGGACTTACCAATCTAGCAAATCGAAAAGCATTTGATCAAACAATAGAGGACTGGCTCAAGAACGAGACACCTTTCTCGCTACTCCTTCTCGATATTGATTATTTCAAGAAAATCAACGATACCTATGGTCATGTAAAGGGAGATGAAGTACTCAAGCTCGTAGCAAAAACGATGCTGGACCAAACCCGAGAGGAAGACATCTGTTTTCGCTACGGCGGCGAGGAATTTGCCATATTGATTCACGATGAAAATCAACTGTTCGCCTTTCATATTGCGGAGCGTCTCCGAGACTCGATTGCTTCACGAGAGATTCTCCCTCATTCTCCGGTCACCATCTCATTAGGTATTTCGCATTTTCCTTCACATGGAAACAAGCCTGTCGAGCTCGTGGCCTGTGCTGATCAAGCTCTGTATCACTCGAAGGAAAATGGGAGAAACAGGACAACCATGTACCAGACTGTAGAGATTCCTTCCAATAACCTCGCTGAAGGCTGATGAGAGGCAAAAAAAGAGAGACTTGGGTACATTCACCCAGTCTCTTTCGTATTTTCGTAATCTGCTCTTTCCTTTTTGCTCAGTGTCCATTTCGTATATTTTTTTCCCATAAAACGAGTCTATCTGTTTTCTTTTTGTACGAGCACGCCCCCGCTACCTGATCCCATTTTTTATTCCCGCATCCCGTACAGCGGTATCGTCTGCGCCTCACTTCTACGAATACAACTTCGTCGTCAATCAGTGCCTGATAGTACTGGACTTTCTTCTCGGTCTTATGAAATTTTTGATTCCCACAAGTCTCGCAATGATGAGGAGGTATAGTCTGTATTAAGGAGTCTTGCATTCAGATGCCACCTCTCTTTGATGGAATGGGCGTTTATTCGGAAATGATTTTTTATTCTATACCCCCTCGTATCTTCCCACAAACCTTTCTATGCTAAGAAAAACGCGGGAGCCCTCTTTTAGGGTATATTATAGTTGATCACAATGAAAACCCAAAATGGGATGAAAATAGTCCTTACCCAAAAGCAGGCTATCAAGTTTTTTATCATATGAACATCTTCTCTGAATGACATACTTTTTATTTTAGGAGGGAACAACATGGAAGTTTTTGTAGAATATTTAGCGCGTATTGATAACCCGCAACATCGGGACCGAACGGAAGATGTTTTGGGTTGGGTAACTAAGAAATTTCCGAATTTAGTGCCGAAAATTGCGTGGAATCAGCCTATGTTTACCGATCACGGAACATTTATTATTGGCTTTAGCGTAGCCAAACATCATTTGGCTGTTGCCCCTGAAAGGGCAGGGATTAATCATTTTTCTGATGAAATTGTGCAGGCTGGCTATGATCACAGCAAGGAGTTGGTACGTATCCAGTGGGATAGTCCGCTTGATTTCTCATTACTTGAGAAAATGATCGAGTTCAATATTTTGGATAAGGCAGACTGTTCAACTTTTTGGCGGAAATAGAAAA
>JARDZO010000211.1 GCA_029240815.1 Brevibacillus sp.
CCATCGTAATTGGAAGCGATACGCAGGCCACGGTTATCTGATCGAGCAATCAGCAGCAGATGATTCGTACCGACAACCGCCCCTCCCCTCAGGTCTACACCAGCTGTCAGGTCAGTAAGGCCGTCGCCTTTATTTCCAGCTACAGCTTGTACTTTTCCTGTACGCACGATGAACTCTGTTCCCTCAAAACCGTACAGGGTCTGTCCAGGATTTACCTCCACGACAGTCAGAGTGCTTCCTCCACCGCCCGCTGCCTGGATTTGCTGATCCACGTAGCTCTTCGTTACCACCGGATCGTCTACCGATCCTGGCACGCCTCCTACGCCGTCTGCCATTGCCTGAGAGGCAAACAGTGCCGTACCTCCGATCGCTGCTGCCAGCAAGCCTTTTGTGACTGGTTTCATCATCGATTACCTCCCCGGATTTTGCTTTTAAAATTTGTAAGCCTTCGTGATCAGTACCACTACCTCTGCCCGTGTAGCGATTCCCTGAGGTTTGAACGTAGAACCATAGCCATTCAGCCATTTTCTAGAGGTGAGAGCCTCGATCGCAGGTGAAGCCCAATGATTGGTTGGCACATCTCGATAGCTGGACGTGCTGCGTTTGTACAACAACACATTATGCGCACGAGCAATCATCGAGGCCATTTCTGCGCGGGTAATCGGCTGATCCGGTTTCATCTGCTTGTTCGGATAGCCTTTCATAATGCCTACCTGATAAGCGATTCCCATGCTGTTGTAAGCCCAGTGCTTTTTAGGCATATCACGGAACGTCGTTTTGCCTGTATAAGTTGAGGCTACAGGCAGCCCATCCGAACGCATCGATTGAATGAGCATGGTCGCGAATTGCGCACGAGTCACAGCCTGATTCGGCTTGAACGTAGCATCGCCAAAGCCTTTGACAATGCCTCGATTGCTCAGACGAACGATCTCCGAACGCGCCCAATGGCTGGAAATATCCCGATATCCCCCGACCAAAATCTGCTGGTTTACCGTCAGGCGATAAGCATCGTATTTAAAGGGAGCTCCACTATTCAGACGGATGTAATACTTTCCAGGTTTCAGACGAAGCCCTAAAATTTCCTTGCCCTGATCGGACAGCTCCGCTACTTCATTGGTCGAAGCCAGGGCGTAGTTGAAGTTGTTCCCATTGTATAAGGCGATTCTCACACCGGATGAGACCGGAATAAAAGGAGCTCGAACATAGACGTATGATTCCGTACTGACAGTAAATTGGAACCAGTCAGAATCGGTAGCGGTCGGTAATGTTCCAGTCATTACTGTACCGCCGGCTAAATTTGATGCCTGACGATATGTATCATTAGGCTCATTCACATCTTTTTTCACCGGTGTAAAGCTCAGGTCCAACCGGTATTCCCCGTTCACCGCGTTTTGTTCATACTCGCTGACACGGAGAAAATACTTGCCCGGCGAGACTTCTTTTTGTGCCCGCTCTGTCGGATCATCGCGATCACCATTGTCATACTGCGGATCCCACGTCGTACTTCTTCCCTGTTCCTGTTTTCCAATAGCCAAAACAGGATCCATGCGCTTGTTGTCAGGTGTCACAGAGACTTCCAGATGCCCATACTCGCGAACGTAATAGGAAAACCAGTCTTGGTCTGCTTCTGCATGGAAGCTGCCGTTAACACTGATCTGATTGCCCACAAGCGGTCTGGCAGTGCCCATGGTGTCGTTCGGTTCATTGCGGTCTGGGTTAATACTGAACTTGCTGGTAAGCACGTAGGAAAAGGCATTCACTCCCCCGTTGCGCACCAGCCTAATGTCCATCCGTCCAGCCTTTGCCGATACCGTAATCGTATCTCCATTCCCGATGTAATGAGTGACTGGCGTGCGGTTTTCCGAATAAAAAGTAGCAGCCATTGGAGAAGATACTGTTGAATTCACAGACGCTGTCAGGCTCACTCTTCCATCGTAAGGAACTTCCATCTTAAACCAGTCAGTCGTATCATTCGGTCCTAGATTCCCACGAATTTGCGACTCGATAGGGAAAGCTTTGGCACGCGACAAGAGGTTATTCGGCTCCAGAAAATCATTGGACATCGCGGAAGTGACCGCTTTTTCTACATTGAGCAAGCCATAGCCTGTCCGCTTGTCCCATCCGCTCTCTCCCAGATTCGTTGCCGTCTGGTAGAGCAATTGTCGCACATCAATCGGCTTTAGCTTGGGGTACCTCGCCATAATCAGTGCAGCAGCGCCAGCGACCTGGGGAGCAGCTGCAGATGTTCCGCTAAACGAGCCATATGTGCTGCCCAGCTTGGTCGTGTACACATTCAAGCCTGGCGCCATCAGATTCAGCTCCGGACCTGAATTGGACTCATAGATCGGTTCGTTGTTACTTTTTACTCCCCCAACTGCAATGACAGTCGGGTAAGCAGCCGGATAGGCCACCCGGTTCCCCTCGTTACCACTCGCCGCAACAAGTACAGCTCCATTCGCTTCGGCGCGATTAATGGCATTGGTCAATGCTCTGGAATAGGACATGCTGCTCACAGACATGAGGATAACTTTAGCGCCTCTGTCCAGCGCCGTATTAATCCCTTTGGCCACGAGATCGAGATCTGCGACTGCTTTACTGTCCAATACCTTAATAGGTAATACTTTGGCATTCCAAAGGACACCCGTGACCCCAATCCGGTTATTCCCCTTAGCAGCCAGTACACCGATTACTTCCGTTCCATGTCCATTGTCATCCTGTGCCGATCGTGCAGTCGGAACCAGGTTAATCCCCGGCAACAGGTTTCCTTTCAGATCTGGATGGTTGTAATCTGCTCCCGTATCCAGTACGGCAATGGTCACTGAGGTATTGCTGTTCACTGTTTTCCATGCCTTGTCTGCCTTGATCTGGAATAAATGCTGCTGATTGTCGATGTAGCGGTCATTTGTCGCATTTGCTGCCAACGTCGGCCTGACATCAGCGACCGTCATCGTGAAGCCTACGGCTACTGCGAATGCTGCTCGAATCCATTTCCTCATGAAAAACAGTCCTTCCTTCTCTCCCCTGCCGGTATTGTGCAGTCTAAAAGGAATTCAGGTAATTGACTTCTTTTCTTAGCATAGCGGAACAAAAGGGGGACTTGCAAGCTCGGATATCCAATATTTGGAATGATCGAACATTAGAAAGACCCTTTTCACCGTGGGCAAAAAGGGTCTCTCCATTATTGCAACAAACCTTTGTTGTTCTCCACTGCATTATTGGCAGAAGGTTGTTTTTTACTTTGTCGTGCTTTCGGGATGATGGCTGTCAGCTTCGCAATGTCCACATTTTCTTGCTTGATGGACGTAGACGGAATGTCAAAAGCCCACACCCGGTTGCTGTTAGCCTCAACCTTCATGTTGTGCAAGGTATATTGCACACGAGCTACGTTGTTCCCTTGCTCATCATTTACGATAATCGGCACTTCGGTAAATTCCAGACGTTTTTCCAGACCGTTGCGGAATGCCACCACCACTCGGATTCCGTTGTCTTCACCCGGAGCTATATCGAGTACTTGCAAGTCTACCTGACCTGGCTCTACTGGTCCAGTCTGGTCTACTTGATTCAGGTATTGCTCGGATTCTTCTTTTGTAAGTCCCTGGTTCAGTTCCTGCCCAACTTCTTTTGGGGAAACAGGCTTCAGGTAGGTCAGCGTCAGCGGCACTTCTTGCTCAGGCAGTTTGCTGAACTCGTTCCAGCGAAACAGGAACTCAAAGGGACGGCTGCTCAAATCACCGATTGGACCTGATGGAATCAAGTCAAAGGTCTTCTTCGCCACAACTTCACCGTCTGCTGTCATCAGCGTCAGAGGAAGCTTTTGCAGCAGCACACTGCGGTTGGTTGCATTACGAATATAAGTGAGCACCACATATCCTTCATCTGTTACCTGTGTAAAGAAAGGAACGATCCCAATTTCATCACGCACGACTGCTGGCAGCTCATCGTGGATGTATTGCAGCAGCTCAGTTTCAGCTTCATCCAGTTTGTTATCCCACGGACCGTTCATCAAAAGATCCAGCTCTTTTGAAGCGATACGCGTAGACGACTGTTCAGGGTCGTCGATCCCCGATACCCCAAGATAAAATTCCTTGTGCAAATGCTCATGGATATCTTCACGCACTTGCTCCAGACTTTCCTTCGATCCAAACCAATTTTCCAATAACCAACTCATATGTCAACCTCCTCAACCCTACAACAGAAGTATCTATCCTCGTGCTTCTACTCTACATCCAGCACCCATCTGCGCAGGTTAGCATTTGGTTTTTTTACTGCATTCGGCGGGAATACAATGATCCATGGACGACTGTGACCAGGCTTAACGCGCACAGTACTCGCATCCACAGAACCCTTCGCCACCACATCTCCGTCTTGATCCGAAATGGTAATTTGCAATTTCTCAGGTTTATACAATTGTCTCAGACCGTTGCGGAACAGCATTCCCGCTACGAGTCTGCCGTCACTTGCCAAGGCAATATCAAATCCAGTCACTTGTACCGTTTCTGCCGGAACTGGCGGCAACGTATGCGTTAATGCTTCCAGACGGTCTTTTTGCCGTTCTGTCATGCGCTTTTCCATTTCTGGATCCAGCTCCAAATGATTCGGCCATACATGCGAGCTCTTCCCTGCTTTCATCACCACTTTCCAACGTTTAAAGGTGAAGTTGTCATGCAGGAAGGTCTCTTCTGGGAACAGCATTTCCCACGGGCGGCTCGAGTGGGGCGGGATGGCTCCCATTTCGGACAGATCTACATTCATCCGCGCAAAAGGCTTGTCATCCAGGTAAATGGCTAAGCGAATATGCTTAAAGCGCACCGGGTGATCCAGCGAATTGCGGAAAAACATGGTCACTGTCAATCCGTTCGGCCCAGGGATCATGCTAAATCCGGTCACGCTAATCACGCCTCGAATCATATCAGGCAATTCTGCCTGCAAGAAACGCAACGTGTATTTTTTCTCGGCGTCCAGCTCTTGTTCCCATACAGGGTGCAGAGACAGTTCGGTATGAACCTTGTTACCTACTCCCGCTTGCGCTGGGTTCGCACTCTTATCCACAGCGGCTTCGGTATCACTCAATTCATTGACGTCGATCGTTACTTCTTCCTGAAGTTCCTTTTTGAGCTCTCCTTGATCTTTTCCAAACCAGTTCTTAAAGAATGAAAACATGTGTTACCTCCTCAAACGTCCGGACGCGAACGAAGCTGCATTACTATCATAACCTTTTCGATAAACCCGATCAAATCTCCTTGCCTGCCCATGCGGCTTAGCCCTGCGGCACGCCAACCTTCCATCGGGAAAAATCAGGATCTTGCTTGTGAATGCTCTCCGGTGGAAAGATAAACAGCCATGGCTTACTCGTATTTGCGTTTACGGTCAGGCTTTCCAGTTCAAACAAACCTTCTGCCACTTTCTCACCAGTCGCATCATAAAGCACCAGCGGCAGCTTTTCAAAAGATAGGGATTGGGTAGAACCGTTACGAATCAACAGCATGACGTTCAGCGCTCCTGTATCGTCACGTCGAATCTGCACGCTTTGGATGTTGACTTCCCCTTCTTTAATAGAAGAGAGTCCTTTCGCCAGCTCGATCAGAGAGTTTTTCTGCTCATCCGACAACGCTTTGATCCACGACTCTTCCAGCTCCAGCTGCTGCGGCAAGACCATTTTCTTTTGCGCCATTTCAAAGGCTACTTTCCAATTCACCAATAGGACATCCACTTGCAAAAAGTGCTCCCGTTCAAACACAAACGACCACGGTCTTGCAGAACGCGGTGGTATCTCGCCTATTTCAGCCAAATCAAAGAATTGGCGGGTAAACAACTGTTGATCCCCAAACAATACCACGAGCGTCATCTCTCCCAGACGTACCGGTCGATCTGAGCTATTGCGGACAAATGCGGTCACTTCGATCCCTGAGTCATGCGGGACGAGAGATGTACCAGCCAAGGAAATGTTGCCCTCTGCCAGCGGTTCCAGCTCCTGTGCCATAAAGGAAAGCGCGTATCTCTCCTGTGTGCTGAGCTTTGCTTCCCATGATTCATGCAGAGAAAGTGCCGTCACGACCCCATTAGACGCGTTTTGCTCTTGCTGTGGCTCCTGATTTGACTCGCTCGCAGATGCGGGCAGAATGGACTCTTCCTGCACTTGCTGTCTGACTTCTTCAGGTGTGGGAGTTTTCCCCAATAAGTTTTTCAAGAAGGATAGCATAACGTCTCTCCCAACTTTTCTCTACATCTATATAGAGTTCTGTTCGTCATTCACTATAGCACAGTGACACCCTTTTGCAACCTCGAAAACTTGGCATATTCCCGCTGTTATCGCCACTTTTCCGTGTCGGAATGGTGCCCTCTGCTATTGCCTCTGACCGATGGGTAATATTTGTTAGGATACCCGTAAGCATAAGTGATGTCAAGGAATGGCAATATCCCAGCTTATTATGGAACCGCACTCATTTATTTGGGAATAGAAGGGAATAATTTGATGAATTATTTTCCATATACAGATAAGGTTTACATAAATGCTCTCCATTGCTAAAATAATGATGTTGAATGAATTTCTTGGGGATCTACTTGCCAGCTGACCTCCTCAGCTGGCCACCTTTTTCCGTATATTAGCAGTTGCGATCAATAGCGAAACGCCAGACAACCTGCTGTCTGGCGTTTCTCGCGTTATGGCCCTACAGTGATGGATATCCGGACGGTTTTACTCCCGTATCGCCCCGTTATCGTCGTTCTTCCTTCTGTTTTCGCTGTAATTTCTCCGTTGTCTCTGATGCTTGCTACCTTTTCATTGGAAGATGACCAGGTCATTCCTTCCTCGACTTGCTCGATTGAACCGTCGCTATACGTCGCCTGGATCACAGGAGTAACCGTTTGGCCGATATCCAGAGTCTGACGAGCAGCATCTGCTTGCAGCTGTTTCAATCGCGTGTCCACACTAATCCTCACTGATTTCCCTCCGTAGGTAGCGGTCATGGTCGTCGAGCCAAAGCCCTTGGCCACGATCTCCCCATCCCTAAAGACCGCCACCTTGGCATCGCCTGTTTTCCAGTCAGCTGCTGAAGTCACTACTTCCGTTTCTTCTCCGTAGCTAGCTGTTATATTAATAGAAGAAGAAGCTCCCGGTTTCAAAAGAATTTTGCTCGGGCTCGCCACCAGCTTCGTAATCGTTACATTGATTCGTATTTTGACGGTCTTGTCTCCGTATGTAGCTACCATATAGGTACTCCCCATGCTTTTGGCCGTAATCAAACCGTCTTCTACGACTGCGATGTCCTCATTCTGCGACTTCCATGTAGCTTCCTCAGCTGCTACCGTTTCCTTGGATTTGTCGCCATACGTAGCCGTGAGCTCCACCGCAGCAGTCCCATCTGGCTTCATGGCGAGAGTAGTCTTGGATGCAGTCAACCTGGTGACAGAGATCTCTACCGGTACGGAAACGGTTTTGCCTCCATAAGTCGCAGATATGCTCGTTTTCCCAAATCCTGTTGCTGTTATGACTCCATTGTCCACGACAGCTACCTTTTTATCTTTCGTTTCCCATTCAACGTCTTTGTCTGTCACTTCTGACTTGGAACCATCCGTCAGGTACGCAGTCAGTGTGATTATCCCGGTACCATTCGGAGGTAAGGACAGCTTACTCTGATCCGCCTTCAGGCTTTTAACGCTAACAGTAGATGGATCAGGATCTATCGGATCGCTTAAATCCGCCTGCATTGCTCGGTAGGCATTGAGCATGCCGTATCCATACTGGTCGTCCCACCCTACCTTACCCAAGTCAGTCGCCGACTCCCATAAACGGTTGGTCAGTTCTTTCACACTCAATTCGGGCTCACTCACCTTGAGTAATGCCGCTACTCCAGAGACAAATGGTGTCGCTTGGGAGGTACCGCTCATATACGCATATCTGCCGCCAGGATAGGTACTCAATATGTCCACACCAGGAGCCGTCAGATCCACACTGGAGCCGTAGTTGGAGAAATCGGCCAATCGCAGGTCTGTCCCCACTGCGCTCACTGTGACAACGCCAGGTATGGAAGCTGGCACATAACGGTCTGCATTGGCTGCATCATTACCAGCAGCTGCCACGACCAATGCACCTTTGTCCATGGCGTACTCAATGGCATCTGTGATTGTTCTCGGCGCTGACTCCTCACCGTCTTTTAGCTTCGCTCCCAAGCTCAGGTTAATGACATCAGCACCCAGGTCAGCCGCATCCATAATGGCTGTCGCTACATCATACATATCTCCCTCGCCGTCACGATCCAGTGCCTTTAGCGGGAGAATTTTTATGTTGCGGTTTCCGGCAACACCGGCAATCCCCTGTGAATTGAGCTTGGCTGCAATAATCCCTGCTACATGTGTCCCATGCCCCTCGTCATCCTTGGCATCGCGGTCATGATTCACATAGTCGATGTCATGTACTGTATCTACTCGTCCCCTCAGATCGGGGTGCGTATAATCAACCCCAGTATCAATCACAGCAACCGTGACTTCGGAACTGTCTCTCGTAGCTTCCCATGCCTTTGGCGCTTGTATTTGCTCCAGGCCCCACTGTTCTGAATAG
The DNA here is from genome assembly GCA_029240815.1 of Brevibacillus sp. Next base: position 8,558 of record JARDZO010000211.1, read on the forward strand.
TATAGATCCTCTATCGATGCGGTGGCATACATGCGGATGTTTGGCTCTATGTACTCTACATTCGGGTCTGTCGCTAGCGATTGCAGTGCTTTTTCGTCAGAGGTCTTTTGCAGTCTGATCAGCATGTGGTTATCGGAGCTGTCGGTAAGAGTAGCTCCGCTGTTGGCTGCGCGCAGCTTGGTCGTTTTCTGTTGGGCTCCGTCGCGGAGCTTGACGATGTATTCCCCTGTTTCGCTCTTCGTGATGTTCGACTGGCTCGTTGTATCATTGGAATCGGCATGAACAGGCGTCAGCCAGGATTGCAATGACATCCCGCAGATTGTTAATGCCACTAGCATTTTTCCGTACCGTGATAGGGCAACGATTGCTCTCATGTCTCCTTCTCCTTTTTCTCTCTTTCTTGCTTCCGTTCCCTTTTTCGAGGTATCGCAAACTGCTGTTTAAGAACGAATTAGCATAAGTTTACTTTTGGTGACTTTGAATCACTTTTGAAAGATAAGAGAATCATCAAAAATAAAAAAGGCCACCAGTATTAAGCTGGCGGGTAAAGGCTCTGCTCTCAGCCCTATTAAGGGAAGTAAATGGACACCAGCTATTGTCGGAGCAGGCAAAATCGGTTTGGCGGATCCTTCATTCGAACGGACACTTTCCCCAAACGTATTTTGTGCCGTCAGATTTAGTCATTCCAAGTTGTAATTTTCCAATCCCCTTGTAGTTCGCACCGAGGTCCTTTATCTTTGCCCGACAAAAATTTTGCGTCGTTCATAGGAAAAAATGATCATCGATGCGCCTAAGATCGCGCAAATCATATACATAAATGAATAAGAGGAAAGATCCGCGACCGGCCCCATGATGACTCCACCCATCGATACACCTAAATCAGCCATCGCAATAAATAACCCTATTAACACGTTGCGATTCATGTGCGGCAGGACAAAGGTCAAATATGTTGTTAACGTAGGATAGAGGAGTGCCTGAGTGATTCCCATTAACACGGCACCTACATAGAAAAATGCAACTCCACCCACAATAGAATAGCTTACACATTGCGCCGCTACAGCTATAATGAGCACAATTGCCAGGACAAAAGACGAATGCCATTTGCCGTCTGAAGGGATTTTCTTCCTAAATACGAAACGGGTCACGACTATGGTACCCGCCTGAAGCATGAGATAAATTGCCGCATTTCCGTTTTTGATTTGCGCAGCGTACAGCGGTATAAAGGTTGTAACAGCTCCAAATACAATGGATGCCACCAGCATTAAGACGCTGCATCTGAATAAATGCGGGTTTTTGACTAACTGGCTGAACAACTGAAGCATCGTTGATCCCTGCCCGGTCTGACCCGGAATAGGCTCAGCCTTTTTTTTGTCCATTTTGACGCTATAGCCCACGACCCATGTAAGGAAGGCAATGGCGATCATGGTCGCCGTAAAATAATTCATATCTCCTGCCTGCCACATGCCTAAAGCCAACAGTGGACCGATAATACCCGGCATGGAAGCACATAAAGAATACATCGAAATCCCTTGTG
>JARDZO010000456.1 GCA_029240815.1 Brevibacillus sp.
AGGGATCGAGGGCGGTCATCGCTGGCTCAAGCATTACGATGGCGTGATCACGGCAGGCGAGCTCGCCGACTACCATGAGCAGCTGTGGAAGGAAGGCAAGACCCGTGCGGCGGTGACCTGCTTGCGTACAGCTGATTTGGAGCTGCGGGAAAGGGGAGTACCCGTGCATCGTGTCCTTCCGACTCGTTCAGGTGTTCAGGCAGTGATCCACATGCTGCTGAGAACCAATGAAATGCTGCACTTCAAAGACACACAGATCGCGGTGCAGATGATGGAGATCGACCCGTTCCGCGAGTTGGCAGGAGGCACGTTTGCGACAGACGACTGGCAAAATGCGGAAATCAAGACGATGGAAAAGCTGCTGCGCTACGCCAAGCATTTGCACGGCTCTTTAAAAACAGCGGGACCGGGACGCTATGCCATCTTTACGACCCGAGGCATTTTGCAGAACGCGACGACTGGCTTTACGACGATGCCGGATCTGGAGGAAGGCTTTGGAATCGAGGCGGACGCTGTCACATGCGGGATCGGGATTGGCAAGACGGCCAACGAAGCGGAAATCCATGCGGGAACGGCTTTGCTCCATGCCAAGGAGAGAGGGGCTGCCAACTGGATGGTGTTTTTTGACGACAAGAGCATTGTTGGCCCATTGGGCAGCAGCGAGCAGCTGTCCTACAGCAGTGTCTCTGCACGGCTGCAGAAGCTCGGCGAACAAACATCGCTCAGCGTGCTCACCTTATCCAAGCTGGACTCGATTCTCCGTAAGCGAAAGACCATGGAGATCAATGCCCATGAGCTGGCGCAGTCGATGCAAATCTTGCCGCGCAGCGCTCGCCGAATCCTCATGGAGCTGGAATCCAAAGGGCTCGCGAAGGTGGTTGGAGAAGAAAGCCCGAATCCGCGGGGACGTCCTCGCAAAGTTTACCGGATTACGTGGTAGCTTTCTAGAAAAAATCTGAATCGACAACTCGGGTTATCCTTTTCAAAATAGACAGACTACTATACAATTAAAGGACATAACCGAAAATCAACCGTTATTAAAGAATCGACGTAAAAAATAGACGTACGAGGAGGTGCTTCATCTTGATCAATGCGGATCGTTTGTGGGACCGATTGATGCAGCTGAGTTCCATTGGTACTCAGGAAGTGGGAGGAATCACGAGGCTGTCTTTTTCCCCGGAAGAGCGTGCAGCCAAAGACCTGGTTACAGGATTCATGAAAGAAGCGGGACTCTCTGTGAGAGAAGATGAGGTAGGCAATCTGATCGGCCGCAAAGAGGGAACAAACCCAAATGCTCCTGTGGTATTGATTGGTTCTCACATGGACTCGGTACCGAGCGGAGGGAATTTCGATGGACCGCTCGGCGTGCTCTCCGGTGTCGAAGCGCTGCAAACCATGAATGAGCAGGGCGTTGAGACCGAGCATCCCATCGAAGTGATTGCTTTTACAGATGAAGAAGGTACCCGCTTTGGCTACGGAATGATCGGCAGCCGCGGTATTGCGGGCTTGCTGAAAGAGGACGAGCTGGTCAGTCGGGACGAAGCAGGGATTTCGATTGCCGAAGCGATGGCAAACGTCGGCCTGGACCCAGCTCAGATCAGCAAGGCAGCGAGAGAGCCTGGCAGCGTAAAGGCGTACGTGGAGCTGCACATCGAGCAAGGAAAAGTACTGGAAAGCCGCGATCTGTCTGTCGGAATCGTCAGTGGGGTAGCAGGTCCGCTCTGGCTGAAGTTCATTCTGGAGGGCGAGGCCGGTCACGCAGGTGCTACGCCGATGAACATGAGAAAAGACCCGTTGGCAGCAGCAGCAGAAGTGATGCTCGTCATCGAGCGCCAGGCAGCTCGTCAGGAAATCAGTGTCGGAACAGTCGGAAAGCTGCAGGTTTTCCCGGGAGGCGTCAACATCATTCCGGGACGCGTAGAATTTACGCTGGACTTGCGGGACGTGGATATTCAGGTGCGTGATCAGGTCGAGCAAGCGATCATGGCCGAAGCAGAAGCGATCTGTGCCAAACGTGGTGTCAAGCTGCAAGTAGAACTGCTGCAGCGGATCAATCCAGCTGTGTGCTCCGAGGAAATTCGGTCGGCGATCCAGGCTGCGTGTGCGGCCGAGGGACTCGAGACGATTACCCTTCCAAGCGGGGCTGGACACGATTGCATGCAGCTTACCGAGCTGTGTCCCGTGGGGATGATCTTCGCCAGATCCAAGGATGGTATCAGTCACAATCCGGCGGAGTATACGAGCAAAGAAGATTGTGGGAACGGCGCACAAGTCCTGTATCGTACCGTGCTTTCTTTGGCGAGTGGGAAATAAGCGATAAACGAGAGGCATTTGGAGGAGGAGAAGGAAATGACAGTAGCAGCAGAGCTAAACCAAGCGGTAGAGCAGGTCAAGCAACAAGTAATTGAATGGCGGCGTTATTTGCACCAGCATCCAGAACTGTCCTTTCACGAAGAGAAGACGGCGCAGTTCATCTATGATATCTTGTCGACCTTTGACAATCTGGAGCTCTCACGTCCAACCAAAAACAGTGTCATGGCACGTCTGATCGGCTCCCAGCCGGGTAAGGTGCTGGCGATGCGCGCGGATATTGACGCGCTTGCGATCACGGAGGAAAACACGTTCGGTTTCATCTCCACAAACCCGGGTGTCATG
>JARDZO010000212.1 GCA_029240815.1 Brevibacillus sp.
CTTGGACCCGGCCAGACGTTGATCATTCTGGCTGTAGGTGTCATCGGAGCATGGATAACATCGCGCTGTTCCATACCGGCTCCTTTTTTGCTCGGTGCTTTGCTATTGACCGCATTGGTCTCGATGAATACATCGCTCATAGGAGAGAACCCAGCTTTGACAGGTTTCTTGGTCAAAGCGGCGCAGGTCTTTGTCGGAGTCAGCATCGGTCTCGGCTTTAAACGGGAGGATATCGCCAAAAATCGTCGTTTCTTCCTGTTCGGTCTGATGCATTCCGTACTGTTGTTTTTGATGGTGATCGTGCTGGCCGTCGGTATCTCCTACGCTACCGATACGAATGTGCTGACAGCCATTCTGGCCACTGCTCCGGGCGGAATCGCGGAGATGAGCCTGACTGCCTTGACGATCGGAGCCGATCCTTTGTTGGTTACAGCTTTTCAGTTGTTTCGCGTGCTTTTTGTACTCACCTTGTTTTCCTTTGGTGTCCGTACGTGGGTCAATCGTCATCGCCGTGTCAAGGAACTACAGGAAGCCAGTCAGCGCAGCGTGTAACGTCCCAAATAGTTAGGCCTGTACGTTCTGAAAACGGAACGACAGGTCTTTTTGGCGTGAAAAATATGAAAACAATCATAAAAATAACGTTTATCCAAAAAATCCGAACAAACTAGGAAGCGTTTTCATCCGATGCTATGATCGCCTTAGATGAAAACGCTATCAACAAAAGGGGGCTTTACAGATGAAGCAAACAAAGAAATGGACGAAGTGGAGCGGAGTACTTCTCACCACAGCGATGGCATTGAGCCTGGCAGCCTGTGGAGGCGGCGGTGGGCAGACAGCTGCAGGTGGAGAGAAAGCAGCTTCGACCTATCCTGAAAAACCAATCGTCATAAACGCTCCCTCCGGTGCAGGCGGCGGCTTGGATAAAACCGCGAGATCTCTCGCCAAGGTGATGTCAGCCAGCAAGCTGGTAGAAAAGACGATCACCTATAAGCTCCTGCTTCCTTCGACGCCAATCATCATTAACAATTTGAAAAAAGAAGGAAACAGCCCTCATTCCTACAATGATATGACTCCGTTGGCGCAGCTGACGAAAGACTACGGAGCCATCGTAGTGAAAGCGGACTCTCCATACAAAGATCTGAAGTCACTGATGGACGCAATCAAGGCGGATCCAACGAAGGTTACGGTGGCAGGCGGTTCTGCTCCTGGTTCACTGGATCACTTGACCTTCCTGATGCCAGCAGTAAAAGCCGGCATCGACCCGAAAACAGTGAAATACATCTCCTATGATGGTGGCGGCGAAGCGATTGCATCGCTCTTGGGCGGAAATGCAGACGTACTGGCAACAGACGTATCTGGCGCCGGCGAGTACCTGAAGTCTGGAAAAGTGAAAATCCTGGGTGTGTCTTCCCCAGAGCGTCTGAAAGGCTTGTTCAAGGACATTCCGACTTACAAAGAGTCCGGTTATGACACAGAGCTGATCAACTGGCGCGGTGTGTTCGGACCAAAAGAAATGTCTCCTGAAGCGGTAGCGTTCTGGGAGGAAAAACTCAAAGCCATGACCCAAACTCCGGAATGGAAAGCAGAGCTGGAAACAAACGGTTGGGATGACGGCTACAAAAGCGGAGCTGACTTCAAGACCTACCTGGGTGAGCAAGAAAAAATGTTCAAGGAAATCCTGGGCCTGCTCAATATGGCGAAGTAAAAAAACCTTTATCGAGGTCTGTACATGGTGGAGCGACCGCGTTTAAGCGGAAAGTTTTACCGAAGTAATGCCAGAAGCATACGCTGAGGCACTTCGTTATGCGCTCCAGAATTCATAAGAGCTAGCGCTTATGAATTCTTATACGTTAAAAAAAGTGATGAGGGATGGAGAAGAAGCGATTCTTCTCCTCCTCCCATTCCTGAATCCTTGTACGAAAAGGAGGAGCATACGTGAGCAAAACATTTGACCGCTACGCCAGCCTGCTATTTCTGGTATTGGGAGTAGCGTTTGTGATTGGTAGCCAAAATATTTCCGCGAGTGCGTACGGCAGCAATGTCGGACCGAATATCTTTCCGCTGGGACTCGGCTCTCTCTTGATTCTGCTGAGCCTGCGACTGTTTTACGAGACGTTCAAATACAAGCAAGGGGAGAAAAAGGAAGGGCCAGCTCTCGATTACAAACGGTTCCTCATCATACTGGGAGCGGCTTTGCTCTACGTACTACTGTTAGAGGAAATCGGCTATGTGGTGAGTACCTTCCTCTTCCTCTTGGTTGGATTCCAAACGATGCAAAAAGGGAAATGGCTCAACACACTGCTCATTTCCGTCGCATTTTCCTTCGGTGTCTACTTCTTGTACGTAAATGTTCTCGATGGTACTTTGCCCGGTTTACCAACATGGTTAGGCTTGTAGGAGGTGGATGACATGGATGCGTTTCACTATTTACTAAACGGATTTGCTACTGCCCTGCAATGGCAAAATATCATCTTTGCGTTTGTCGGCGTACTGATCGGTACAGTAGTCGGTGTATTGCCGGGGATTGGGCCCATCAGTGGTGTAGCGCTGTTGATTCCGGTAACCGCTTCACTGACAGGAGGACTACCTCCTGAGGAGGCTGCGACCAGCGCGATTATTTTGCTGGCAGGTGTTTACTACGGGGCTATGTACGGTGGCTCGACGACTTCTATCCTGTTGAACACACCTGGTGAGTCATCCTCCGTCGTGACTGTACTGGACGGATACCCGATGGCCAAGCAGGGACGGGCGGGAGTCGCCCTGGCGATCGCTGCGATTGGTTCGTTTGTTGCAGGGCTTGTCTCGCTTGTCGGTCTGGTATTTTTGGCAGAGCCACTCTCCGATGTGGCGCTCAAGCTCAGTCCTGCCGATGAGTTTTCCCTGATGATCCTGGGCCTGTGCGCATTGAGCGGCCTGGCAGGAAAATCAGTCACCAAGGCACTGATAATGACGGTGTTCGGATTGTTGCTCGCGACGATCGGGATCGACAACGTGTCTGGTGTGTCGCGCTTTACTTTTGAAATGCCGGAGCTCTATTCTGGTTTGGAATTTTTGACGATTGCCGTAGGGGTATTCGCTCTTGGTGAAGTCTTCAAAACAATCCTGGAGCGCGATTCCAATGAGGGAGAGATCGCGAAAATCTCTCGTATTATACCTACTAAGCAAGACCTGAAAGAGAGTATGGGGCCAATCATCCGCGGTTCGTTGGTCGGGTTCTTCAAAGGGATCGTACCGGGTTCGGGTGCAACACTGGCATCCTTTCTGGCTTACTTGTTGGAAAAGAAAATCAGCAAAAACCCTGAGAAATTCGGGAAAGGGGCCATTGCTGGTGTAGCCGCTCCAGAGTCGGCAAACAACGCTGCTTCGGGTGGCGCCATGATTCCACTCTTGACCTTGGGGATTCCAGGAACAGGGACGACCGCTGTGTTGATGGGCGCCCTGATCATGTACAACGTGCAGCCAGGTCCTCTGCTGTTTGACGAGCATCCAACAATCGCTTGGGGCTTGATCGCCAGCATGTTCATTGGGAACCTGATGCTCCTCATTCTCAACATGCCGCTCGTAAAGGTGTTTGCCAAACTGATTGAGACACCGCCTAAGTACTTGATTCCGATGATCGTAGCCATTTCTATTTTCGGTGTGTACGCGGTGCGCGTCTCGGTATTTGATCTGGTGCTGCTGCTCATCTGTGGTGTCGTGGGTTACTTCTTGGCGAAAAACGATTTCCCTATGGCTCCACTCGTTCTGGGTCTGGTCTTGGGTCCAATGATCGAAAACAACCTGCGACGCGCGTTGACGACGTCCAATGGCGATTTCTCCATCTTTATTGAAAAGCCAGTATCACTGGTGTTCCTGATCATTTCGGTTCTCTGGATCACGGTTCCATTGATCATGAAAATGAGAGGCAAAAAAGTGGTCGTAAACGTAGAAGGATAGAGGAGGGTGACACTCATGCGCGATGACAAACAAATCAAAGAGGAAGTCAAACAGCAGTTCGGGGCCAATGCTGAAAAGTATGTGACCAGTCAGACGCACGCTACGGGAGACGATCTCTCTCTGCTTGCACCTTGGCTGAATCCTTCGGCTGATTGGGTATTTCTCGATGTTGCGACGGGCGGTGGGCACCTCACCAAGAAAATTGCTCCACAGGTAGGCCAAGTTTTTGCAACGGATTTGACACAGCCTATGCTTGAGGCAGCGAGAAATCATCTGACGTCTCATTGCAACAATGTCTTTTACGTAGTCGCGGATGCGGAGGCACTGCCGTTTCTGAGCGAGTCCTTTGATGCTGTCGGATGCCGAATCGCAGCTCATCACTTCCCGAATCCACAGGCGTTTGTACGAGAAGTAGCGCGTGTACTGAAGCCGGGCGGGAAGTTCATACTGATCGACAACGTCGCCCCGGAGGATGAAAAGCTGGATCGCTTTGTGAATACATTGGAAAAGCTGCGGGATACCAGTCATGTGCGTAGCTATTCCCGTTCCGAATGGTTGGCGTGGGTGGAGCAGTCAGGTCTGGCCAGCAGCCAGTCACGCATCCGTAAAAAGACCTTCCCGTATGCGACTTGGGTGAGACGCACGGCTGAGTCTGAGGATCAGGTCGATCAGGTGACGGCACATATCACTGGTGCAGATGAGGAAATCCACGCTTACTTCGCTGTAGAAAAGGAAGGCGAGCAAGTCACTTCCATTCAGGTAGATGAATGGATGGCTCTCTTTGTAAAGCAAGAAAAGTAAATAGGCTGCTCGTACGCATCGAGAGCACACCGGTCCCCGCTGGAAAGTCAGGCGGGGGCTTTTTTGTACTTTCGGGGCACCAGCAAGCCGTTAATTGCTAGTTTGTGAAAGTCCAACACGGATAAAGCGACTACCAATAAACTGAAGTCCGGACTAGCAAATCTGGGTGGAAACAGCCCCTTCACAGTCTAAAATCACTGTCTGGGCTTGAATATGATGTTATACAAACATCATCGAAATCAACGCGACCGCTTGTCGGGTTTATGCAACAGACATCTCCGTCGAGAATGATATCTTTATCAAAATCTGTCATGGTAAATACGTGATGTGTAATGCTCCCTGTGGTCAAGACACTATCTTTGGCACCGAAATAGGAACGCGCGTATCTATTATTTGATCAAGTGTTTTTTGCGGATAGAATATTTGGAAAATAGAGAACATTGTTGACATAAAAGAATATTTGTATACAATTATTCATAAATACATATGGCAGGGGGATTGAGAGAAAAAGTGGCCTGTTGTTAAGAGAGAATCGTTTCAACACAAACTGGAGGGGATTTCATGAAGAAATGGACAGTTGCTCTATTTTCAGGAATCATTGCTTTTAGCTTGACTGCATGCGGAGGGACATCATCAGTTACCCAAACAGAAACAAAGAGCAATGATCAAAAAGCATCAACGAATGAACAGGCAGCATCCACTTATCCGGACAAGCCCATCAATATTATCGTGCCTGGTGGTGCGGGGGGCGGTTTGGATACGACCGCTAGGGTATTATCCAAAACATTTAACGAAACCGCACTTGTCAAGCAAACTATCAACATCGAGAATAAGCCAGGCGGCGGGCAGACGACAGGACTTTCTCACTTCATCACTAACGATAAGGACAATTCTTACAAACTATTGCTGCCTTCCACACCGATTGTCATCAATTACTTGAGAAAAGAAGCAACCAGCCCTTATTCTTATGCGGATATGAAACCGCTTGCACAACTGACGACCGATTACGGTGCGATCGTCGTATCTGCTGATTCCAAATACAAGGATCTGCCTTCCCTGTTTGAAGATCTGAAGAAAGATCCGCAAAGCATTACATTCGCAGGGGGTTCTGGCCCGGGATCGATGGACCATCTGGTGGTCATGCTGCCAGCCATTAAAGCCGGAATTGATCCGAAGACGATCAAATATACTTCGTATGATGCGGGAGGGGCGGCCATGGTCGCTTTACTCGGAGGCCATGCACAGGCGCTCACCACGGGGTTATCGGAGACGAAGGCCTATCTGCAGGCAGGAAAAGTAAGAGTGTTGGCAGTGTCTGCACCAGAGAGAGTGGGAGGAGATTTTAAAGATATCCCCACTTATAAGGAAGCAGGTTATGACGCCGAGTTTATTAACTGGCGCGGTCTGTTCGGTGTGAAAAATATGTCCCCGGACGCAGTGAAGTATTGGGAGGGACAAATCAAGGCACTGACCGAAACGAAAGAATGGAAAAAAGAGCTTGAATTGAATGGCTGGGAGGACGGCTACAAGAACTCCGAAGATTTCGGTAAATTCCTGGAAGATCAGGATAAAGTCATCAAGGAAGTTCTCACCCAATTGGAGATGGCCAAGTAGTAAGTAGCGAAAAGGGAGGCGAAGAAACCCTTCTCCTTCCTTTCCGTTCAGTGATTTACGAAGCAGCCGTGAAGGAGGACTGGCTTTTGAATAAAACGATTGACAAATATACAGCATTTTTCTTTCTCTTCATCGGTGTTTCTTTTATCGTGGGAAGTCGCAGCATCTCCCAAAGCTCTTACGGAAGTGAAGTAGGGCCGGATGTCTTTCCGTTTTGGCTGGGAGTCATCTGTTCTCTGTTAAGTGTCAGGCTTTTTATTGAAACCTTTCAGATTAAAGAAGAGAATCGGGAAAAGAAATCACTCGATTATAAAAGGTTTGCCATCATCTTTGGGGCGACAGTCCTGTACTGTCTACTGCTCGAAAAAATCGGCTACGTCATTGGCACGTTTTTCTTCTTGCTCACTGGATTTCAAACTATCCAGAAAGGCAAGTGGCCGCTCTCTATTCTGATCTCTCTAATCGTGTCGGCTGGTGTATATTACGTGTTTGTGGAAATTTTACAAGGCACATTGCCTGGCTTTCCCTCATGGCTGGGTCTTTAAGGAGGTAGCAACATGGATTCCGTAAACTTTTTACTTGGCGGATTTGAAATCGCACTCCAATCTCACAACTTGCTTTTTGCATTTTTTGGTGTATTGATTGGGACTGCGGTAGGGGTTCTGCCTGGGATCGGGCCGGTCAGCGGTGTAGCCTTGCTGATTCCGATAACGGCTTCCATCACCGGAGGCTTGAGCCCAGATGATGCAGCTACCAGCTCGATTATCCTGTTGGCTGGCGTATATTACGGAGCCATGTATGGCGGTTCTACGACCTCTATCTTGTTGAATACGCCAGGGGAAGCTTCTTCGGTCGTCACCACACTGGATGGACACCAAATGGCGAAACAGGGCAGAGCGGGTACCGCGCTATCCATTTCTGCGATAGGTTCTTTCGTAGCCGGCATCTTTTCCCTGCTTGGCTTGATTTTATTGGCCCAACCACTATCGAAGCTGGCTCTGTATTTTGGCCCAGCGGAATATTTCTCCCTGATGGTATTAGGCTTGTGTGCGGTTAGCGGGCTGGCAGGGAAATCGATGACGAAGGCCTTCTTGATGACCATCTTGGGATTGATGCTGGGAACAATCGGTATCGACGAAGTGTCGGGTATGGCTAGGTTTACTTTCGGGATCACGGAACTTTACGAAGGTATTGAATTTCTGACCGTTGCTGTTGGACTATTTGCACTGGGAGAAGTATTTAAAACCATTCTGGAAAAAGACTATATATCCGGTTCGCTTGCCAAAATCAATCGCATTCTTCCTACAAAAACCGAATTGAAGGAGAGCACCCCTCCGATAATACGGGGATCGATATTAGGATTTTTCGTCGGGATCCTGCCCGGTGCAGGGGCCTCGATTGCTTCCTTCTTTTCCTATGTTTTAGAAAAAAAGGTGAGCAAAAACCCGGAAAAATTCGGAACGGGCGCGATTGAAGGCGTCGCCGCTCCAGAATCAGCAAATAATGCTGCTTCCGGCGGGGCGATGATCCCACTTCTGACCATGGGCATTCCCGGTTCGGGAACGACAGCCATCTTGATGGGGGCGCTCATCATGTACAATGTCCAACCAGGTCCGCTGCTTTTCGAACAGCATCCGAATGTTGCCTGGGGATTGATCGCCAGTATGTTCATCGGCAATATCATGCTGCTCATACTCAACATGCCGCTGATCAAGGTGTTTGCGAAAGTGATCGAAACACCGCCCAAGTTTTTGCTGCCCATGATTATCGCGATCTCCGTGTTTGGTGTTTATGCCGTGAGATTGACCATATTTGACTTGATTCTGTTGGTTATTTGCGGTTTGGCAGGCTACTTTTTCACTCGCCATGACTTTCCGGTTGCTCCACTTGTGCTTGGATTGGTTTTAGGCTCGATGATTGAATACAATATGCGCCGAGCACTAACGATCTCCAATGGGGATATGATGATCTTCCTGCAGAAGCCGATTTCTGCCTTGCTCTTGGCAATTGCGGCAGCATGGGTGCTGGTTCCAGTCGTGATGAAAATGCGTGGTAGGAAGGTATTGGTAAATGAAGAAGCGTAATGGAAAATCGAATCTCAACTGCTCCAATCCGTCATACCAAACCTGATAGAGGAGCTCGATGGGGAATGGAAGAGAGAAAAAACGTATACAGGCTGTTGGAGTCAGCTTGTATAGGAATCGTGGGAGGCGTTCTCTTTTCACTGTTGCACTTGCCCTTGCCGTGGATGCTTGGCCCTCTCACGATGATAACGGTATGGAGACTCGCGACGAGGCGCGTACAAAGATGGCCGGTAATGTTTCGGAAGATTGCAATGATTATTTTTGGCTATATGCTTGGCGCCTCCTTTACGAAGGATACCGTCATGCTGATTACCAAGCATCTTCCTTTCATGGCTGCAACGACTTTGCTTATGGTGACTTGCAGCTTATTACTTGGAATCGGGTTATCTCGGCTTATAAAAATCGAAACAAAAAACGGTATCTACGGTTTTATTCCCGGGGGCTTTTCACAGCTCATGGTCGTGATCGACGGGTCGGAAAAGTTGGAGCCTACGGTGATTGCCTTCATGCAAACGATTCGTGCCATCACAGTGATTTTTCTGGTCCCGTTCATCACGATCCACTACCTGATAACAAGTGCAGAACCGTTATCTGCTACGGTACCGCAGATCGCTGCGCCTCCATCACTTATGTCCTTTGGACTGTATATCCTGCTTGCTGTCATCGGAGCTTTTGTAGGCAATTACTTTCGCTTGCCAGGCAGTTTTCTTACCGGTTCGCTGCTCACCACTTCGTTTCTTGCGGGAAGCGGCTTAGCAGTGCCGCAGATTCCTTCCCTGATGATTACGATCGCTCAGCTATCCTTGGGTATCTATCTGGGACTTCAGATTGATCCAAAAGAGATCAAAAATGTCAAAAAACTGTTGGCATATATGGTAGGTAGCAGCCTGTTGCTGGTTCTTTTCGCTTTCTTACAAGCGTTTCTCCTGACCATCTGGACACCGCTTGAGATGAAAACGGCCTTTTTAAGCACCGCCCCAGGCGGAATTGCTGAGATGGGGATGACAGCGGTGATCGTCGGTGCTGATCTGCCCTTGGTCAGTTCCTATCAAATCTTTCGTTTGTTTTTTATTATGCTGGTCGTCGTGCCCTTTTTTCAGTGGTTGCTCACTCGAAGTACGAAAAAAAGCGAATCTGCAAATATCTCTCCGTAATCAGAAGCAGGGGTAGAGAGATTTTGTTGTTGTGCATTGCATATTTGTATACAATTATACCAAATAAAAATTGGTCAGGAGGCGAATCCCATGTCTCAATACTCGATCCCATGCGTTGTCTACCGAGGAGGAACGAGTCGCGGTCTCTTTTTTCATAAAAAGGATTTACCTACAGATGTACAGCAGCAAAAAAATATATTTTTCGCTGGTATCGACGCCTACAATTCTTCCCAGATCAATGGCTTGGGTAGCGCAACCTCACACACTAGCAAAGTGGTTGTCATTTCACCGCCGTCAATCGAGGGAGCAGACGTAGACTATACGTTTTACCAGATCGGCATCGGAGAGCAAGTGGCTGATGACAAAGGGACCTGCGGAAACCTGATGGCTGCGGTGGGGGCTTTTGCCGTCGATGAGGGATACTTGCATGTCGATCCTTACGCCGAGTACGTGCTGGTCTCTGCTTATAATACGAACATTCGAAAAATGCTCAGGCTCCATGTACCTGTGATCCGTGGAAAAGCGAAAGTGAATGGAGACTACCTGATGCCCGGCGTGATTACAGCCGGTGCTAAATATACGGTGGATATTCTGAATCCGGGCGGAGGGAAGACAGGTGCTACTTTGCCTCTTGGCCCTGTATCCGCAGCCACTGCACATGAAAAAACGTATCAGCTCTCTTTTGTAGACGTGGTGAACCCCTTTGTCTATGTACCCAACCATTCTTTGGGGATCAAAGGAACAGAATTGAATAGCGAGCTTGCGGGCAATACCATGCTGCTGGAAAAGCTGGAGGCGATTCGCTGCGAAATGGCGGTGCAAGCCGGTATGGAAAAAACAGTGGAGGATGCCAAACGGGCTCCCGCTGTGCCGAAAGTGGCGATCGTATCGGTGCCGCAAGATTACATCACTGCTTCCGGCAAGGTGATCAAAGCGGAGGATGTGGATATCGTCGCCAAGATGGTGTCCATGGGGCGATTTCATCGCACTTTTGCCGGTAGCGGGCTTTACAATCTGGCGGCTGCGGTGCTTTTGCCGGGTACGATTCCCCAGCAACTGGCGGCTAAAAAAGAGAGCAGTGGGGAGAGAATCGTCCGCATCGGTCATCCCGATGGCATCGCCCAGGTTCGCGTCTCTCTAACGGAAGATGGAGCAGACGTCGCTTTTGTGGGCTTGGAAAGAACGGCGAGACGAGTGATGAAAGGCGATTTATACATTCCAGAAAATAACGAGTGAAAAAGGAGAGGTGGATATGTCTGATACAGTAACAAAAGCTCTGGCTCGATTCGCGCAGCGCGTAACATTTGATTCTTTGCAGGAAAAAACAGTAGAAGAGGTCAAACGCCGTGTGATTGATACGTTGGGTTGCCTGATTTCCGGTTACGATCAGGATGCTTCCATCGCAGCGAGAAAGCTAGCGG
>JARDZO010000213.1 GCA_029240815.1 Brevibacillus sp.
CATTGCCCACGTACCACTTTCCAGCTCTCTGACCCAATTTTATCGGGAACTGGAGGGCATCGATAAAATCCATGTGAGTGACGCGACGGCTTCCAAGCTGCATGTCCCTCTCGGAACCGGCGAGATTGATCTCCCCGCCATTTGGCCGCTTCTGTGGGAGAAGGAACGACCTATAGTGGTCGAAGGATTTGATGACTCACGAAATTTGTCTTCACTTAAGCAGAACCTGCTGTTTTTGCAGCACAGAGATTGCGTCTCAATGTGATAGGAGGTCCATTCCATTTTGAATATTCTCATCACCAATGACGATGGCATTTTCTCTAATTGTCTGCCCTGATCAGGAACGCAGTGCGATCAGCCACGCCATTACGCTGAAATCGCCAGTGAAAGCCAACAAAGTCAACTTTTTCGATACCTCGCTGGAGGCATGGGCAGTCAATGGGATGCCTCGCTCCACCCACTCATGTTAGGAGGAATCAGAAATGAAACGTGTCATGATGCGTACATGGACCTTGTCTTTATTTGCAGCGATCTCGCTAATCGGATTGGCAGCTTGCGGGAATCAGTCGACGCCAGCACAACCAGAAACATCTCCGACACCTGGCTCCACGCCAGCCGCAGCACCTGCGACATCAAAAGTAGAGGGTACACTGAGCTTTTATACATCGCAGCCGGATGCGGATGCAGCAGCGCTGATCGAAAGCTTTACGAAAAAATATCCGGATGTGAAAGTGGAGCTGTTCCGTTCTGGTACGGAGGAAGTCGTTAGTCGCTTACAAGCAGAAGCAAAAGCAGGTCAGGTAAAGGCAGATGTGCTGTTAGTGGCAGATGCGCCGACCTTTGCCAGCTTGAAAAAACAAGATTTGCTGCTGCCCTACTCTTCACCGGAAGCGGCAGATATTCCGGCAGAGTGGAAAGATGCAGACAGTGCGTATACAGGAACTAAAGTAATGGCGACCGTGCTCGCCGTCAACAGCAATAAAGTCAAAGCGATGCCAGATAGCTGGAAGGTACTGACTAGTCCGGAGGCAGCTGGCAAAGCAATCATGCCAAGCCCGCTCTATTCAGGTGCAGCGGCATACAACGTCGGAGTCCTGACTCGGCAAACTGATTTTGGCTGGGATTATATTCAAGGGTTGAAGACAAATGCGATGACCGTGATCAAAGGAAATGGCGCTGTGCTGAAAAGCGTGGCTGGCGGCGAAAAGGACTATGGAATGATCGTCGATTACCTTGTTGCCCGTGCAAAAGCCGAGGGCTCACCAGTAGAGATGGTCTACCCGAGTGAAGGCGTGCCTGTCATCACGGAGCCGATCGGGATCATGAAAGCTTCTCAAAATCAGCAGGCGGCTAAAGCGTTTGTCGATTTTGTCCTCTCGGCGGAGGGGCAAAAGCTGGCGGCGAGTCTGGGATACACGCCGATTCGCAAAGGTGTGGCGGCACCTGAGGGGTTAAAGTCCATCGAAGAGATCAAGGTGATCTCTGCCAATATCGATGAGCTGGAAGCTGCGAGGGAAACGGATAAAAAGAAATTTGGAGAGATGATGGGTGGCAAGTAACTGGCAAACCGCGTTGACGGAGCGGCAGACAGACAAGGGGCGTCGATGGACTGCCCCTTGGTCCATTGAAAAGACGACGACATGGCTCGTATTCGTGCCAGTCGCCTTCTTTTTTGTCTACCCGTTATGGAAGCTGATCGCGCTGAGTGTGGAAACGGAAACGGGATTCGGCTGGGGCTATTTTTCAGAAATGCTGGGTGATGTGCGTACGTGGGATGCGGTCAGCTACACGGTAGCGGCAGCAGGAGCTTCGACCTTGATTTCCCTTTTGATCGGCGTGGGGTTGGCTTGGCTATGCGCTTATACCGAGATTCGTTTCAAAGGGGCGATCCATCTTTTGGCGTTGCTGCCTCTGCTCATTCCTTCCTACGTGATGACGCTGGCCTGGACGCAGATGGCAGGGCCGCAGGGAGTGCTGAACCGAGCGGCGAGCTGGTTGGCAGGGACCTCTGTCGAACTATGGAGCGTCTACGGCCTGGATGGCATCATCGTCGTGATGGGCTTGACCCATTATCCGCTAGTGTACATGTTGACGCTCTCTGTATTACACCGTATACCCAGGGAGCTGGAGTGGGCGGCTCGCTCGTCTGGGGCGGGTGCTGGAGCCGTATTTCGCCAAGTGACGCTGCCGCTTGCGTTGCCGGGTATCGCAGGAGGCGGTTTGCTGGCTTTCATCTCGGGTCTGGACAATTTTGGAATTCCCGCCTTTCTTGGCATACCCGAAAATGTTTCGGTACTCAGTACATTAATTTACGAACAGGTCATCGGATTTGGCCCGAGTGCGTTTGCGCGGGCGTCTGTGCTGTCTATTTTGTTAGGGATCATTGCGTTGTCAGGTACAGGTGTACAGTGGCTGATCCTGCGAAAAAGTCGCGTCGACCAGACCAGTGCGGCAGACAAATCCGTGCGCGCACCATTGGGGAAAAGTCGCCTGACAGCAGAGCTGGTAATTTGGCTGTTTCTCGCTGTGACGAGTGTGCTGCCGCTACTGTCAATGGCTGCGACGGCGTTTATCAAAGCATACGGCTTGCCCTTTGTCTGGGAGAATCTGACGTGGAAGCACTTTTCGTTCGTGCTGCAGAACCACGCAGGAACACGGTCGGCGATTCGTAACAGCCTCATGCTGGCTGGTCTGTCAGGATTGTTTTGCTTGATCGCGGGTACATGGTTTGCGCATTGGCGAATACAGCGCCCATCCATGACAGGAAAAGCGATGGAGGGAGCGGTGTCCCTGCCCTATGCGCTGCCGGGAATGGTACTCGGCCTGGCTATGATTTTGACATGGATCGAACCGTTGCCAGGTTGGCAGCCGGGCTTGTACGGGACTGTCTGGCTCATTCTCATTTCGTATGTCGTTCGTTTCTTCATTCTGCAGGTGAAAAGCAGTACGGTATCGATCATGCAAGTAGGCCAGGAGGTAGAGGAAGCAGCCAGAATCAATGGTGCACGCTACTGGACGAGATGGCGCCGGATACTGTTGCCGCTCTATTCACCTGGAATGCTGACGGGATTGTTTCTCGTCTTTTTGACAGCTTTCACGGAACTGACGATTTCCTCCCTGTTGTGGACATCCGGATCTGAGACGATCGGTGTCGCCATTTTCAGCTTTGAGCAGGCGGGCTCGACGACTCATAGTACGGCCTTGTCTACTCTGATTGTAGCTGCGATTTTGCTTGTGCTGATACTGGGTAGTTGGTTGAAACGATTATGGCAACGGAGGATAGAAGAATGAACAGTGCAATGGCTATAGGAGTTTCCAAACGATTTGGCAACATCACGGCCCTGCAGCAAATGGACGTTTCGGTAGGTCAGGGGGAATTTGTGGCCTTGCTGGGGCCGAGCGGATGCGGCAAAACGACGTTGTTGCGGCTGTTGGCGGGCTTTGATGCTCCGACGGATGGGGAGATTTGGATCAATCATGAACGGGTCGCCGACAAAATGAAGAGAACACCTCCTGAGGAACGGCGTATCGGCATGGTATTTCAGTCATTTGCTCTTTGGCCGCATCTGACCGTATATGACAACGTAGCTTTCCCTCTGAGGCATCAACAGCATGTACCTGAAGAATACAAGCGAAATCCTCGTCAGCGGGTCGCACAGATGCTGGAAATGGTCGGACTGGCAGGGATGGAAAACCGCTATCCAAGTCAGCTGTCGGGTGGGCAAAAACAGCGGGTAGCCTTGGCACGGGCGATTGTATTCAATCCGACCCTCCTCTTGATGGACGAGCCGCTGAGTAGCCTTGATGCGGAATTGCGTATGCAAATGCGTAAGGAGATCCAGCATCTTCACCGGGAGTTAGGGACTGCTATCGTCTATGTGACGCATGATCAGTCAGAGGCACTGGGGATGGCAGATCGGATCGTCGTGATGCGTGATGGAAAAATCGAGCAGGCGGGGACCCCTCATGACATTTACTATGCGCCCCAGTCTCCGTTCGTGGCCAAATTCGTCGGTCGCGCCAACTTTTTAAAAGGGAGCTGGGCGGACTCGCAGACCTTTTTGCTGGCAAATGGAGAGCAAACGGTACCGATCCGTGTGTCACGTGACTGCACGCCGTTTCAAGCACATCAAGTATTGCCTGTGCGTCCAGACCAAATCAAGCTCCGACAGTGGGACGAGGAGGCTCCAGGAGTCAAGGGCAAGGTCAAGCACGTGCAATTTCAGGGACGCGAGCTGCTCTATTCGATCCAGGTAGGAGAAGAAGAGTGGGAAGTCGTTTCTGATATGGGTGAGAGATTTGGCTATGATCAACAGGTTGCAGTGGAGGTCTGTGTGTAAAAAGAGAAGGAGTGCGCTACCCATCGGTACTTTCCCATTTCCTTTGATGAGTGCTATCGGAATCAGGAGGCGTATCTTATCTACGATCAGGCGGAATGGCTGGCTGTACAGCTCATTGGTTAGAGAATAGCAAATAGGAAGGCTCCGCCTACATTTCAGGCGGAGCCTCATTTTCGTTCGCTCGTTACTTTTGATAAAGGCCCGCATGCTTAGGCCAAGATTTTTTCGAGATCCTTGTCCAACACATAAACCTCGATGCGTTCGCCCATCTTGGTACTGATATCGCTGTGGCTGGAAAGTACCTTGCATCCGGTATGCTCTTCCACGATCGCTTCCGATTCCTCGCTGTACATCTCGCGCAGAACCTCACGCATTTCCTTTACGATACGCCTGCCTTTGTCGTGGCTGGACAAATGCCGTTCTTCTACGGTGAGCACACCCTTGAACCGGCAGATTACCATGTCCCCTACGATGTACGTCTTAGCCTCTTGCGGTCCTCGTCCGATCAGATCCCGCTGGAATTTGATAAAAGCTTCGCTGATCTCGGCTTCCAGCTTTTTTTTATTTGAGATGGCCAAACGCCATACCTCCCATAATTATTATTGAGCCTTATGTTACTCAGGGGTCAATAGGCTGTCAACTTGAACGTAAGGGCAGGGAAAATACCACTCGATTTGGTTGAAAACCAAAGAGAACTCACGAAATATCAAGATCGAGTGAGGCTTGATACAGATAAAACGCTTACATCAATAAAGAATCGATAAATCGTGCAAAACAGCCAGAAACAGGACATTAACATCCGGTTATGCCGGACGTATAATGAGACTCGTAACCAACAATTGCAAATCTGGCCAAATCCCGAGGCACTCGGGAACGGAGGACCCAATCAGTAGGGGTTAATCCCACGAATCGTCGTGGGAGGGATGAGAAACTCTTTCGCCATCCTACCCGTCAGCTAACTTCGTCGGCTAAAGCGAGGGAGGTCTAAAGACCGCCTATTTGAGGAGGCCTTTTTTGTTGCCTTAGGGCACGAGAAGGCTGCGCTCAAAACATTCTGCAGGTCTTTTTGTTTTGCTCAAAAGAATAAGCTGTTTTCGGAAGAAGGAAACGGGAGACAAGACGCAAAGATGGCAAACCACTGTCAGCTGGGCGTTCGGTAGACCAATGAGTACTTTTTCTCCGATGAAAAGATCGTTATGGCCGCGGGTTGCGGACGACTGCGTTCGTCTGTTCAGCTTGCCCATTCTATGGCGATCTACGGGGAAATGGTGAGCATTGGTCTATTTTTATCCCATGGGCAGGCTTTTTCCCGAGAGAGGGTCTGTACAGGATAAGCGAAAGAGGCGACCTGGTGACTGTTTCATAAGAAAGTGCACGGTAGTGCGGAGGTGGACAAAAAAGGGAGTAGCGCATAGGGATCGGGAGAAAAGACGGGAGAAGGAGGGAAAGACATGGACGCGGTTTCCATACTGCTCTTGGCGCTATCATTTGGTGCATTTTTCGCTTTCATCAAATTTTGTGACGCCGTGGTGAGAGAACAGGGAGGGGAAGAAAAATGATCTTGTTACTGATCATCATGGCGGCACTCGCACTGTATTTGTGTCATGCCTTGATCTATCCGGAAAAATACTGAGGTCGACCGTTTGATTTCATACAGGGAGTTAGGAGGAACTGTCGTGGACTTTCTACAAATATCGTTCGTTTTGGTCGTGCTGCTCGTTCTGGCCATACCGATGGGACGATATCTGGCTAGCGCATTCTCGTTGGAGAAGACCCGGCTGGATCACTTTTATGGCGGGTTTGAACATCTAATTTACAAGGTGGCTGGCATTCGCATAGCCGACATGAGCTGGAAGCAGTACGCAACAGCTGTCTTGGTGAGCAATATCGTGATGGTCGCGTTCGCTTACCTGTTGCTGCGCCTGCAAGGGGTACTGCCTGCAAACCCAAGCGGTATTGGAGCGATGGACCCACTGCTGTCGTTCAACACGGCTGTCAGTTTTTTAACGAATACCAACCTGCAGCACTATAGCGGCGAGAGCGGATTGTCGTATCTCTCTCAGATGATGGTTATTATCTTTCTGATGTTTACCACACCGACGACAGGGATTGCCGTCGTCATGGCATTCATGCGTGGGCTGACAGGCAAGCGCAGCATCGGGAATTACTACGTAGACTTGATTCGTGCTCATACGCGGGTATTGATTCCACTGTCTATCGTAGTCACGCTGCTGCTCGTTGCCCAAGGGGTCCCGCAAACGATGGAACCGACTGCTACAGCCACAACGATCACGGGAGCGGAACAGCAGATTGCACGGGGCCCAGTCGCTTCTCTTGTCTCGATCAAGCACTTGGGTACGAACGGCGGAGGATTCTTCGGGGTCAACTCATCGCATCCTTTTGAGAATCCGACGCCATTCTCCAACGCATTGGAAATTATCTCCATGTTCCTGATTCCTGCTTCACTCCCGATTACCTTTGGATTCATGGCAAAAAGCCGTAAGCAAGGATGGATCATTTTCGGAGCTATGGGCTTCATGTTTCTGTGCTTCCTTCTCCTTGCCTACTTTAATGAAGGGAACGGCAACCCGGCATTGGAGCGTGCGGGACTGTCCCAGACTATGGGGAGCATGGAAGGAAAAGAGGTCCGCTTCGGGATCGCACAGAGCGCTTTGTTTACGGCGGTTACGACTGCGGCGACAACAGGTACGGTCAACAGCATGCACGATACGTTGACGCCTCTGGGAGGACTTGTGCCACTGGGTGAAATGATGCTCAACTGCGTCTTTGGCGGAGACGGTGTGGGTACGGTCAACATCTTGATGTACGCGATATTGGCCGTGTTCATCGCAGGTCTAATGGTGGGTCGCACCCCTGAATTTTTGGGACGCAAGATCGAGGGCAAAGAGATGAAGCTGATCGCGATTGCGATTCTCGTGCATCCGTTGATCATTTTGGCGCCTACGGCTATCGCACTGGCGACGGATATGGGCACAGCCGGGATCTCAAATCCAGGCTTCCATGGAATTTCGCAAGTCTTGTATGAATTTACTTCATCGGCAGCCAACAACGGCTCTGGATTTGAAGGACTCGGAGACAACACGCCGTTCTGGAACATTTCGACCGGTCTGGTCATGCTCTTTGGCCGTTACGTGTCTATCATTGCCATGCTGGCTGTAGCCGGCTCGTTGATGGTCAAAACACCCGTACCAGAGACCATGGGTACCTTGCGAACCGACAACAACGTTTTTCTGGTCATTCTACTGGCTACGGTGATTATCGTAGGTGCGCTGACTTTCTTGCCCGTGCTGGTTCTGGGGCCGATCGCCGAGTGGTTGACCCTCCGATAGACAGACGGACCCGAAAATAATAGAGGCAAAGGAGATTTTTACGATGAGCAGAACGCGCACGGTTGCGCTTCCCAAAGACTTGTACCGGCGGGCGTTTGTCGAGTCTTTCAAAAAACTGGACCCGCGCGTCATGATGAAAAATCCGGTGATGTTCGTAGTGGAGGTAGGCTTTGTCCTTACCATGCTCCTCACATTTATCCCCAACTTGTTTGGGGGAGCATCGGAACCGGTCTATAACGCTGTAGTCAGTATCATCCTCCTTGTGACGATTCTGTTTGCCAACTTCGCGGAGGCGTTGGCAGAGGGTCGCGGGAAAGCCCAAGCAGAGAGCTTGAAAAAAACCAAGCAGGATACAAAAGCGCGACGGCTCGCGAAAGATGGCTCTACACAAATCGTCAGTTCCACCGAGCTGAGAAAAGGCGATGTCGTCATCGTGGAAACAGGTGAGCTGATCCCAAGCGATGGTGAAATCATTGAAGGAGTGGCATCTGTCGATGAATCAGCCATTACGGGTGAATCCGCTCCCGTCATCAAGGAAGCAGGCGGTGATTTCAGCTCCGTTACGGGAGGAACTCGGGTCGTCAGTGACCAGATTCGGGTACGGGTCACGACTGATCCAGGCGAATCGTTCCTCGATCGCATGATTTCGCTGGTAGAAGGGGCGAAACGCCAAAAGACTCCGAATGAGATCGCGCTGGGTACGTTGTTGGTCAGCTTGACCTTGATTTTCTTGATCGTCTGCACGACGCTGTTGCCGATTGCCGGCTATGTGAACGCAGCGATCCCGGTTGCGACACTGATTGCCTTGCTTGTTTGCCTGATTCCGACCACGATCGGAGGATTATTATCTGCTATCGGGATCGCAGGGATGGACCGCGTCACGCAATTCAACGTGATTGCCATGTCGGGGAAAGCGGTAGAGGCATCCGGTGACATCAACACCATCATTTTGGATAAGACGGGGACGATCACGCACGGAAACCGGATGGCAGCGGAGTTTGTGCCCGTAGGGAAAGCCAAACCGGATGTATTGAATAAAGTAGCAGCACAAAGCTCCATCTACGACGAAACACCTGAAGGTCGCTCGGTGATTGAACTGGCAAAGAAACAAGGTCTGGATCAATCTGAGCTCGAGCTCCCTGGTTCAGAAGGCGTAGAGTTCCGCGCCGAAACCCGCATGAGCGGTACGAATTTGGCAGACGGCATGCTCATTCGCAAAGGGGCAGTAGATGCGATCAAAAAGTACGTCAGCGAGCAGGGGGGAAGCATCCCCGCTGATTTGGATACAAAAGCAAGCGCAATCGCCACAGCAGGCGGCACTCCGCTGGCCGTTGCTGAAGGCAAGACCATCCTGGGATTAATTTATTTGAAAGATACCGTGAAACCAGGGATGCGCGAACGCTTTGAAGAATTGCGCCGCATGGGTATCCGTACGGTGATGTGTACAGGCGATAACCCGCTGACCGCGGCGACCATTGCCAAAGAAGCAGGCGTCGATGACTTTGTGGCGGAAGCGAAGCCGGAAGACAAAATCGCATTGATTCGAAAAGAACAGGCGGCAGGCAAGCTGGTCGCGATGACCGGTGACGGGACGAACGATGCACCTGCACTGGCTCAGGCAGATGTAGGCTTGGCGATGAACACAGGGACTGTAGCGGCAAAAGAGGCTGCGAACATGGTCGATCTGGACTCCGACCCGACCAAAATTATCGAGGTCGTGGCGATCGGGAAGCAGCTGCTAATGACGCGCGGCGCTCTGACGACCTTTAGTATCGCGAATGACGTGGCGAAATACTTCGCGATCATCCCGGCGATGTTCATGCTGGCGATCCCGCAAATGAGCGCGTTGAACATCATGAGCCTGGCTACACCGCAAAGTGCGATTCTGTCCGCGTTGATCTTTAATGCGATCATTATCCCGATGCTGATTCCATTGGCGATGAAGGGCGTTAAATACACACCGATGAGTGCGAGCAAGCTGCTGAGACGCAATCTTGTTGTCTACGGACTGGGTGGCATACTCGTTCCATTTGTCGGCATCAAGCTGATTGATTTGATTCTGGTTACGCTCAGCTTGGTGTAACCATCATTTACGCAAAGAAAGCAAAGGTGAAATCATATGTGGCTTACCAACCTGCGTCTCAGTTTCGTTCTGTTGTTGATTTGCGGTCTGGCTTACCCGCTGGCGATGACGGGAATCGCGCAAGTCGTCATGCCTGCCCAGGCGAGCGGCAGTCTGATCGTCGATGAATCGGGCAAGGTGATCGGCTCTGAACTGATTGGCCAGAATTTCACAGAGCCGAAGTACTTTTCCGGCCGTGTTTCTTCTATAGAAAATAACGCGGCT
>JARDZO010000457.1 GCA_029240815.1 Brevibacillus sp.
GCCAGTAGCTGTAGCACCTTTCCACGTGCATGTCATTCCGGTCAATGTTAAAGTAGAAGAGCAACGTCAGACCAGCGAACAAATCACGGAAGCTTTGCGCAAAGCAGGCGTAGAAGTATTGTTTGACGACCGCCCTGAGCGCGCAGGTGTGAAGTTCAAGGATGCTGACCTGATCGGATTGCCGCTGCGCATTACGGTTTCCGACAAGGCTGCAGAGGAAGGCACTGTAGAAATTCGCGTACGGAAAACCGGAGAGACCGTTCATGTCAAGCTGGACGAAATCGCGAGCGAAGTCAAAGCTTTGCTGGCACGCGTTGATCGCACGGGAGCCGAACTGTTCGGAGTGTAATTGACAGCAGGAATAAAGAGGGATTTTGTCGAAATTTACGGGGTACTCCCCTGATGCAACGGGAGTGCCTCTTTTTCTTGTTTTAGGGGGTGGGAAAGCCGTGGACCGTACACAAGAGCAAAAGCAACGGTTCGCCCTGCTGGTGAAGCAAATGGAGCTTCCGGCAGAATGGGTGGAACGTTTTTTTCAGGACGGACAGATTGATAAGCTGGAGCTGTACAAGCAAAATCGTGAGTGGGTATTTCGTTTTACGCTTCCCAGGATGCTGCCTGCGGAGGTCTTTCATGCGTTCACACAGAGGCTGACGCAGACCTTTTCCCATCTGGCGAAAGTAGATGCCAGTTTTCGATATGGGCAGAAACCACCTTTGGAGCAAATCGTAAATGAGTACTGGGATGTTGTGCTTGCACGTGTCGAGCCGGCCTTGAATTCACTGGCTGTCACGATGCGTACAGCGAAAAAAGAGGTCGCGCAGCAAGAAGTAAAAATCTACTTGCCTACCGATATGACGGTAGAAGTGGCCAAAAGAAAAAAAGCGGACAGCGAACTGCTCGCCGTTTTTCAGAAGACGACCGACACTTCTCCGCGTTTTACGTTCCATCAGGAAGAGAGTGATGAAGCGTACAAGGCTTTCGTTGAACAGCGCAGCGAGGAAGAGAGAGCTCTGGTCGAGGTCGTCATGACTGCCGCTGCGCAGGAGGCCAAGTCTGCTGATAAGACAGAGGCCATTACGACTCTGATGATGGGGTATGAAATTAAGGATGCCCCTATTCCGATCTGTGAGATTCAGGATGAGGAGCGCCGGATAGTCATCCAAGGTGCCGTGTTCAACGTGGAAGTAAAAGAGCTGCGAAGCGGTCGCCATTTGCTTACCTTTAACATCTCTGACTACACAGATTCGCTTACCGTCAAAATGTTTTCCCGCGATAAGGAAGACGTCAAGATGCTGGAGGCTCTGAAGGATGGTATGTGGGTCAGGGTGCGAGGAAGCGTACAGCATGATACGTTCATTCGCGATCTGGTGATGAATGCGAACGATCTCAATCAGATCGAGCAAGTCGTACGCCGAGATACGGCAGAAGAAAAACGTGTTGAGTTGCATTGCCATACACCTATGAGTGCTCTGGATGCGGTAGCGTCCGTAAAATCGCTCGTTTCTACAGCGGCGAAATGGGGACACCCGGCGATTGCCATTACTGACCACGGAGTCGTACAGGCATTTCCGGAGGCTTATTCAGTGGCCAAGAAAAATAACATCAAGTGCATTTTGGGGATGGAAGCGTACGTCATCGAGGACGGGATTGATATCGTCTACAATTTGACGGCAGATAACAACATTCCGATTGATGAGAATACGGAATACGTCGTCTTTGACACGGAGACGACCGGCTTGAACGCAGCCGAGCATACCATTATCGAAATCGCTGCCGTGAAGATGAAAGGGAGCGAGATTGTCGCAGAGTGGACGGAACTGATCGACCCGCAGCTGGAGATTGGACCGAAAACAACCGAGATCACGGGGATTACCAATGAGATGCTGCGCGGCAAGGACACCTTGGATGTCGTGCTTCGCCAGTTTAAGGAATTCACGGGAGATGCAATTCTCGTTGCCCACAATGCCGAATTTGATAAAGCGTTCATCAATGCGTGCGCCAAGCGGATTGGAATGGAGCCGTGGAACAATCCGTTCCTGGATACACTGCCTCTCGCGCGAATGATGTACAAAGGTATGCGCAACTATCGGTTGGGCAGTCTCGCAAAAAAATTTAATGTAGAGCTGATCAATGCTCACCGCGCGTTGGATGATACGGTTGCGCTGGCGCATGTCTTCCAGCAGATGCTCAAAGACATCAAGGAAGCGCAGATCAAGACGTTGGCGCAGTTGAATGAACAGAGCAATGCAGAAGCGGACTATAAAAGCGGTCGTCCATTCCATGCGACGATCCTCGTGAAAAACAAAGAGGGATTGAAAAACCTCTACAAGCTGGTGAGTCGCTCTCACGTCGAAACCTTCTATAGATGGCCACGGATCCAGCGCAGTCAGCTGACGAAGTATAGGGACGGTCTACTGATCGGTACGGCGTGCAAGGACGGCGAGCTGATGCAGGCCATTTTGCGCGGGAAATCGTCGGAGGAGCTGAAGGAAGTAGCTTCGTTCTACGATTACCTGGAGCTGCAGCCGATCGCCCATTACTCGCCATTGCTGCGCAACGAGGAAATCCCAAGTCTCGAGACGATGAAAGGGTAC
>JARDZO010000214.1 GCA_029240815.1 Brevibacillus sp.
GGTGTCTACCTTAATAAATTACTACCATTAGAAGGATTTACCCTGTTGTTTGGATTGTTCCAGCTCCTCATGTTCGTGCTGATGATGATCAAAGACAAACTTAAGCCGAGAAACATCCAATGGGAAGTCAAACGCCACTTCGTCGATCATGAGGGGAACGAGTACGAATACGGATACAGCAGATGGACCGCCATTTTGATCGCCTTTTTCGTGGGGATTACCTCGTCCCTGTTCGGAGTAGGTGGCGGCGTGCTGATGGTACCTGCGATGATGATCTTGTTTCGTTTTCCCCCGCACATCGCGACGGCGACATCGATGCTCGTCATTTTCTTCTCCGCTGTGATCGGTTCGGTTACGAATGTGCTGAACAACAATATCGACTGGTTGTATGCGGCGATGCTTGCGCCTGGGGCGTGGGCAGGAGGAAAGCTCGGGGCCATCGCAGCCAGCAAGATGAAAGGACGCACGATCGTGCTGGTCTTGCGCGTGTTGATCTTGGGCATTGCCATACAAATGATTGGGGAATCCATCCTCGGATAAGCTCGTATAGAGAGGGAGGGGAAAGTCTTGGCAGACACCTGTACCTTGCACATGCTGCACACCAACGACCTGCACAGCCATTTTGCGACGATGCCGCGTATTGCGACCTGCTTTCGTACACATCGGGAGGAGTGGGAGCAACAGGGAGAGCATGTACTGATTGCAGACATCGGTGATCATATGGACCGAATGGACATCAAATCCGAAGCGAGCTATGGGAAAGTGAATGTCAGCGTGATGAACCGGACTGGCTACGAGTATGCGGCAATCGGGAACAACGAGGGCATCACGCTCCCTAAAGAAAGGCTCAATGGCATGTACGAGGAAGCTACCTTTACCGTCATTGCAGGCAATCTTCTGGATTCACAGAGTCAGGCAACGCCAAAGTGGGCTGTACCGTATGCCATCCATGAATGGCAAGACTTACGGGTAGCGCTTTTGGGAGTGACGATTCCCTTTGTCCCCTCATACAGCAGTATGGGCTGGGACATACGAGAACCGATGCCGATCATTCGAGAGCAGCTAGCGGCTCTGCGTGATCGCGCAGATGTCTTCGTGCTTTTGTCCCATCTGGGATACCAGGCAGACTGTCGCCTCGCTGCGGAGGTAGAGGGACTGGATGTCATTCTAGGGGCTCATACTCATCATACGTTGCAGCAAGGAGAGAGAATTGGCAAAACGTTGGTCGCACAGACAGGTAAATTCGGACAGCACGTGGGGCATGTACGTCTGGTTTGGGACCGTGCCGCCAAGCAGGTGACAATTGTCAGCGCAGAGCTGTTTGCTACCGCTGATTATGTGCCTGACGTGGAATTGACGATGTTTCTGCAGGAGCAACACGCAGAAGCAGAGCAAATCATGCTGCGTCCTGTTGCTGAGTTGAAGCACGATTTGCAGGCAGAGTGGATGGAGGAGACGCCGTTTGGTTCCTTCCTGGCAGCCAGCATTCGCTCGTGGACCGGGGCAGAGATCGGATTGGCCAATGGTGGCTTGCTACTCTCAGATTTGCATCAGGGGAAGATATCTTTCGCTGACTTGTTACATAGTCTGCCGCATCCGATCAATGCATGTGCGGTCACCCTGACAGGAGCGCAGCTGATACGTGTCCTGGAGCAGGCGATCCAGCCTGAGACTATCCGACGTGAGCTGCGTGGCTGTGGTTTTCGCGGAAAGGTGGAGGGCTGGATGGGCGTCGATGGGCTGCGCATCCGCTACATTGCCGGAGATCATCCTCACATCGTACAGGTTGAAGTCAACGACCAGCCGTTAGTCATGGATCAGGAATACCGGGTTGGGACGGTCGACATGTACATGTACAACCGGCTTTTTCCAGACTTGCTGCAAGGAAGCCAGATAGAGTTTTTTCTCCCGCAAATGCTTCGGGAGGTCGTAGCCCAAACGGTGATGGATCAGAGCTTTGTTCAACAGTCCTTTCTCCCCAGATGGGAACGGGTGACTCTCCCTTGAGTAAAAGGGTGCTCCCAAATGACAAATCGAGGGCATGCTAACAAAAGAGGGGGGAGCGAACTATGCGGTTTATCGACGAAATGTATGAGCTGTACAAGGGGCATTTCAACGGGGCTGAAGAGGACATCACTGCGATTGTCGTAGGGATTCTGGATGAACAATCGCGAGAAGACTTGCTTGATCTGATAGGCGAGATGGATGGAGAAGAGCTTTTTCACATGCTGGCGACATATATGATTGAGGTCATGAAGCGCAAAGTGGCGATGGAGGACGAGAGCTCCCCATCGACTTTGATGCATTGACTTACGCAAACACATATTTCTTTCTCCTGTCATACGATGGTAACGCTACGAGACAGGAAAGAAAAAGGAGGGTTGCGCAATGGTCGAGGTAGTACCTGTTCATTTTCCGGAGGGAACGGCAATCGCCGTCACAGTTCGACTGCCAAAGACGACATTGCTGGCTGTAACGACAGACAATGGATATATTATGTGCGGGGCGCTGGATGTTGGACTGTTGAACGAAAAGCTAGCCAGTCGGGAAATTTTAGCGGGGCGGGCAGTCGGAGTCAAAACCATTCAGGAACTGCTGGATGCACCCCTTGAATCAGTGACGACTACTGCAGAAAAACAGGGAATTACAGCCGGGATGATCGGGCGAGATGCCGTCGTTAAGATGCTGTAGCTCCAAATGCAAGATTTCTAAAAAGAAAGACGCCTTTGTCGAAGAGACAAGGGCGTTTCTTGGTTTGATGCGAAGAAAAAATAAGCATGTAGAATCCAGTCGAATCACGCTATAATAGGGGTACCCTGAGGAAAGGCGAATGTTGGAAATGAGACTGAAATCCATTCAAAAATGCCGGCCGGGTGATACGCTGGCCCGTTCTATCTACACGGAAAACGGAACGGTTCTCGTTGGTGCTGGCGTGGAACTTACCCAGCGAATGCTAGAAAGACTCAAAGGTAAGAACATCACAAGTCTTTACATTCAGGATAAGCGAACAGACGACATTATGGTGGAAACCGTCATCTCCGAGCAAACCCGTAGAGCGGCGATGTCGATCATTCACGACACGTTCCGCACCGTAAATGACTTTCCACAAAAATGGCAGCAGATCTTTGCAGACAAAGCATTCGGTCGCGAGTTGCGTCAAGTGATGACAGCTGTCGCGGATGAATTGAACGGATCGCGCACGGCCATGAACCTGTTGGCGGATGCGTGTGCTTTCGACAATTACATCTTTACACACTCTTTCAACGTCGCTTTGTACAGTACAGCGTTGGCATTGAAAACCGGCTGTTCCGAAAAAGAAGTGCTGGAAATTAGTATTGGCGGCATGCTGCATGATATAGGAAAGGTTCACATTCCTGATCAAATATTGAAAAAGCCCGGCAGGTTGACGGCTGAAGAATTTGAATTGATGAAAAAGCACGCCGAATACGGATTCGAGATGTTGCGACGCCAGGATGACATCCCGCTGTTGGCCGCACATTGTGCCTTTCAGCATCATGAGCGATGGGACGGCTCCGGTTATCCGCGAAAGCTAAAAAAGGATGAAATCCATCCGTTCGGTCGTTTGATGGCAGTCGCGGATGTATTTGATGCACTGACTTCCCACCGTGTATATCGTCCGGGGATGCTGCCACATGAAGCTATGGAGGTCCTGTACAGTGGTTCTGGCAGGCTGTTTGACCAGAAGTATGTCGAGGCACTGAGGGATACGATCGCCCTCTATCCGTTAGGGCTGAGTGTCACACTGAATACAGGAGAAGCAGGGGTCATCGTGGATTCGAACAAAGGAATGCCTAGTCGCCCCATTATTCGTATTCTCCAGGACGAAGACGGGCAAGAATTGGCTCAGCCCTATGAATGTGATTTATCCAAAAAACTGAACCTCATGATTGTGGCGTGCGATGAGCTTGTCTAGTCAATAAAAATGGACAAGCTACAGCCATTCCTTCCTTTTGAAAATGAGGAACATCGTCAGTCCGATCCCTGCCATGACGCCGAGTACGATAAAGTAACCATAGGGTTGTCGCAGCTCCGGCATGTAGTCAAAGTTCATGCCGTAGATGCCAGTTACGATCGTCAATGGCATGAAGATCGTCGTCAACGCGGTAAAGACGCGCATGATTTCGTTGGCGCGCCCAGCGAGTGCGGACTGATACGCTTCACGCAAGTTCCCGATCAGCTCGCGAAATGTCTCAAAGCTTTCTACGACTTTCGCAGCATCCTCCATAATATCTCCGAAGTACTTCCGCATGGATGGTTGAATGAGCGGAAGTTCTTTTTTATGCAGAGCGTCTATCAGATCCCGTTGCGGCACAAGCATTTTGCGAGCATATAATATTTCACTGCGCAATCCAATGATTTGATCCAGGTGTGATTTGCGCGTGTTCATCAAGATTTGCTCTTCCAGATTTTCGATCAAGTCTTCGATTTTCTCGATAACGTCGAAATAGCGGTCGACGATTTGATCGACCAAATAGTAGAGAAATACATCAGGACGATTCACTTCTTTCTCGCGGAGGATGGCATGTAAGGTAGTAAATTCAGGAGCCTCCTGCTTCGTGACCGTAATAATCGTATTGCTGCCGAGGAAAACATTGATCTCGCGCAAAAAAATGTCCTGATCATGAAAGGCGATTCCGTTGATGACGAGAAAGTAATGGTCGTCGTACACCACGAGCTTGGGACGTTGTTCTTCCTCGTCGATACAGTCTTCTACAGCCAGATGATGCAAGCCGAACAATGGCTGCAGAATATCCAGATCAAACGGAGTAGCATCGATCCAGTAAAATCCGTTGACGGGTGGCTGTACGGTTTCCTCCACGTCGTCAATCTCGGTAATCAATCCGTTTTGTATCAGCCGTATCTTCATCATCATCGATTCTCCTGCATGTAGAATGGTTGGAAATCATACGCGGCCATATGTGGGTGAGAATCAGCTCATAGGCGTTGCGCAAGGCCTGTCGACTGGGAGGTTGAGGTGCTACCGGCTTCTCTTTTGGCGTATCCATTCTAAAGAATCGCCTCCTTCACATCTCTCCCTCATACCTATGACTGTCAGCTTGTCTGTTTGCTTCTATGTGCTAGACGGGATATCTCGTTGGCAAGAGATGGAGCAAGGCGTTGCCGACCAGGCCGCTCGCACCAAGCAGTACGGCTCGTGTCATGGGATAGTGTTCCTCACTTTCCAGATTTCATCTAGATGATTCTACCATATCCCGCAAGGCATGGTCTGCGGACAAAAGAACCGTTGTCCACTGGCTATTGACAGAGGTGGAACAAGCAGATGAAAATAATGGGAGGAAGCGCTTTCAAATAATTCCGAATCGTGTGGAGGGGAATTGGATGATGCGTACACGCAAAGTAGTTTGGGAGCCGTCACAGGAACAGCACGAGTCGAGCAATCTCGAACGCTTCATGAAACAGGAGCAGATTGCTGATTACGAGACATTGATCCGGCGGTCCGAGGATGATGTGAGCTGGTTTTGGAACGCCTTTATTCGCTTTGCCGGTATTGAGTTTGCCCAGCCTTACCGGGAAGTGCTGGATTTTTCGAAAGGGTTGCCGTGGCCGCAATGGTTTGTGGATGGAAAAATCAATCTCGTGCATAACTTTTTGGACAAATGGGCGGAAAATGAGGCTACCGCAGACCGACCTGCACTGCTCTGGGAAGGGGAAGCTGAGGAAGAGAGAAGGTATACGTTTCGCGAGCTGTACAAACAGGTGAATCGGTTCGCCAACGCACTGAGCAGCCTTGGTGTAGAGCGGGGAGACCGAGTCGCGATTTACATGCCCATGATACCCGAGACGGTCATTGCGCTGTACGGTATCTACAAGGCAGGAGCGATCGCCGTTCCACTTTTTTCTGGATTTGGGCCTGAGGCCGTTGCGGTGCGTTTGCGAGATGTAGAGGCCAGGGCAGTGGTGACTGCTGACGGTTTTTATCGCGGAGGACAGCAGGTGCTGCTCAAGCATGTGCTGGACAAGGCGTTGGAGACGGCCCCTACGGTACAGAGTGTATTGATCGCTGAGCGGCTGGGTGAAAAGGCAATGCTCGTCTCTGGGCGTGACTGGCACTGGAATGAGCTGCTGGCTGCAGCGTCGGACCAGTTCGCAACCGTCGAGACGGACGCGGAGGAACCGTGCATGGTCAGCTATTCCTCGGGGACGACAGGAAGTCCAAAAGGCATCGTTCATGTCCATGGCGGGATTGCTGTTAAGACAGCAGAGGTCGGGATGTTCATCTATGACACGCATCCCGATGATGTTTTTACCATGGTGACTGATTTCGGCTGGATGATGGGCCAGCTTCCTCTTTTCTCGGCTCACAGCGTCGCGGCACCTTTTTTGATTTATGAAGGCAGCCCGATGCATCCCAATCCGGGGCGGTTGTATCAGATCATCGAGAAGTACAAGGTGACGGTATTTGGCGCACCAGCAACGGCATTGCGCATGCTAAAGACGTACGCGGAAACTTTCCGTGAAAAAGCGGACCTCTCCACACTGCGAATATTGGGACATACAGGGGAGCCGATCGATGAAGAGACGTGGACATGGTATTTATCCTGGACCAATGGTAAGGCACCCATTATCAATGGAAGCGGCGGTACCGAGGTGTTTGCCGAGATTCTCTCCTCTACGTGCATCACTCCGCAAAAGGCGACGTGCCTGGGGGCTACCCCTGCCGTAGGAGCGAGAGTCGTGGACGAAACAGGCAATCCGGTACCTGCCGGGAAGCCGGGCTACCTTGTCTTTACCGTTCCACAGCCGGCACAGACCCGCGGCTTTTGGAGAAATCGCCAGCGCTATCTAGATACGTATTTTCCACTGGGAGAGCATTTGTGGTGGCAAGGAGATATGGTCACGATGGACGAAGAAGGCTATTGGTTCCACCAAGGGCGGGCAGACGATGTCATCAAGGTGTCGGGGAGAAGAACGGGGCCAGGAGAGCTGGAGGACGTGGTGAGCCAGTATCCGGGCGTATTGGAAGCGGCAGCGATTGGTGTCCCGCATGCGGTCAAAGGGGAAGAAATCGTCCTGTTCATTGTGATGAAACCAGGTGCGAGTTTGGAAACGAGCGAGCTAAAGCGACAAGTGACGAGCTCTCTGGGCAAGCCCTATGAACCGGCTGAAGTTCACCTCGTATCAGATTTACCGAAAACGCGCACCCAAAAAATCATGCGCCGCCTCATCAAGCAACGGTTCCTGGGCGAAGCATTGGGCGATAACTCCAGCTTGATGAATCCAGGGGCATTAGAAGGTTTACCGAAGCGTTCGGCTGTGGATCGATGACGTAGCCATTCCATCCAATCGAAAAGCTCTCCCCGGATGTGCTAAACGGCATTTCAGGGAGAGCTTTTTTTCTTGCTTCTTTTTTTCGTTCGCGGTGATAATGAGAGGAGAGGAACCTCTAAAAAGGGTTGTGCATATACGGGAGCGAACATTACTACATGGAGATGGGAGAGGAGTCGAACCATGCAATCATACGTAGATCAACAAAACGGGGTATTTCCATCGGTATGCTCCTTGGATTGTCCCGATCAGTGCGGGCTGCTTGTCCATAAAAAAGACGGAAAAATCGTCAAAGTGGAGGGTGATCCGAATCATCCGGTGACGCAGGGAAGCATTTGCAACAAAGTGCGCAACATGGCGGAGCGGATCTACGATTCGAAGCGTCTCACACAGCCGCTCAAGCGTGTCGGGGCAAAAGGAGAAGGGAAGTTTGAGCCAATCAGTTGGGAGGAAGCGACCCGGACCATCACCTCCCATTGGAAGCAGCTCATTTCTGAATCCGGACCTGAGAGCATTTTGCCGTATAGCTTTTACGGTAATATGGGCAGGCTGAATGCGGAAACCATGGACATGCGTTTTTTCCATCGTCTCGGTGCCAGTCGACTGGATCGAGCGATTTGCAATGCAGCAGGGGGCGTCGGATACAATTATACGATGGGTGCCAATTACGGAACCGACCCAGAGGAAACGGTGCACACCAAGCTGTTTATCATGTGGGGCATCAATGCAGTCAGCACAAATATGCACCAGGTCATGCTGGCAGAGAAAGCGCGCAAGAACGGAGCGCAAATTGTCGTCATCGATGTTCATAAAAATCAGACGGGGCGTTGGGCTGACTGGTTTATCCCTGTACTGCCCGGGACCGATACCGCATTGGCTCTGGGCCTCATGCACGTCCTCTTTGCGGAAAACATGGTAGATAAGGCATTTATGGAGCAGTATACCGTGGGTCACGAGGAGCTGGGTGAGCACGTCCGACAGTACGACCCGACTACTGTCTCTGCGATTACCGGTGTTCCGGTAGACGATATTTACCGGTTGGCACGCCTGTATGGCCAGACATCCCCTTCTTTGGTTCGCATCGGTAATGGTTTACAGCATCATGACAACGGTGGTATGTGCGTGCGGACGATTGCTTGTTTGCCGGCGCTGACTGGGCAATGGCTCGTTCAGGGCGGTGGGGCGATGAAAGGAAACAAAGGCTTTCTCGAGCACAACAAACACACGTTGCAAAGGCCGGATGTATTGGTCAACAAACAAACGCGGCGAATTAACATGAATGTGATCGGGAGTGCACTGTTGGAGCTCGACCCGCCGATCCGATCGATGTTTGTATACGGCTGCAATCCTGCGCTGGTCGCACCGGAAGGGAACAAGGTCAAAAAAGGGCTGGAGCGGGAAGATCTATTTACAGTCGTACACGATCTGTTTTTGACGGAAACAGCGGCCTATGCCGACATCGTGCTGCCTGCGACCTCTGCATTTGA
Source organism: Brevibacillus sp. (assembly GCA_029240815.1). The sequence goes on from JARDZO010000214.1 coordinate 8,796, forward strand.
AAATACGGATTTCTACACATCCTACTGGCACCATTACATGCAGCTGCAAAAACCAGTGATCGCTCCATACGGCGAAAGTAAATCCAATGTGGATGTCTTCCGTCTGCTGGCAAAAGGGATGGGCTACGAAGATGAGATGTTTGACGATACCGAGGAAGAGATGATTCGCCAAGCTCTGGACTACCCAGCCAATCCGTATTTGAGTGCAATTACGTACGAGGATCTGATCGAGAAAAATTACAGGAAAGCTGCCGTTACCCCACGGTTTTTCGAGAATCTGCCAACACCGAGCGGAAAAATCGAGCTGTACTCGAAACAGCTGGAGGCGCAGGGATATCCACCATTGCCGACGTATACACCCATCGTCGTGGAGAGCAGTTATCCTTACCTGTACGTGCCAGGGCCGAATCACAATTTCCTCAACTCGACCTTTTCAAACAACGCCAAGCATGTGAAGCTGGAAAAGTTTCCGCGTCTGTTTATGAACACGACGGACGCTGAGTCGGCAGGCATTGGTGATGGGGATATAGTTCGTGTATGGAACGATCGAGGGGAGTGCGAGCTGACGGCGTCTGTCGGGGAGACTGTTTTAGCAGGTGTAGTGGTGAGCCAGGGTCTCTGGGCTGATACGCCAGGATCCAAGCACCATATCAATGCGCTCACGCCTGACCGCATCGCAGATATGGGAGGCGGAGCGACGTTCTTCTCCGGCCGTGTCAACGTGGAGAAGCTAGTTTAGGAAAAGGATGTCCCGTTCATACGAAAAAAGCTTCGCTCGGCCATACGGCTTGGCGGAGCATTTTTTTTACCTTGGACTTGGTGATAGATCGGATTTTTCCAATATAGGTGTTAATTTACACTTTTGCGTGCTGCGGTGGTGTGGAGAAGCAGGTTTCCGATCTGCGCTCCAGCCTACACCCTGCAAAGGAGTATAGACTGACCGCTCCACAACGATTCACGGGGAAGCGGTAAAGGAGTAGCCGCTCCGCAGGGAATACAGAGGTACCGCTTCTGGATCCCGTGAATTCGTTGTTCCGCTAAGCTG
>JARDZO010000021.1 GCA_029240815.1 Brevibacillus sp.
CTGCCGCCAACCAAAGGCGAATATCGCGCCTTGTCGTGGGCGAATCACAGCCAACAAGTAGCTATAGTCGAACAACTGGAGGGGCAATCGCGAATCTGGATCGTGGATATGCCCGATCAAAACAACGTGACTAGCAGCCGGTTGCTGAAGGAAGAAGATCAAGTCACGTACCAATCTCCGACATGGTCGCCCAATGATGAAACAATCGCCTACACTCGTGTGAAAAATGGGATAGAAGAAATCTGGATGAGCAGCACGGTCTCTTTTCAGGAATGGAAAATGGCTGAAGGCTCCCAGCCGGAATGGTCCCCTGACGGTCGCTTTCTTGCCTTTGCCAAAGCAGGAAGTATTCAAGTTATGGAGATCCGGACAGGCAGGATATCGGTCTTGGGAAAAGGCGAGTGGCCTTCTTGGAACGGCGACGTGACCCTTACCTATACGACGCCGTCGGGAAATCTGATGGAAGCTCAAATGGATGAAGAGCCTGTCGTTTCGAGAGAACTGGGGCTAGTAAGCTTGTCAGGTGATCATGTAGTGAGAGGGAATTGGGCGGCTGGAGGCAAGAAATTGCTTCTCGTCCATCATGACGAACAACCGGATGCACTTGTCATTTCATTGGCGTCACGATAACGAGCGGAGGAACAAGCATGAAATGGAGATGGATGTTGCTCTTTTCTACCGTCTGGCTGACCCTTTTGGTGAGGCCTGTACAAGCCGAGAGCAACATAGAAATAAACGTGAATGTACCGCTTGGTGGCATCATCAAGTACAATGCCTGGGCGCGATTGGAAGTGAGCCTTACTACGCAGGACATGCCCTTCCATGGCTATGTGGAGTTGTCCAAAAGAAAATCGTCCAAAGGATCTCACGAATCTGCTCTCCGACAGCAGGTGAATATGGAGCCGGGCAAAACCGCCGTTCTGAATTTTGATTTGCCAGCGCAAGTATTATTGGATGAATGGTACATACGATTGTCTCAGAATGGTCAGGTCATTCAAGCAGAAAAACTGCGAATGCCGTATCCAAAAGATGGCCGGACGATTGGAGTCGTTCACGAGGGAGCCAGCGCTTTTCATTTTTTAGCGATCCAACAATCCCAAATGACGATGGGAATGCCGTATTCGCTCCAAAACCTCACCGTTGAATCGCTTCCTGGCCATTCCTGGATCTACCAGAATCTCGACGTCCTTGCTCTGGGGAGCAACCAGATCTCTCAGTTACAAGAGCAGCAGGTACGCGCGATCGAGGAATGGGTCAAGACAGGAGGTTTCCTCATTTTGTCTGCAGGACCAGCTCAAGATGAGGTCGCCAAGCTTTTCCAAAAGGAAATGACAATAAAAGCAGGCAATAGCGGACAGGTAAATCTTCGGGAGGCTTTGCATGCGTATACCAGTGAAAAGGTGATTCCAGAAGGGACAGTCGCAGTATACAATCGCGATCTCCCTTTGTTTTCTTCCAAAGAGGTTGGACGAGGCCGAATGCTATTTGTCAATTACGATGTGACCGCCGAGCCTTTGGCGTCTTGGCAATACAACTCGCAGCTTTGGCAAAATGTTCTTCAACGGCATGGTGCTCTGCAAATACTGGAGCAGCATACGTACGTGGATCAGATGATTCGGCCGTTCCTTGAGCTAAGCAGACAGATTCCTGGTGTACAAACACCTGCCCCCGTGTGGATGGTCGTCCTCTGGGGAGGCTATGTGTTGATGGTGGCACCTCTCACGTACTATTTGCTGAAAAGAAAAGGTCGAAGCCAATGGGCGTGGGGCATCATTCCTGGTTTTGCGGTACTGTTGACTTTTGGGACTTTTGCCATCGGCAAGCCTTTGGTGGTGAAATCGAGTACCAGCTACACAATCTCTGACGTGCGTATCGTGGAAGATCAGCTGGCGCAAACGAGGACCGCTTCCACTTTCTTGGCAGTGGATCGAGATCAGTATGACGTAAAGGTCCAGTCACCCTTGGTGGCATTGCCTTTATCACTGGGGAAAAACGATTACGAACCGGAAGGGATTACATATGGCGATAAAATTACCTATAAAAACGTTCCTTACTTGACGCCGAAGCAAGCGATTGGTTTCGGGATGTTGTCTGAAGTGGGACAATACGATGCAGCCTTGACGGTGAACGGTGAACATCTCCAAGGGATGGTAAAAAATAATACCCGATTTGCTATGGAGTCTACTTATCTCGAAATCGGTCTACAGCGGATTCCCCTTGGCGCCATGGCAAAAGGTGAAGAAAAGCAGATAGACATCCGGTTAGACCCGTTGTTGATGCCGCGACAACTTGAGTCAGGGAAAAAAGAGTCACCTGAGGAAAGGTTGAAGCAATTACAGGAAGGTGTCCTGTCCTATAGTCGAGGTCATGATGTGCGTATGATTGGGATCAATACGCAGGCGTTGCCGCTCCTGACGATGCAGGAGCCTCATCAAAGTCACTACTGGAATGTGATTCATCAGACGATTCGGTTGAAACCGGACCAGCATGGAATCATTACATACCCATACGGGTTGCTGGATGTGAGCATTCAGGAGACGTCTGGAGACTTTGACTCCAAGTCAGCTTATCTCTGGGAGCTAGGAAAGGGAAGTATCACTTTTGAACTCGAAGCGGGAGAGGCCGAGCTAAGTCTCAAACGCTTGATTGTTCCATTGGAGCATAGCTCGTTCCGCCCTTTCCAGATCGAAGTGTTTCAACAAAAAACGGGGAGATGGCTGGCGCTCGAGCGTGGCAAACGATTGGTTCTGGACAAGGAATTAACAGAAATGTTAACGCCGAAAGGAACTCTATTACTGCGGTTCTCGCATAACGGAACACCTCGTCTTACATTGCCGACACCTTTCTTCCAAGTAGAAGGGAGGGAGCGGACATGGTAATTGAAACCGTTCATTTGAGCAAACAATACGGAAATCTGCAAGCACTGACTGATTTAAACCTTTCGATCGATCAAGGAAAGGTATTTGGCTTTATTGGGCCAAATGGAGCAGGAAAGTCCACCGCGATGCTCATTCTGTCGACTTTACTGGAACAGACGGAAGGGGACGCCTTTGTATGTGGCTACAACGTCCGTAAAAAACCAGATGCCGTTCGTCAATCCCTCGGGTACATGCCCGACTTTTTCGGAGTATATGATAATTTGACCGCTGTAGAGTATTTGGAATTTTACGCAGGGGCTTACAAGATTCCCGCGAGAAAAAGATCTTCTCTGGTAGCTGATTTACTGGAGCTGGTCAATCTGTCACACAAGGCGAATGCTTACGTCGATTCGCTGTCGCGAGGGATGCAACAACGCCTGAGTCTAGCGAGGTGCTTGGTGCACGATCCATCCGTGCTGATTCTAGACGAGCCAGCGTCAGGACTCGACCCGCGAGCACGCATTGAGCTGAGAGAAATCATCAAGCAGCTGCGTTGTATGGGAAAAACCATCTTGATCAGCTCGCATATCTTGCCCGAGCTGGCGGAGCTGTGCGATGAGATCGGCGTCATCGAACGGGGGCGCATGATTGCGTGCGGCTCTGTTCACGAGGTGAGCAAGGATCGAGGCCGCAGTTTGATGGAGGTCAAAACGTTGGCGAACGAAGAAGTCGCGTCACACATTTTGACTGAATCAGGGCGAGTTTTTCAGCTAGAGGAATACGTCGATGGATTCCAGTTTCGGTTTGAGGGAAATGAGCAGCAAAAGGCGGAATTGCTTCAGCAACTGATTGCTGCGGGCGTACCCGTCGTCTTTTTCGGCGACGCCAAAGAGAATCTGGAAGACGTGTTTTTGGCCATCACAGAAGGAGTGAGTGGGTGATGGGGAGTTTTTTTTTCAATCCGATTCTCGTAAAAGAAATGCGGGAGCGATTCCGCTCGAAAAAAACGTTTTGTATTCTTGCGATCTATTTGCTCGTTATGGGAGGAATTCCCCTCGGCTTTTTGCTGATGGATCCTATTCGCGCCGGAGCTGTCGGTGAGAATCGCAATCTGTTTCTCATCTCGGCGAGCATTCATTACGCAATGGTTTGTTTTGTTGCACCTGCTCTTACTGCTGGGGCGATAAGCGGGGAGCGGGAAAAACAGACGTTACACATCTTACTGACGACACAGCTATCCCCCAGTACGATCGTTCTGAGCAAGCTGATCACGTCTTTGGCTTTTTCGACATTGTTGATCGTGGCATCCATGCCTTTGTACAGCATCGTGATGCTCTATGGCTCAGTATCACCGGAGCAAATGGCACAGCTGGTGGTCTTTCTTGGTGTCAACGTGTTGTTTCTGGGCACGCTAGGCTTGTTCTGCTCGACGTGGATCAAGCGGACATCAGTCAGTACGATAACAGCCTACGGAATCGCTTTCTTTTTTATGGTCGGAACTGGTCTCCTCTTTCTTTTCATCGGAGAGTCTCTGCAACAAGCCTATCCGGAGCGCTTTCCGGACGCGGGCGTATGGAATCTTCCAGAACTGCAGCTGTTGGCGGGGATCAATCCCGTCGTCGTTTTGTTTGGTATTTTGGGTGAATCGATTGCTGACATGGACCAGATCTCGTTTTCTCCATGGCTATTCTTTTCCTGCTTTTACTTGGTGCTCGCTACTTTGCTTGTATGGTGGAGTGCGTATTTATTGAAACCGGTTCGGCGGAAATGGTTGAGTTGGAAGAAACGCCCGAATCGTGTAAAATAAGAGTCGTGTTGGAAAAGGGAGGTTTTTTAGTGAGCGAGCAAGAGGTACAAATCATTGACTTCGAAGAAATGCTGCGGTTTATCGAAAGCCGTCTCGCTTCCGCCGGGACGTATGTGAAGCGGGAAGCGATCATCACTATTTTGCAGGCAGAGGAAGCATTTCTGCTGGAAAAAGGGATCCTGCAAGAATACAGCGAGTAAGTAAGGACAACCTGCCACGACGGTAGGTTGTTTTCTTGTAAAAGGGGGTTAGGACGGGGGCGTATACAGTGAGAAATGAACAAGAAATGATGGAAATGCTTGGCTACATATTTTCGGGAAGCGTATGATGATGCAAAAACCCGAGGATATGGAGCTTTTTCCGTCAGAATTAGGTAATTGGTTTTCCTATATCATTCTTTTTGAGGATGGCAATAAATTAGACCTAACACTTATTCCAATTAACGAGACAGAGGATTATTTTACCAATAGCGACGGATTAGTAAAAAACTATAAATTTATCAATCGTGACCTTCTAAATGAAGATTGGGAAGCATTACTGTCAACGTATTCTGAGAATAACTGCCAAAACATGTGGCAGTCTTTATTATCTTGTTATGAATTATTTAGAAAAAACTCGATAGCTGTGGCGGAAAGTCTCGGATATGAGTATCCCGTTTATGATGAAGCCATTACCAAATATACTAAAAATATATACCATTCATTGATGTGAAATATGTAAATGGACCGCCTTTATATAGGGCGGTCTTCTTTTGGATCAAAACAAAGCCTTGAAAAAGGAGGAAAACGAAGCATTGCGGTGAAATGGTTGATGACCCAAATACGTGTGACAGAAGAGGTGCATGATGATTGCAGATCCGTAATGTGGGGTATTGGGCTGTTCCGCCAAAAAGCGATGCGTTCCGAACAGTGGAAAATATACATAATCATATTTTTAAATATTCGCGCAATGAAAATGGCGAGCTCATAGCGATGCTGTCAGAAGGAAAGCTTGCACAAGAACTTGGCATGACCACCGCAACGGTCAAGGGGAAGCGACTTCAGGACATTCTCCTGAAGAGCAGCGAAGAAGATATCATGACCATATACAATAAGCCGTATCAGGGAATGGTCGTAGAAATTGAATCAGCTATAGGGGACCGTATTTTCTGGACGACACTTTCCCCGATTTATGCTGCAAATGAGGTAACCGAAGTCGTAGGGACGACCTTGGAGATTTCCGAACGCAAACATATGGAACGGCAACTGTTAGAAGCGGAGGAATTGTACCGCAGTTTGGTAGAAGACACTCTGGTCGGGGTTTACATCGCATACGTAGAGCACCCGGGCTTTGTCTATGTGAATCCACGACTTGCGGAGATTTATGGATACACACAAGATGAGATGGTAAAAATGACAGCTGCTGATTTGGTGATTCCGGACCAACGAACAGTAATCCATATGCACCAGCAGAGACGATTAGAGGGCGATCAATCGAGCATTCGCCATCAGTTTCGCGGATTATGCAAAAATCAAACGATGATCGATGTAGAAGTGCTGCAGAAGACCACCGTTTATAAGGGGAAGCCGGCTGTTATCGGTATTCTGCAGGATGTGACGGACCGCAAACAAGCCGAAGAACTGATCCGCAAGTCTGAGCTGCTCTCTGTCGTCGGTCAAATGGCGGCGGGCGTTGCTCATGAGATTCGCAATCCCTTAACGGCACTCAAAGGATTTGTCCAGCTACTCCAAGCCTTTCCGAATGGCAAAGCGGAGTACTACCAGATCATGTTATCGGAGCTCGATCGGATTGAATTTATTATCAGTGAATTTTTGGTCTTGGCTAAACCACAGGTCGTCATTCATCAACAACGAGATATTCAACGCGTGCTGGAGCAGATCGTCATGCTAGCCGACACGCATGCGATCTTGCACAACGTTCAGATCGTTACCCAGTTTTCAGCTGATTTGCCGTTGATCACTTGCGAAGAAAAACAGATCAAGCAAGTGTTCCTCAACCTGATGAAAAATGCGATCGAATCGATGCCGGAAGGGGGCGTCGTTACGGTAACAGCGAAGCAGGAGGGAGATAGACTCCTCATTGTTTTCACCGATCAAGGCAGCGGGATACCGGAGGAATGGCTAGAGAAGCTGGGAGAGCCTTTTTTCACGACAAAAGAAACGGGGACAGGCTTGGGTCTCATGGTCAGCCACAAGATTATAGCTGATCACGGCGGTACGATTCACGTTCGGAGTCAAATGGGCAAAGGAACGTCATTTGAAGTACAATTACCTGTGCGATAGTTATATTCGCCTGTTTGCTTCTACCGGAAAAAAACGGTATGATGGAATGGAGAACCAATAACATCGTAAGGACGTGAACGCTTTGACGGAAGAAAATAAAGACCTAGAATTGGGCGATATCATTACATTGGATGACGAAAATGGTGAACCGTTGGGGGATTTTGAAGTAATCGCTTTGTTTGACCTGAACGGTAAAGAATATATTGCCTTGACTGAAGCCATTGAAGATGAAGAAACCGAAGAAGAGCTGGACGAAGAAGTAGATATCTTCGTTTTCCAAGTAGACGGTGGCGAAATGGTTCCGCTGGAAGAAGACGAGGAGAGCACTGTGTACGCGAAGCTCAACGAAGTCCTCGAAGGCATCGAACTGATCAAGGAAGACTAATTGTTTCCGACTTTAAAACAAAGCCACCGCTTGGTACAAACCAGGCAGTGGCTTTTGACTTTCTTTTATCAATCATTCATTTTAATGATGTTATCTTTTAGATCTCGAACGACCAAGAGGCATGTGTAATCGGTCTCTTGCAGTTCTCGGAAGAGTGAGGAGCATTCGTCCTTGGTCAAGCCCAGTTTTTCCAAGCGTGTCCGCAATTCTTCTCCGCCGTTGTCAAAAAAATGGGCCTTGCTGTCGATATGCCCCACCGCACTTTCGAAGTGGGTGCTGTATTTATAAAAATTGTTCCGCTGATTGGAATGATTTTTATCAGGATTCCACTTCAAAACCCAGATATCATCTTTGTGGTAACCCGATGAGTTCAATGCCTGAATATCTGAAACGAGCTCATCATCATATCGATGAAATTTAACAAACGGCTTGGTTGCACTAATCATGTGAGTTCACCCCTTTTTCGCGTCAGGAATCGCTGCCTTACTAGGTTGCCCAGACATGTTTGGGGGATGAATGGAAAAACTTGTGGTTTCTCTTTGACCTTTCTTTACCAGTAATGCTAGACTATTAAATGGTAATCATCGATGAAATCGGCCATCTCGCTCGGGGCGAGGTGGCTTTTTTGCCCCATTTGTATGCCAGGATTGAATACAATAGGAAGCATACGGTACAATAGCGATTAAGTGTTCGCTTTTTGGGCACACGAAAGGTAAACAAGGTACATGGCATGGTTTTGCCATCTTCTCAAGAAGAAATCTTCTTGAAAGAGCGCTTCAGGGAGTAGAGGCTTTTTAGGAAGTTGCTTAATGTAGAGGGGAGAACGCGATTGAAGGAAACAGACACACTTCATACGTTGACGTATACCGAAGAAGATATTCAGGTCCTCGAGGGCTTGATCGCCGTGCGCAAACGGCCAGGAATGTACATAGGTTCTACGGGTAGCAGAGGTCTGCATCACCTCCTGTGGGAGATCGTGGACAATGCAAAAGACGAAGCGCTGGCAGGCGTGAATGATAGCATCATCGTTACACTGTACAAGGATGGCAGTGTGAGTGTAGAAGACCACGGACGTGGAATTCCTACGGGGATGCACAAAACGGGTCGTCCCGTGCCCGAAGTTATTTTTACGACGCTACATGCTGGTGGTAAGTTCGGCGGCGGCGGGTACAAGAAAAGCGGTGGACTGCATGGTGTTGGCTCCAGCGTCGTTGTTGCCTTGTCCAAATGGCTGGAAGTCGAGATTCACCGTGAAGGGAAAATACATAAACAACGTTTTGCCTACGAGGTCGATGAAAAAGGAATCGAGCATGTCGGAAAACCTGTGACAGACCTCGAAATCATAGGAAACACCAGACGTACAGGGACGACCGTCCGTTTTTTACCGGATGAAGCCGTATTTGGCAATGTACGCTTCGACTACGAGACGATTCGTGATCGCTTCCGTGAAACCGCCTTTTTGTTGAAAAAGCTCAAGATGGTCTTGATCGACGAACGCGGTTCTGAGAAAAAGCGCGAAGAATTTTACTTCGAGGACGGCTTGAAGTCGTATGTTGCCTATCTGAACGAAGGCAAGAACTCGCTCCACCCGATCGTTTATTTCGAAGGGGAAAAGGACAACGTCTACGTGGAGCTGGCTTTCCAGTACAACGATGGCTATGCAGAAACCCTCGTTTCTTACGTCAACTCGATCGTGACTAGCGATGGTGGTACGCACGTTACCGGTTTCCGCAACGGTACGACTCGGATTTTTAATGAATTTGCCCGGAAAAAAGGGTATCTGAAAGATAAAGACCCGAATCTCACCGGAAACGATCTGCGTGAAGGCTTCCTCGGAGTCTTGTCCCTGCAAATGGCAGATGTCCAGTTTGAATCGCAAACGAAGGACAAGCTGGGGAACGAAGAAGCACGCGCGATCGTCGAGCAGATTGTATCCGAGAAGCTGGGCTTCTTCCTGGAAGAAAATCCGGAAATCGGCAAGCTGTTGATCGACAAGGCGTTGCGCTCTGCAGAAATTCGTGAAGAGCTGAGAAAGCAGAGAGAGGCGCTGCGCGGAGATAAGAAAGGCAAAACAGCCAAGAAGCGCAAGTCGATCTCGGAGAAATTCACTCCTCCGCAATACAAGGATTCCAAACGCAATGAACTGTTCCTCGTCGAGGGTGACTCTGCGGGTGGTTCCGCCAAGCAAGCGCGCAACTCCGAGTTTCAAGCGCTGTTCAGTCTGCGAGGGAAGCCGCTCAATACGGAAAAGGCAAAGCTCTCCGAGGTATTGGCCAATGAAGAGTTCCGCACCATTCTGGAAGTGCTCGAAACGGATATCGGCGAAGAGTTCTCCATCGAAAATTGTGCGTTTGATAAAGTCATCATCATGTCTGACGCGGACGTGGATGGCTCGCATATTCAAACCCTGCTCTTGACCTTCTTCTTCCGCTACATGCGTCCGATGATCGCAGCCGGACATTTGTACATCGCTCAGCCTCCGCTTTATCAGGTGAGAAAACAGAGCAAAGGCGGCAAGCAGTCAGAAGGCGTTTATTGTTGGAGTGACTACGAGCTGGAGCAGGCATTAAAGCAAGCGGGCCGAGGGGCAGAGGTCCAGCGGTACAAAGGTTTGGGTGAAATGAACGCAGATCAGCTGTGGGAAACAACGATGAACCCAGAAACACGCAAGCTGATCAAAGTGCAGCTCGAAGACCTCGCTCATTCGGAAAAACTGGTCACCGTTTTGATGGGCGACAAAGTTCCTCCCCGTCGCGAGTGGATCGAAAGCCACGTCACCTTTGAGATGGGAGAGGATGAATAAGCATGCTGTCCAATCAAATTATCGAACAAAGCTTTGCTGAAATTATGGGCAAGCGCTTCGGCGATTACGCCAATCTGGTCATCCTGTCCCGTGCCATTCCTGACGCGAGGGATGGACTCAAACCGGTGCAGCGCCGAATCCTGTATGCGATGTACGAGGAAGGCAACACGAACGACAAGCCGTACCGGAAATCAGCAAAGACTGTCGGTTTCGTTATGGGTACGTACCATCCGCATGGCGACTCCGCGATTTATGAAACGATGGTGCGGATGGCGCAGTGGTGGAAAATGCGTCACGTCCTGATCCAGGGTCACGGAAACTTCGGTAGTCTGGATGCGGACCCGCCTGCAGCGATGCGCTACACGGAGTCTCGGTTGTCAGCTTTAGCAAATGAAATGACGCGCGATATCGAAAAAGATACCGTTACGTTCATCCCTAACTACGACAACTCGGCGCAGCAACCTGCCGTATTGCCTTCACGATTTCCCAACCTGTTAGTGAATGGGGCGTCAGGCATTGCGGTAGGTTTTGCGACGGATATTCCGACCCACAACCTGGCGGAAATCATCGACGCGGCAGTGGCGCAGATGAAAAAGCCTGCCATTACCCTCGATGAACTGATGGAGTACGTGAAAGGCCCGGATTTTCCAACAGGTGCGATCGTTCAAGGTGTTTCGGGCATTAAAAAAGCGTTTGAAACAGGACGTGGACAGTTCATTATCCGTGCCAAAACGCACGTAGAAGAGGCAAAGGGCGGCAAGCTCAAGAAGATCGTTGTCTCCGAAATCCCTCACGAAGTCGTCAAATCCAAGCTGGTAGCGCAGATTGATGAGCTTGTGATGGAAAGGAAGATCGAGGGAGCACTCGCAGTCCGTGACGAAACAGGACGCAAAGAAGCGGAATTAAAAAAGGTCCGAATCGTCATCGATCTTCGCAAGGAAGCGGATGAACAGGCGATCCTCAACTACCTGTACAAAAATACTGATCTGCAAATCTATTACAACTACAACATGAACGTGATCCACGAGGGAACGATCAAGCAGATGGGGCTCAAAGCTCTGCTGGGTGCTTACATCGATCACCAGAAAGAAGTGGTCACCCGTCGTTGCCAATACGATCTTGATAAAAAACAGCACCGGGAGCATATCGTTCAAGGTCTGATCCAGGCGAAATCCATCTTGAGAGAAATCGTTGATACGATCATGGATTCCGAGGACCGTGCTGATGCTAAGCGCAACATCATGGAAAAGTACGGGTTCACCGATTTGCAGGCGGATGCGATCTTATCCATTCAGCTTGCATCCCTGACCCGATTGGATATCGTCAAACTGGAAAAGGAATTGGCGACCTTGGCAAAAGAAATCGAGGAGCTCCAATCCATCCTCGCCAGTGAGAAAAAACTGATTCAGGTCATCACAGGCGAACTAAACGAGATCAAGAAAAAGTACTCGGAACCGCGCCTGACAGAAATTCAGGGTGAGATCGAGGAAATCAAGATCGATATCGCGATGCAGATCAATGCTGAGGATTGCATCGTGACGCTCACAAACGAGGGGTACATCAAACGGACCAGCCCGCGTTCGTTCAAATCGGTGGGCGGTACTTTGGAGACGTGCGGGGTAAAAGAAGGTGACAGGGTGCGACACTTCGTGGAAACGAATACGTCCCATACCGCTCTATTCTTTACCCAGGACGGTAAATATTTTGCGACGTTGGTCAATTCCTTCCCGGATGACAAATGGAAGGATATCGGTTCTGCCATCGTCAATGTGATTCCGCTCGAGAAGCAGCAGAAGATCGTCGGCTTTACCATCGTCGAGAGCTTCAAGCAGCCTCAGTACGTGTTTCACGTCAGTCGCCTCGGCTTGATTAAAAAGACAGCGTTGTCCGAATACGAGACCAATCGTTCCGGTGCTCTAGTGGCGGCCAAGCTGAAATCGGAGGACGATGAGTTTGTCACAGCCTTTGTCGTCGATGAGGAAGGTGGCATCTTGGGAGCGACTCGCGACGGTATGGGAATACGCTTCCAAAGAAGTGAGGTCAGTCCAACGGGTCGGGCGTCCAGCGGGGTGAAAGCGATCGCCCTGTCTTCTGGCGATGAGGTCATCATGATGATGCCAGTGGGCTCAAAAGACACTCGCGCCTTCAGCTTGTTAACGACTGAGGGTGTGGTGAAACGAACGGCCATATCGGACATTCCTCTTCAGGGTCGGGCAGGAAAAGGGGTTCAGCTGATCCGGAAACGCAAAAACAACCCGCATCAACTGATCGCTCTGAGCATGGAGGAAACGATGTACGCGTGGACGACGCAAAATGAATGGAGCCTGGTTTCGACAGATCAGGTGATTGTCAACGAGCAGGGGGGCATCGGCCGATCCGTAGTAGAGGGTGGAGCCAAAGCAGTTGCCTTTGAAACAGTATTGCCGACAGAAGAAACAAAAGAAGAGCATGGAAAAGGCTCCGGTGAAGGTTCATCCTCCCCACAACGAACGCTAGAGAATCCATTCAATCTGTTTGATGGAAATTCTGGTGAGAAGAAGGAGTGATACCCAGATGTCCCGAGCATTTGAAGCATTCACATCACCTTTGAGCTGGCAGCAAATATCTTTGCTGCTGGATACGGTCCAATATTTCGAAGACGCCCCAAAATGGCTTTCCATCCCGAATGAACAGGGAGCCAGTGTTGCTGTTCCCATGACATCCGAGACCTTGCGAGCCATGCTGGGTTGTGTCACCGAAGAAGATGCCTTTTCCCGAGTGCGGTTTTCTCTCGACTGGGAGGACGGATCGGAAGAAGGCAGTGGCGTACTCGCAGTGGGATTGCCAAATGGTGAGACCGTTCGACAATTGACTGTCCTGTCCCAGTTTTCACCTGTCTGATTACGTACCCAGCAGCCTTGGTTTGCATAAAACCAAGGCTGTTTTCTATGCGGAAAGACGTTCTTGGCTGGTAAAGCGAGGGACAGGGGCGTACAATAAAAAGACTAGCAAGAGAAAGAAGGTTCACAATATGGAGCGTATTTTGGTGATCAGCGATATTCACGGCGAGCTGGATAAGTGGGAATCGTTGATGGAGAAAGTAAATTACAATCCCGATAAAGACCAATTGATTCTCTTGGGAGACTACGTAGATCGCGGCCCTGCTTCCAGAGGGGTTTTGGAAAAAGTAATGGAGTTGCATGCGAAAGGTGCTATTGTCTTGATGGGAAATCACGATCATATGATGATCAAATCATTTGAGCAGGACCCAGTGTTTATCGAACGTTGGTTCCGAAATGGCGCGCAAAAAACATTGATCAGCTATGGTCATGTGGCAGGAGAACAGGAAGTCGGTCCTGAGTCGTTGGAGTTGACTCCAGTGCTGGAGCAGCACCTCGCCTTTTTGAGCGATTTGGATTGCTATTATGAGACGGATGAATACATATTTGTTCATGGTGGTGTCCACCCGACGACTCCGTTGCCGGAGACAGACCCGTACACGCTAATGTGGATTCGTGACGAGTTTCATAAAAGGTACAAAGGGGAAAAGACCGTCGTTTTCGGCCATACCCCAACAGAAAATTTCCACGGCAAGAATGACGTCTACTTCGGCGAGAACAATATCATCGGGATCGATGGTGGCGCCGTCTTTGGTGGTCAACTGAACTGTCTGGAATTGCCTAGCAAAAAAGTTTATTCAGTATGATGGGTAGCGCTGTTTTCCAACTCTCTGTTCCTTTCGATTGCTAGATTGTATCGGAACTGGGAGTGGAAAGCAGGTTTTTTCATATCTACAATCATGCGCATTTCCTTGTCATATCCACCACATGTCCCCGATCGGCTCACGAATCAATACTTGCTGTAGATTCTGCACGGCCCTCCCAAAGCCCTCTTCCATTGACATCAGTCCGTCCTCGTGCTCAATGCTGACGACGTCGTCATATCCGACCAGACGCAGAGCACTCATAATATCTGCCCATGTCTTGAGATCATGACCGTAGCCTACTGTTCGGAATTGCCAGGCTCGCTCCAACATATTCGAATAAGGCTGCATATCGGTTAGACCATGCATCGAGATGTTCGAAGGATCGATTGCCGTGTCTTTGGCGTGGAAGTGATGGATCGCTTTTTCACGTCCCAAGATACGAATCGCTTGCACCGGATCGATGCCTTGCCACCATAAATGACTGGGATCCAGATTGGCACCGATCACTTCTCCAGCTCGCTCCCGCAATCGTAGGAGCGTACCTGGAGTATGGACAGAAAAACCACCGTGAAGCTCCAGGCCAATTTTGATCTGGCGCGTCTGTGCCTCCCGTCCCAATTCGGTCCAATACGGGTAGATCTTCTCCTTCCATTGCCAGTCTAGCAGTTCTTGGTAATCATTGGGCCATGGTGCAACCGGCCAGTTTGGGTATCGAGCTTCGTCAGAATCGCCTGGGCAACCAGAAAAGGTGTTGACGATCGGCACCTCTAGTCGTTCTGCTAAGGCTATCGTTTTTTGCAAGAGTGAATGAGCCTCTTGAGCGATTGCCTTTTGCGGATGAAGGGGGTTACCGTGGCAGCTCAGAGCGCTGATGCGTAAACCACGTGATTGAATCGTCTGAAGAAAACGCTGACGTTTTGTTCCACTCTCCAACAATTCATCCAGGGGACAGTGCGAGTTTCCGGGATAACCGCCAGTCCCCAACTCTACAGCATTCAAGCCATGGGCAGCGACAAGATCCAGCATATCTTCGAGCGACTTCTGGGCAAAGAGGACCGTAAAAACTCCTAACTGCATAGAGCACCTCCACATTTTGAAAATGAAATCGATTACATGAATCATAGTAGAGTAAAAGAATCGCAATCGTCAATATGGTTGGAATATTCAAAATTTATATTGACACATGGGTATTGACTCCGCTACATTATCCTTGTAATCGATTACAAATTGAAGGGAAAACCAAGACACATGGCAACCATCCAAGAAGTGGCAAAGGAAGCGGGCGTCTCTGTTGCTACCGTTTCCCGCGTATTAAATCATCATGCATCCGTTTCAGCGAAAACGAGAGCCAAAGTAGAGGACGTCATCGAAAGACTGCAATACAACCCCAACATGCTCGGGCGAAATCTCCGCTGTGCGGAAAGCCGGATGCTGCTCGTCCTCGTCCCCAGTATCTCCAACCCGTTTTACTCCAAAATCGTGCAAGGAATTGAAGACATCGCACGACGCAATCATTACAACACTCTCCTATGCACGACCGATTCTGATGTGGAGCGAGAAAACGTTTATTTGGATCTTTTGCGCAATCGCATGGCAGATGGAGTCATTTCGATGGATCCCGCTGTAGATTTGGCTAGCATTCGGCAGCTGGGAGATGAGTATCCCGTCATACAATGCTGCGAATACAGCGAGACGGGGCAAACACCTTATGTCTCCATCGACAACCAGACAGCGGCATATAAAGCAGTCAAGCATCTACTGATGATGGGTCATAAAAAAGTGGCCATTATCAATTCCGATGAGCGGTTCCTATACGCGAGACTTCGCAAGGAAGGCTATTTGCGAGCACTGAAAGAGTTTGATATCTCGGTGGAGCAGCGCTACATCATTCATACCGATTTGCATTTCGAAAGCGGACATCGCGCAATGAAGACCTTGTTGGCGCTGGAAGATCGACCGACAGCCGTATTCGCGGTCTCGGACACGCTGGCCATTGGCGCATTGCGAAGCATCAAAGAAGCAGAGCTGAAGGTCCCCGATGACATGGCGGTAGTCGGCTTTGATAACATTCCGTTCGCCAGTATGATGAATCCCAGCTTGACGACAGTCGCGCAGCCCATGTATGAGATGGGATGTGAGGCAGCTCGGATGCTGATCAAGCGGATAGCAGCACCACAAGATCGGGTGGAGAGCATCGTCATGGACTACGAGTTGATCATCCGTGAATCGACGATGGGATAGCATCGTTTATTGCCAAAGAGGGTGTCTCCCGGGTTTCTTGCAATCGCTTGCAAAATGAGTGACCCGGGTTATCTATGTAAACAAAAGGGGGAGCATGCATGAAACGTTTTCGACTAGGCAAGTGGGCTATATTGGCTTTGTCGGTTCTGCTGACGTTGGCCGGATGTAGCGGAGGTGGTGGCTCAGCAGGGGGCGGTTCTAGCTCATCAGGTGGTCAGGGAGGCGGCAGTACAGCACCAGCAGCAGCTGAAAAAGTCATCGGGATGTCGTTCCCGGCAGCCGACCACGGATGGCTGGGAGCCGTCATTAAAAATGCGGAGGACGAAGCAAAAGCAGAAGGACTCAAATATGTCATCACGACTGCAGCGGATCCAAACAAGCAGACGAATGACATTGAGGACCTGATATCGAAAAAGGTTTCGGCCATCGTGATGCTCCCCATCGAGTCAGCAGCGATGACTCCTGTAGCCAAAAAGGTCAAAGAAGCTGGTATCCCACTGATCGTGGTAGACCGTGAGCTAGAGAGCGATGATTTCACGGCACTCGTAAAAGGAGACAACAAGGGGATTGGCACCCATGCAGGAACGTACTTAGCCGACAAGCTGGGCGGAAAAGGCAAAATCGTCGAGATCATCGGGGTACCGAGCTCTGTTACGACTATGCGTAGCGACGGCTTCCGCGAAGCGATCAAGGATCACCCTGATATGCAGGTCATTGTCAGCCAATCAGGCGACTTCCAAAAGGAAAAGTCTCTCAATGTAATGCAGAATATTCTGCAATCTCAACCGCAAATCGATGCTGTTTACACGCACGATGATGAAATGGCTTTGGGCGTATTGCAGGCGATCAAAGAAGCAAAGCGCACGGATATCAAGGTCGTAACCGGAGCTGGCGGACATAAAGATGTGTATAAACTGATTAAAGATAGTGATCCGCTGATGCAAGCAACCTTCACCTATTCACCCTTGATGGTAAAGGATGCCGTCAAACTGGCAGCCGAAATTGTGAACGGAAAGAGCCCAGCTGAAAAGGTCACGATGCTGGAAGCTACGCCGATTACGAAAGACAATATTGACAAGTTTTACGACCCGAACGCGAATTATTAATCGCGCCACGCGCTCGAACAGGGGAGGGGCGGCAATGGATGGATACCCGTCCGAAAGTTGCCGTCCTTTCTGTTGGGCATGGCGCAGGTTGGCAGGAGGAGCCCATGTCTGAAAATGTGCTGCACATGCAGGGTATGGAAAAAGCATTTAACGGGGTCCCGGTATTGAAAGGGGTCAATTTTTCCCTGCGAAGAGGAGAAATTCATGCGTTACTCGGGGAGAATGGAGCCGGAAAATCTACGCTGATGAACATACTGGGAGGGATCTTGCAGCCGGACGCTGGCGAGATTTACATCGAGGAAAAGCGTATGCACATGTCGGAACCGCGCGTTTCCCAACAGGCGGGAATTCGCTTTATCCATCAAGAGCTGAATGTTGTCGCAGATCTGACCGTCTATGAAAATATTTTTCTGGGCGCAGAATGGACAGATCGCTTTGGATTCTTGCGTGTGGATGACATGTGTCGACGCACGGAAGAGCTGTTGGGAAAAATGGGGGCCACACTTCATCCGAAAAGCTTGGTGCGCGATCTGGAGCCTTCTTTCAAGCAAATGGTAGAGATCGCCAGAGCCCTCTTGACAGAGGCAAAGCTGATTATCATGGATGAGCCGACCACCGCCCTGACGAGTTATGAAATTGAGCATCTCATGGATACGATGCGCACACTGAGGGATAACGGGGTCAGTATCATCTATATTTCGCACAAGCTAAAAGAGGTGCTGAGCGTATGTGACCGATATACCGTGCTTCGTGATGGGCAACTGGTGGGAAGCGGACACGTGAGCGAAACCGACGAGGAGGAGTTAACTCGTCTTATGGTCGGAAAGTCAGTAGGGAATGAGTCATATCATTTTTCTCATTCCATCAGTGAAGTCAGCCTTGAAGTCAGGAATCTCAGCAGCGGCAAGTGGTTTCATAACGTTCATTTTTCCTTGGGTAGAGGAGAGATTTTGGGTGTTACAGGACTTGCAGGAGATGGGAGAACTGAGTTGTTTGAAGCCATTTTCGGATGTCTACCCTATACCGGGGAGATACGGGTGAACGGACAGGTCCAAAAGCTGCGACACCCACGTCAGGCTTTGCAGGCAGGTATCGGGTTAGTACCCAAAAATCGCAAGGAAAATGCCATCATCAAAGATATGAGCATCAAGGAAAATTTGAGTCTCGCATCGCTCGAGCGTTTTCAAAAAAATTTGCTCATTGACGGAAAAAAAGAAGTAGAGGCATTCGAGCGGTACCGAGGACTGCTCTCCATCAAAGTCTCTGACCCTGACCTGCCGATCGTCAGTCTCAGCGGAGGCAATCAGCAAAAAATAGTGCTTGCGAAATGGCTCGAAGCCGATCCAGCTATCCTCATCTTTGACAACCCGACACAGGGGATTGATGTGGGAGCGAAAAACGAGATCTATCAGATCATCGCACAGCTGGCAAAGCAAGGAAAGGCGATCATCGTCCTGTCTTCGGAATTGCCAGAGATCATGAGACTGTGCGATCGGGTGATGGTCATGTTTCAGGGGGAGATCACAGGCACGTTGACTCGTGGGCAAGTGAATGAAGAACTGATCATGCAATACGCGACAGGCGTGAAAAAGGAGGAAGAAGCTGTATGATGAATATGCCCCCGACAGCAAGGCAAGCTGCCTCCTGGAAAACGCGTGGACAGTGGGTCTGGTCCGAATACAGTGTCGTTGTTGCTTTCGTGGTGATCGTTTTGATCGCCTCTATGGTGGATAGTCATTTTGCCAGTGTGGATAACTTCACGAACATCCTGCGCCAGGTTTCCATCATCGGAATCATTTCGCTCGGTATGACCGTGGTGATGCTGTCAGGTGGGATCGATCTGTCCGTAGGCGCGGTCTTAGCCGTATTGGGTGCTCTTTCCGTCAGTGTGCTCAATGCGACCCAGAGTGTTCTGATTGCCCTCTTGGCGGCGTTGATTGCAGGTGCTGCCGTTGGTAGTCTGAATGGACTGATGGTGACAAAAGGAAGAATTCCTTCTTTTATCGCCACATTGGGAATGATGGCATCGGCACGTTCGATCGTCCTTTATTTTGCGGAAGGTGGCAGTCTTTCAGGTAAAGCAGAAAGCTATACGGCAATTGCCAATACAGAGTGGCTCGGACTGGCAGTGCCCGTTTACATTTTTCTGTTGATGACCTTCCTGGTATATGTCCTCATGCACAAGACGCGTTTCGGGCGCTATGTATACGCGATTGGAAGTAATGAAAAGGCAGCGCTTCTGTCCACGATCCGGGTAAACAAAATCAAAATGGGAGTCTACATGCTCTGCAGCACGTTCGTCGCAGTGGCAGCAGTAGTTGAGTCCTCTCGTCTCAATTCCATTTCGTCCGCTAGTTCGGGGATTTCCTACGAGCTGGACGCGATCGCAGCTGTGATCATCGGTGGGACCAGAATGTCGGGTGGACGGGGGAAAATCATCGGAACGTTCTTTGGTGTCCTCATTCTCGGTGTCCTAAACAACATGCTGAATTTGATGAATATTTCTCCGTACTTACAGGGGCTGGTAAAAGGTCTGATCATTATCGCGGCAGTTCTGCTGCAAAAGAAAGAACAGCAGTAGGTAGACAAAGGGGGAATGAAAATGACGATCAGAGTGGGAATTATCGGATGCGGATCGATCGCCAACCAGCGACATGCGCCTGAGTATACCAATAATCCACATGTAGAACTCACTTTTGTCTATGATCCCAATCCGGATCGTGCCGCACGCCTGGCAGAGCGCTTTGGTGGGAAGGTGGCAGACAGTTGGGAGCAAATCGTTGATCATCCGGAAGTCGATGCCATCAGTGATTGCTCTACGAACGAGATGCACCACTTGATTACGACCCGTGCCTTACGAGCTGGCAAGCACGTTTTATGTGAAAAGCCGATCGCAACCACGCTTGAAGGAGCTAGAAGCATCGTCTTGGCAGCAGAGGAATCAGGGACGGTGCTTATGATAGACCATAATCAACGGCTGGTTGCGGCGCATGAAATGGCTCGGGCCATGTTGAAATCCGGTGAGATAGGCAAGGTGTTGTCATTTAAAACGAGCTTTGGCCACAAAGGCCCCGAGTATTGGAGCATCAACGCTTCCAACTCGACCTGGTTTTTCAAAAAAGATCGCTCTGCGTTAGGCGTAGCAGGTGATCTGGGTATCCACAAGGTCGACTTACTCCGTTTTTTGCTGGATGAGGAAATTGCCGAAGTGAGTGCGTATGCCGGTGCCCTCGACAAGAAGGACGAGCAGGGGAAGCCGGTCGAGGTATACGACAATATGGTGTGTATCCTGCGTACGGCATCCGGAGCGATTGGGACTGCCTCTTTTAGCTGGAGCTACTATGGAGATGAAGATAACAGTACCATTTTGTATGGAGAAAAAGGGATCATGAAAGTTTTTGCGAATCCGGAAGCGGATATAGAGGTCATCAAATCAAGTGGAGAACGCAAGCAGTACAAAGTCGGCGCGATCCAAACAAACGATAATCAGACGAGTAGCGGAGTCATTGACGCGTTTGTAGAAGCGATTCTACTACAGGGAGTACCTGTTGTAACGGGCGAAGACGGTGTGCGTGCACTGGAAATCATTCAGGCAGCGGTCGAATCGGCAGAGAGTGGAAAATCAGTATCGACACTGCCTAAACATGGATAACGAGGAAGCAGAAAGGTCACACTATGGCGGGAGGTGACCACTGTGGAACGAAACATGAATGTAAACGGCAGGGATTTCAATTTTGCCACCACGTACGATGGAGATTCGCAATACAATGTTCAAGTACGCAGCGGCAATAAAGTGGTTACGATGTTCAAGATTGCAGCTGATTCAGAGAGTGATGTCTTTGATGCGGCACTCGCACATTTTTCCGCAGATGTGGAAATGGGCAACATCAATGTGTAAGAAGAACAAGAGACGCAGCCTCCTATTGGGGCTGCGGTTTCTTTTACTGTTTTCCATTGCAATTGGCTGTTTTCCATGATAAAGTAGCAATGTTTCCAAGGACACAAAAAGGGGCTGTACATCATCGTGGATCAGAAGCAAAAAATTTGGAACCAGTGGGTCTTGATGCTGCACAAGCAAGAGGATCGTGCCAAACGTCGAGAAGCCCTGCTGCTAGAGCAGATCCGCAAAAGCATGCCTGACTATGATGAGCTTGGCGGGCTCTCGATTACGGAGTTGCACGTCATCCAATCCATCGGCTCTCAGGAAAAGGTAAATGTTACCACCATTGCCCTGCAGATCGGTGTGACGAAAAGTGCGATCTCTAAAATTGCGAGCAAGCTGATGAAAAAGGATTTGATTGAGCGTTATCAGCTAGAGGATAACCAGAAAGAAGTATTTTTCCGTCTGACTCGTGCAGGGGAGTCTGTGTTTCGCTTTCATGAGCTCTTTCATTCAAAATTGGAGCGCCACATGCTTGAATTTTTGGGACGCTATAGCGATGCAGAGCTAGAGTTTTTGCAGAACGTCATGCGTGATGCGACATTGGAAATGGATAAGAACTGGTCAGGGCAGTAATTTTTGCAATCTTCTTCATCCCTTTTTTATAAACCGATTGTTTCCTTGGACACAATGTGTGTCCTGACAGCCAATGCAGTCTTGCTTCCCGAGACCAAAAGTGAACAGATTGATACCAAGAAATTTGGCTTCCAATCTTTCCGAGATGTGCTCACGCAGCCAATTGGAGCATCTGTCATTATGATTGGTTTCACGCAAATGTTTGCCTATCACGCTTTTCTTCTGTTTATTCCCGTGCATCTGACGAAGGTCTACCAATTAACAGCCGGACAAATCGGTCTCATGTATGTACTGATCTCAGGTGTATTTGTCATTAGCAGTAAACTTTCAGGACGACTGCAAAAACGCGTAGGCACACGCCGAGCATTGGTGTTAACAGCAGGCGCACATGCACTTGCCACCTTCTTATTTATGGTGACGACGGATATTTCTCTTCCCTTGATGATTGTTGCCAGTGCTCTTTTCGGACTTACATTAGGAATCGGCATGCCTGTCCATACGACGTTGCTTTCGGAAGTATTTGAAAAGAACGGGGTACCGCGATTGGGTGTATAACTTCATTCGCTATGTGGGAATGGCGGCTGGTCCAGTCGGTGGAGCGGCGTTGCTCGGTTTTGGCGGGACGCGGCTTGAGTTTGGGATCGCAGGAATCGTGATTGCGTAAAGAGAGAGTCCATTCTTTTCATGCTCCCCTAAATATGCTACAAATGAGTGACAGACAGGATCGGGAGGAGAAAAACAAACATGAATCAGCAGCAAGAACGGGATCCATTACAGGTGATTGAACGGTGGCGTACGAACCCACCTGCGATACTAGAGGTAACAGAAGGCGAGTTTATTTCCTTGTTGCGGGAAATCGAGCAGCTGAGGAGTACGAATCAGGACTCATCTGCTCTAGA
Organism: Brevibacillus sp.; assembly: GCA_029240815.1. The sequence goes on from JARDZO010000021.1 coordinate 22,583, forward strand.
TCGTGCGGAAGCTCTTGTCCTCACGCGGATGGCAGCGCTACGAATGACCAAAAAAAACGGATATACACTGGCTGACGAATGGCTGGATCGGGCTGAACAGCTGGACCCGACTTATATGCCAGCAGCTGATTATCATCTGCAGCTTTATTTTTCCTATCTGCGCGAGCATGTCCTCGCCAATGCGTTTCCAGTCATCAGAGAAACAGATAATGTCGTAACGCGCAGGCGTACGGTAGAAGTACTGACGGCACTCTCAGAGTCAGAGACGACTGAAATGGGAAAATGGAGGGCGATCGCGGCAAAGGCCCTCCAGATAGCAACGAAATTGCAGGATCCCCAGCTGGAGTCTACGGCTCTGGCGGTGGAGCAGCTTTATGCACAGCGTGAGAGCTTGCTAGACGAATTGACAGAAAGAGTCCAAGCCTACGCGAATTCGCTTTCAGGCGTTTTCTTTTCAACGGAGATGCTCTCACAGTTGCAGGACACCATTCGGAAGCTGGCGCAGCAGCATGATGAAAAAGCGCTTTTGTTACCGTTGAGTGAATCGGGTGCCGAAGAAGATGTGGAAATGCGGGAGCTTACCGCTTTAGAACAGCTCGAAGGACTGATTGGTCTGGAAGAAATCAAGCATCGTGTCCGGCAGCTGGCTCAATTTCTGCAATATCGCCGTTTGCGTGAAGAAAAAGGATGGCATATGCAAGATCAATTGCCCCTTCATTTGGTTCTCATGGGGAATCCCGGAACGGGGAAAACCACTTTGGCACGTCTGATCGCTCGGCTGTATCATGAGCTAGGTCTGCTTGAACGCGGCCAAATGATCGAGGTGGATCGCTCACACTTGATTGGCGCGTATGTCGGTCAAACGGAGCAACGTGTCATGGAGGCAGTCAAGCAGGCGGACGGCGGGGTTCTGTTCATCGATGAGGCATATAGCCTGAAGCGTCCTGAGAGTTCTGGGAGTGACTACGGACAAGTAGCGATTGATACGCTGGTAGCGGCTATGACGAGTGGAGAGTACGCCGATCGTTTCGTGGTGATTTTGGCAGGATACCCCGAAGAAATGCGTCATTTCCTGCTCGCAAATCCCGGTTTGTACAGTCGCTTTCCTGAGACTGGACACTTTCTGTTACCCAATTACACGGCGGAAGAACTTTTGCTCATCGCCGATCATGTGGCTCATCGCAATGATTTCTCCCTGACAGCTCCGGCAAAGCATGCCCTGCGCCAACGCATCGAAAAAGCGCAAGTCGATGATACCTTCGGGAATGCGCGGACAGTCACCAACATTGTATTGGATGCGATCTTCGCCAAAGGTCGTGCGACTGCTGGAAAAGAGCTGCACTGGGAGGATTACACGATACTGCTTCCAGAGGATGTCGTAGAGGAAGAAATCGCAACGGCTGAAAAGTCAGCAACGGAGCGGCTGGAACGTTTGGTCGGGCTCTCACAGGTCAAGGCGGAGCTGCAAAAGATTGCTGCCTTTGTAGCCGTACAGCAAGAACGAGGAGCTCTCGGTATGCCGATGAGTCCGGTCGAATTGCACGCGGTATTTACAGGCAATCCGGGAACGGGAAAGACGACCGTGGCAGCATTATATGCTCAAATCCTAAAAGAGATTGGCTACTTGAAAAGAGGGCATTTGGTACAGGTAAGCCGTGCGGACCTGGTAGCGGGTTATGTCGGACAAACGGCTACTCACACACGCAGGAAAGTCCGGGAGGCGCTGGGTGGTGTGCTTTTCATCGATGAAGCCTATTCCTTGCTAGGCAATGGAGAGAGAGATTTTGGACAGGAAGCGGTCCACACTCTGGTGGAAGAGATGACCAGACATGAAGAAAACCTGGTTGTGGTGCTAGCGGGGTATCCTTTTGAAATGAATCAATTGTTGGCTAGCAACCCAGGCTTGTTGTCGCGCTTTAAGAAGTACGTCCACTTCGCTGATTATACAGTGGATGAGCTCGTCCTGATCCTGGAACAGGCAGCGAGCGAAGCAGGGTACCAGATTGCCTCGAGCGTTACCCGCACTATCAAAGAAAAGCTGCAAGCAGCGACAATGTCCCAACCTTTGGAGGGGAACGGGCGATTCAGCCGAAATTTGTTGCAGGAAGCGATACAAAACCAGGCCGTTCGTTTGATGACGATACCCAAGCAAGACTGGAGTCAGACGTTGTTGACTACGCTCGAGTGGGAAGATTTTGCTCCATTACTCGACTGGATTCAGGGTGGAGAGGGTACAGAGAACTAGTTTTTGTCCCTGTTTCCCTCCCTCCCTCCCTTTTTCAAATACACTCTTTCCCGTATAATGGAAACATTACGCCAATTGGGGAAGGGTGTTTTTGTGTTGCAAAGACGTTTGAACGCGGCACTATCGACAGCGGTTGTTTTGTCACTGTTGGTCGCCACGTTGCCAGCAGATGCCAAACAATCTGGAGAGCGAAAAGGACATATTCAAATCGAGGCAAAAGAAGATCTGGCGATAGACACAGCTTCAACCAAAGCGATGAAGTCTGAACTGGTCATCATCCAGCTCAGCGGACCAGTGCAAGAGGACTGGAAGGAAGAGATAGAAGACCTGGGAGTCACTCTAGGTGATTACATACCGGATTACGCATTCCTAGCAAAATTAGGTCGAACCCAAGATAGAAAGAAGCTGGAGAGACTTTCTTTCATAGATAAAGTCACCCCATTCACGCCGGTCTCCAAGGTAGCACCAACCCTGCGATCTGCATTAGGCAATCAAACGGCTGTCGAGGTAGCGGTCGTAGGCTTTGATCGCCAAGTGAATATGCAGCGCACGGTAAACAGCATGTCGATGCAAGGAAGTGTGCGAGACTTACAAACACTAGATGACGCCAAGCATATTTCGGTTGCCACGATGAGTGGACAAGACCTGGAGGAAGTGATTCAGTCGGAGGATGTGATCGCGGTTGTACCGGTTCCAGAAAGCAGGCTGCGTAATGACGTGGCTGCTACGATCACTCACTCGGACGAGCTTTCCTCAACAGGCTTTACAGGGGAAGGACAGATCGTAGGAGTAGCAGACACGGGCCTAGATACAGGAAAAGAAGCAACGATGCACCCTGATTTTCAGGGACAGATTGAGCGGCTGTATGCGGTAGGTCGACCTGGCGACCCGAGTGATCTGCATGGACACGGGACACATGTAGCTGGGTCTATCCTCGGAACGGGTGCAGCTTCTGACGGAAAATACAAGGGCATGGCTCCTGATGCCAAACTCATCCTCCATGCCATTGAAGACGAGGATGAAGGGCTCAAAGATGAAGAGATAAAAACCATTTTGGCTGAAGCTTATGATGATGGAGCCCGTATCCACTCTGATTCATGGGGGGATAACGACAAAGGGGAATACAGCCTCACATCCTTTCTGTTTGACCAGTTTTTGTGGGAGCACCCAGATATGACAGCGTTGGTGGCGGCAGGCAACGTGGGAAATCAAGGTTATCAATCGATTGGGAGTCCCGCTACCGCGAAAAATGTCATAGCAGTAGGCGCTACGGAAAACGATCGTCCACGTTTTGGTACCCAGTCCGACGATATTGATGACGTATGGAAATATAGCAGTCGTGGCCTGACAGCAGATGGCCGAATCAAACCAGATCTCGTAGCACCTGGAACGTCGATCGTTTCGACTCGATCAGCACTGGCACCGGGGAAAAATTTCGATCAGCGTCTGGATGATCATTACTCGTATATGACGGGGACGAGCATGGCAACGGCAATCATGGCAGGTGGCGTCGCGCAGGTCCGACAATTTTTGAATGAGCAGGGTGAAAAAGAGCCAAGTGCAGCTTTGCTAAAGGCGGTTCTGCTCAGTAGTGCGGATGAGTTGGATGAAGACATGCGCCTGCAAGGTTACGGGCGTGCAAACCTCGCACATGCCATTGAAACGAACTACAAGGACGAAAAGAAAGGCATCAAAACAAGGGAGAAGGTAACATATTCTGTAAAGGTTTCGGATGATTCGAAACCGTTAGCCATTACGCTGGCATGGACCGATTTTCCGGCTTCTTTGGCAGCCAAACGCGCGTTGGTAAACGACTTGAATTTGACGGTTGCGACACCGAAAGGGAAAAAGCTGAATGGAAATGACTTCTTCGAGGCCCCCTATGATGACGAGGTAGACAATCTGAACAACGTGGAGCAGATCTGGATCAAGGAACCGGAGAAGGGGATCTATAAGGTTACGGTGCAAGGCTACAATATTCCAAAAGGTCCTCAGCCGTATGCAATCGCAACGACTGGTGAATGGACCCGTGCAGAGGAGCCAGAACCAAAACCACCTTCTAGCGACGCGGTTACGTATAAAGGGAGCGTATCCAAGGAAAAACCGTATCGTGACTATACCATTCGTGCAGTGAAAGAAGGAGAGTTAAAGCTCTCAGTTGAGTGGAATGAAGATGCTGACGTGGATGTGTACGTATACGACAAACGAAAGAATGAGATCGCATCAGCTGTGAGTTCGGATCATCCAGAAAAACTGGAAGTTTCACTGAGCAAGACAGGTCTGTATAAAGTGAGGGTAGAACTGAAAGAGGGGGCCAAAGCCAACTATCAACTGAAGCTTAGCTATCCAAGAAGGAACATCAAGTAAAGAAATACGGTGGAGCTGCCACCGTACCATCTGTCCGGTCATGCGCTCGTTCGCAGACCGGATTTTATTTGGCTGAAGGGCTGTCTTTTTGGAGCCAGTCGAGGGCGCGCAGTGCGATTTCCAGGCACAAACGACGATGGGGCTGCATGTAATCTTCTCCGAGGCATTCTGCGATTTTCTCCAGTCGGTGGTAGAGCGTCTGTCGATGAACAAACAGCTTCTCAGCAGCTTCTTGCTTGGACAGATTGGTATCGAGATAGACTCGCAGTGTGTACACCAGTTGCGACCCGTGCTCCTGATCATGAGTGAGGAGCGGGCCGAGGTAATCATGAATGAAGTTTTGCAGAACAGGTTCGTGCGGGATATGAAAGAGCAATCGAAATAGACCAAGATCGGCAAAAAAGGGACTTTGCGCCTCGTGCTGAAAAGCAAGCGCCTGTTCAGCCTCTGCCAAATGTTTGCCGGCATCTGCCAACCGTTTGCCGATCCTGCTAATGCCGAACCAAATCCGTGTATCCATTCCCATCATTTGCCGGGTGATGCGCTCGAGCTCCCGCAGTGCCTTTTCCAACAAACGACGTGGGTCTTTCACTGGCTGACGTTCCACCAGAAGAAAGGTAAATCGATTTCCTGTACAACGAATGAATGAACGCAGACCCAGTCGCGATAGGACCGAGCGAAAAACAGCTGTCAAGTCATGAGGAGGGAGGGACTCGACATGTTCACTGGTTTTTCGTTGAAAGGACATGAGCATGGTATGGTAAGCGGGGGGCTTTTCTGTTCCAGATAGGCCCATATGTGAGCGCATCAGTTCTTCAGGGATGGGACGGTTTGCGATTAAATCATCAAACAGCCGATTTTCCGTTGCGAGTGCCTGCTCTTCCACAAACATTTTCCGCATCATGATTTGTGCCAATGTACTGACCGTGCTGTCGAGGGTGAGGAGCAGGTACTCATCAGAATGACGCTCGTAGAGTACCAAACCAAGGTAGGCGAGCAGGTGTCCCATCGCCATGACGGGTTGGTAGACGATCTGCTTCGTGTCAGTTAACTTGTAGGAACTTCCGGTGGTAGCAGTTCCTTCGATTTGTGAAAAATGGTTGCGCATCAACTCGGTTAATTCAGTTTGCACACTCTGGGGGAGTGGCGGCACATACTGTGTGGTCCCCTCAGGCGTGTACAAAAAAACCTGCGTCTGTACAGCGGTCTGAAAGTGCTGCAAGACTCTCGGTATCCCCTGGCTTTGCAAGCTCAATTGCTGGAGACTTCGTGAATAAGCCTCCAGATCCCGCAGCGCCTGCATCTGCCGGTTGATCAAATGCTCGTGCAAGTCCTGTGTAATGTCGACAAAGCGAACGGGCTGATGAAAGACGATCAGGGGGAAATCATGATGATTGGCTAACTCTTGCATATCTAGAGGGATGTGCGGGATGTAGTCACCCAGCTCCATACATAGTCCTACAGCTTTTCGACGAATCAGCTCGGACAAGTACGCCAGCCGTTTTTCCCTCTCTCCACCGAAGCCGAGCCCTGTCGAGAGGATCAGCTCTCCGCCGTTTAAATATTGGCAAGAATCGGTAGTTTCCAAGACATGCACCCAGCGAATCGGTCGGGAGAGTCCCCTGCTGCCAGCTACGACTTCCGCGTGTTTGAACAAGGGACGTTTGATAGATTCTGCTACGGTTAAACGCCAATCATTACTCAAGGTAGGACCCTCCCCTGCTCAGTTCCCCAAAATACGAAATGTACTGTGCAATCGACACTATGTATGATCCATGGTACTGAAACGTTGACGCTTTGTCTAGTGATGACAGGCAATGTTTTTGGATAAAATGGAATTGTCAAACAATGATCGTGAGGGAGTTGAAGGAATGAGCACAACAACTGTCGGCAATCCGTTAAAAAACTACATTGGTGGACAATGGGTGGAGTCAACGACAAATCGGTACGAGGATATTCCCAATCCAGCTACCGGGGAGCTGCTGTCCAGAGTGCCACTGTCTACCAAGGAAGATGTGGACAAGGCTGTCCAAGCAGCAAAAGAAGCTTTTATCGGCTGGAGCGCGACTCCTGTAGTTGACCGGGCGCGAGTCATGTTTCGTTTCCACAGTCTTTTAATTCAGCACCAGAATGAGCTGGCAGAGATGATTACGAAGGAGAATGGTAAGAATCTCCCCGAAGCACAAGCCGAGATCTTGCGCGGGATTGAAATGGTGGAGTTCGCTTGCGGGATGCCTACATTGATGATGGGCGAGACCTTGCCGAACATTGCTGCAAACATCGATGGTCAAGTCATACGTTTTCCTCTGGGGGTCGTCGCAGGGATTACACCTTTCAATTTCCCGATCATGGTCCCGATGTGGATGTATCCGATTGCGATCACAGCGGGGAATACCTTCGTCCTGAAGCCGTCTGAGCGCACACCTGTTTCTTGTATTCGCATAGCGGAGCTCTTAAAGGAAGCGGGCCTGCCAGATGGGGTATTCAACGTCGTAAATGGCGCGCATGATGTCGTGAACGGCTTGCTGGAGCATCCTGATGTGAAAGCGATCTCTTTTGTCGGGTCGCAGCCTGTGGCCGAATACATTTACAAGACAGCGGCAACGAACGGCAAACGGGTTCAGGCATTGGCGGGAGCGAAAAACCATCATCTCGTCATGCCGGATTCCGATATCAGACGTGCGGCCAAAACCATCGTCAGCTCCGCCTTTGGATGTGCGGGCGAACGGTGCATGGCTGCGAGCGCAGTAGTGGCAGTCGAGGAAATTGCCGATCAGCTCGTTCAGTACTTGATAGAGGAATCCAATGCACTGAGCTTGGGGAACGGTTTGGAAGAGGGTGTCGACTTAGGCCCAGTCATTCGCGACTCGCATCTGTCCAAAGTCCATTCTTACATCGAAAAAGGTGTTGAAGCAGGTGCCGCACTGGTACGCGATGGACGGGAAGATGCAAAGGAACTTCCAGATGGCTACTTCCTAGGTCCAACTATTTTTGACAAGGCGAACGCGGAAATGGTCATTGTACGCGATGAAATCTTTGCGCCGGTACTGAGTGTCATGCGCGTGAACAATTTTGAAGAAGGTCTGGAGACGATCAGCCGCTCCCGCTTTGGGAATGGGGCTACTATTTACACAAACAACGGAAAATGGGGCAGAGAGTTTGTACAGCGAGTAGAAGCAGGGATGGTTGGAGTAAACGTGGGTGTTCCTGCTCCAATGGGCTTCTTTGCTTTCTCAGGCTGGAAGGAGTCTTTTTACGGTGACTTGCATGCAAATGGGAAGGACGGCGTGCTGTTCTACACCAAGAAAAAGACCGTAACCTCGCGTTGGTTCGAAGATGGAGATACCAGCATCGGATCGCAAAAAGTCTTTGTAAAATAAAAGGGGGAGCCCACGATGGAAGATCAGCTGACGCAATCTTTTGATAAGGAAAGTCTCCTGGATGCAGACCGCTCGCACATGTGGCATCACATGTCGCCGTACAATCCGAATCCCATGATCGTGACGGAAGCAAGCGGATCTTGGATTACAGACATCGATGGCAACCGTTATCTGGACGGGATGTCCGGTCTGTGGTGCGTAAATATCGGTTATGGTCGGCAGGAGCTGGCAGATGCCGCCTACGAGCAATTAAAGCAGCTGGCATATTTCCCGCTGACTCAGAGCCATGTACCAGCGATTCGTTTGGCGGAAAAGGTAAGCGAGTGGCTGGGTGAAGAATACCGGGTATTTTTCTCAAACAGCGGTTCGGAAGCGAATGAAGTCGCATTCAAGATCGCTCGTCAATTCCATCATCAAAATGGCGAGCCAGGCCGCTACAAGTTTATTTCCCGTCATCGTGCTTATCATGGAAATACGATGGGCGCGTTGGCTGCCACAGGTCAGTCGATTCGCAAGGAAAAATATGAACCGTTGGCCCCTGGCTTTCTCCATGTACCGCCACCGTATTGCTACCGCTGTCCAGTTGGTAAGTCTTATGGAAAATGCAATATGGAATGCGCGCAGTTTTTCGATCAAGTCATCAACTGGGAAGGCGAGAAGACTGTTGCTGCAGTCATTATGGAACCGACTATTACAGGCGGTGGCGTTATCGTACCTGCTCCAGAATACATGCCAAAAGTTCGTGAGATTTGCGACAAGTATGGCGTGCTGATGATTGTCGACGAAGTAATTTGCGGCTTTGGTCGCTCAGGAGAACGCTTCGGGCATCAAAATTTCGGTGTAAAGCCTGATATCGTAACGATGGCAAAAGGAATTACAAGCGCCTATTTGCCACTGTCTGCGACCGCCGTACGGGCTGATATAGCTGATAAGTTCAACGAGCAAGGGACCAATCTGCATTTCCGTCACGTCAATACGTTTGGCGGCAATCCGGCAGCCTGTGCGCTTGCCCTGAAAAACCTCGAATTGATGGAAGAAGAGCATCTTGTAGAGCGGGCAAAGGAACTCGGCGCGCAGCTGCGTGATAAGCTTGCGTTCCTGGCAGATCATCCGTACGTGGGTGACATCCGTAGCTTTGGATTCCTCATGGGTATCGAAATGGTAGAAGATCGTAAAACGAAAGAAGCAGCCGCTCCGGCCAAATTGACCCAAGTGATTGGGGAGTGCAAGAAGCGCGGACTGATTATTGGCCGCAATGGTGATACGATCCCTGGCTTTAATAACGTACTTACCTTGTCTCCACCTTTCAGCACGACGAGTGATGATATCGACTTCATTGCTCATGTGATGAAAGAAGCGTTTGAGACGTTGAGCTAATGCGAAGGTGAACAATAGACAAACGGGTAACGCAGGCGAGCTTGAAAAACCTCGTCTGTGATTGACCCGTTTTTTTTTGCTGTTTTTTCTCACTCTTTTCTGGATTGTTAAAAAATGATGCGATAAACTAACTAGTGGTACAAAGCGCATTCAACGTCAAGAGATCTCGGGAGGATATCATGAAAAGTATCTGTGTATTCGCAGGCTCCAATCCAGGAGTCAATCCTGCTTTCGAACAAGTTGCTGTGGAACTAGGCAGGGAGCTGGTCGCACGAGATCTTGATTTGGTGTACGGAGGTTCCAATATGGGGCTGATGGGAAGAGTCGCCAATGCTGTTCTGACGGGTGGCGGAAAAGCGATCGGAGTCATGCCGACAGGGCTGTTCCGAGGAGAAATCGTTCATACCGGTCTGACCGAGCTGCATGAAGTGAAGACCATGCACGAGAGAAAAGCGAAAATGAATGATTTGTCAGATGGCTTCATAGCCCTGCCAGGTGGATACGGTACATTTGAAGAAATATTTGAAGTGGTCAGCTGGGGACAAATCGGTATTCACTCCAAGCCGATCGGACTGTTGAACGTAGATGGCTACTACACACCTCTGGTAGAGATGGTGAACCACGCCAAAGCTGCAGGTTTTATACCGGTTACTCAAGGAGAGTTTATCCTGTGTGAGAGCGATCCATCTGTGCTCCTCGATAAAATGCGTGACTACACCCCTCCGGCGAAGACGAATAAATGGTCGGAGTTGACTGAGAAAGAATAGATCTCCGGTGAAAGCCGTAGTTCAATCATCAAAAAAAGCAGTTCGAACTGGTTTGCCAGCGAACTGCTTTTTTTGATAGTGAAATAGCTTTGGGCAAATGTTCTTGACATACTAGAGAGGCTAATGGTAAGTTGAAAGGAAACTTACCCAAGTATTTTTATAGGATTAATCGGTATATGTTTGTTCTACACAGAAAGAGGAGGAACTAGAATGATCCAGTCTAAAAAACTGTTGCAATTATCTGCGTCGGCCGCTCTGTTGGCAGCCCTTGTTTTACCGCAAGCTGCAGCTGCTGCAGGACAAGCTGACACGGTGCCTGCTGCTACTTTGACTCTAGCAAAACCGTCAACAGTCGGCTTGGCTGAGTGGAGTAGCTTTGTAAAGCAACAATACGGAATTCAGCTTTCCGGTACAGTAACACGTGAGCAATTTTCAGCTGCTCTGAACAAACTTGTCTCAAACATTTCCAGTATATCGGAAAAAGATACTGCTGCCAAAGGTTTCTTGGCGACAGGTACATCCCCTTTAGCTGTGAGTGAGGCGATCAGTGCTGT
>JARDZO010000215.1 GCA_029240815.1 Brevibacillus sp.
GAACAGCCTCATTGAGGTTTAAAACTAAAGTAAAAGTCCAGGAGGTTCTATCCGTGAGTGTGAAAAAAGCGTTGATCAGCGTTTCTGACAAGACAGGATTGATTCCGTTTGCTCGTCGTTTGGCAGCTGCCGGGGTGGAGATCATTTCAACCGGAGGCACGGCTTCTCTCTTGAAGGAAGCAGGGGTTCCTGTCATTGGCATTTCCGAAGTAACCGGATTTCCAGAAATTCTGGACGGACGAGTCAAAACGCTGCATCCGAATATCCACAGCGGTCTCTTGGCTGTGCGCGACAACGAAGCACATCAAAAACAGCTGGAAGAGCTCCAGATTGAAACGATTGACCTGGTAGTCGTAAATTTGTATCCTTTTAAAGAAACCATTGCCAAACCAGATGTGACTTTTGAAGAGGCAATCGAAAATATTGATATCGGCGGTCCTACCATGCTCCGATCCGCAGCAAAAAATCACGCATTTGTCAGTGTCGTGGTCGATGCAGCTGATTATGAAACAGTCGCAACCGAAATTGAGACGAGCAAAGATACGACCTTGGAGACGCGTCGTCGTCTGGCTGCTAAAGTATTCCGCCACACGGCTGCCTACGATGCCCTGATTTCCCGCTATTTGAGCGAGCAGGTAGGCGAATTCTTGCCGGAGAGCTTCACAGTGACATATGAAAAGGCACAAGATCTGCGTTACGGGGAGAATCCGCACCAGCGTGCTGCCTTTTACCGTGAGCCGTTGGCAGGGACTGCTAGTATCGCGTACGCTGAGCAATTGCATGGCAAAGAGCTCTCCTACAATAATATTAATGATGCTGATGCAGCACTCGCCATTGTCCGTGAATTTTCGGAGCCGGCTGTGGTTGCGATTAAGCACTCCAATCCTTGTGGTGTAGGAATTGGCACTACAATTCGTGAAGCGTACCAAAAGGCATATGAAGCAGACGCAGTGTCCATCTTTGGCGGTATCGTTGCGGCGAATCGCACCATCGATCGTGACACTGCCTTGGCGATGAAGGAAATCTTCCTGGAAATCATCCTGGCGCCAGACTTTACAGAAGAAGCGTTGGCTGTATTGACTGAGAAAAAGAATCTCCGTCTCCTGCGCATCCCTACCTTGAATGAGGCTTCAGTAAAGGCGAACCACTTCCGCGTAGCACCGGTAGCGGGTGGTGCCTTGGTACAGGACTACGATTTGAAACAGCTGGAAGAAGCAGAAGTCCGCGTAGTAACGGATCGTCAGCCGACTGAAGAGGAAATGGAACAGCTGATATTCGCCTGGAAAGTAGTCAAGCATGTGAAGTCCAACGCCATTTTGCTGGCAAGAGACAACATGACAGTCGGCGTGGGCGCAGGTCAAATGAACCGCGTAGGCTCTGCCAAAATCGCGATCGAGCAAGCAAAGGATCTGGCCAAAGGTTCAGTATTGGCATCTGACGCATTCTTCCCAATGTCCGATACCGTAGAAGCGGCTGCAGAAGCTGGCATCACCGCAATCATTCAGCCAGGGGGCTCGGTACGTGACCAAGAGTCGATTGACGCATGCAATCGCTTTGGGATCACAATGATTTTCACTGGTACTCGTCATTTCAAACACTAATAGAGAGCGCATGACCTCTAGCACAGGAGGAAATACGATGAATATTTTGGTAATCGGCGGTGGCGGACGCGAGCACACCATTGCTTGGAAATTGTTACAAAGCCAGAAAGTGAAAAAAGTATACTGCGCTCCGGGAAACGGTGGCACAGCTCTGATCGCACAAAACGTACCCATCGGCGTGAACGATTTTGCGGCGCTGGCTCAATTTGTAAAAGATGAAGGGATCGATCTGACTGTTGTCGGCCCGGAAGATCCACTCCTGGAAGGCATCGTGGACTTTTTCGAGGAACGCAACTTGCCGATCTTTGGACCAAATGGCAGGGCGGCGATGATTGAGGGAAGCAAATGCTTTGCGAAGAGCCTGATGGTTCGTTATAACATTCCGACCTCCGCCTATGAGTCGTTCATCGATTACGAATCTGCGGTAGCGTACGTGCGTGAACAGGGAGCTCCGATTGTTGTCAAAGCGGATGGCTTGGCGGCAGGCAAAGGTGTAGTCGTTGCCGAAACGCTCGAAGAGGCAGAAGAGGCCCTGCGTCAAATCATGGAGGAAAACATCTTTGGGGAAGCGGGAACACGCGTGGTTATCGAAGAGTGTATGCGTGGGGAAGAGTTATCTCTGCTGTCATTCGTAGATGGCGCTACCGTCAAGCCAATGATTACTTCTCAGGACCACAAGCGGATTTTCAACGATGATCGCGGACCGAACACAGGCGGTATGGGGACGTATGCGCCCGTTCCGCAAATGTCCGATGAACTCGTGGAACAGATCGTGGAAACCATCGTCAAACCGATGGCTGAGGGGATGGCAAAGGACGGTATTCCGTTTAAAGGCATTCTATATACTGGTTTGATGATCACCGAGGAAGGACCGAAAGTAGTGGAGTTCAACGCCCGTTTCGGTGATCCAGAGACGCAAGTCATCCTTCCTCTGCTCGAGACCGACTTGCTCGATATCATTGTGGCGACGATCAAGGGCGAATTGGATGCAGTAGACGTGAAGTGGAAAAAAGGAAGTGCCGTTTGTGTGGTAATGGCGGCGCCTGGCTATCCAGGGGACTATCCAAAAGGTCAATTGATTCAAGGACTGGAGCAAGCGGGTGCTGAAGTTACGGTCTTTCATGCCGGAACCAAAGCAACAGAAGAAGGCATCGTGACGAGCGGTGGACGTGTGCTCGGAGTGACAGCAACAGGAACGGATCTGGCCAAAGCACGTGAGGCAGCGTATGAAACGGTACAAGCGATCTCATTCGAAGGCGCACAGTACCGGACAGACATTGCAGCTAAAGCGATGCGCCATCAGAAATAGTCTGTGATAATAGAAGCAGCCCAGGCAATCTTATGCCTGGGCTGCTGACGTTTTCACGTTTTCTACGCCTCGATTTTTTGCGTCACATTTACAGATGCGACGACTTTTTTACGACGCTTGACCGCAGAGACCTGGGCAGCAAAATACACGACCAAAAACAAGATCATCAGCAAGGCAGACAAGCGATACATCATGGCGTAGCTCGAATGCGCAGCGATCACGCCAAGCAAGATGGAGCCGACAGCGATTCCGAAATCGATGGAATTCAAAAAGAATCCATTCGCCATTCCTCGTTGCTCGGGATTCACTTCTTTGACCATCCAGGCTTGAATAGAAGGCTGGATGCATCCATAACCTAGACCATAAAGGATCGCGGAGACGAAGAGCACGGTGTTATTGTTCACGATAGACAGGCCGAGCAATCCGAGGCCGATAAAAATCGCTCCTGGTGGAAGGACCGCGATGGGTCCTTTTTTATCGAAAAGCTTTCCTGCGATCGGACGTACCAGGACGATTGCTATGGCGTTGCACAGAAAAAACAAACTGATATTATCCATATTTGCTTCTTTACCATATAGAGCGAGGAAGCTCACCAGTCCTCCATAGGTGATGGACATGCAGAAATTCAAAAAGGCTGGAAGCAAGATTTTCTTGTCATAAAAACGTTTCAGCCCTGTCTCATGTGCATGTGCATCTGGGGTCGGCTGCTTGTAAGCGCGAATGATGGATGTGAGCGGAAAGATCAGAAGGATGCAGACCACCCCAAAAGACAGCATCGATCCAAATCCGAATGTTGCCAAGACGGTAAGGCCGATCATTGGACCGAGGGCTTGAGCAAGACTATTCGATAGCCCATAATAACCCATTCCCTCTCCAATCCGTTTTGAGGGGATGGCATTCGTAACAATGGTCGGCAGTGTCGTGCTGCTGATCCCGAATCCAGCACCGAACAGGGCACGCATCAACAGCAAAAGCACAATGGAGTTGGTCCAGTAGTAACCAGCCGTCGTAATCCCGACAATACAAAGTCCGATGATCAGAATGGCTTTGCTATTTTTTGTTTTCAGGAGCTCACCGGTGAAAATCCGAGCAACGACTGCTCCCAGAGCAAAAAAGCTGGCAGTCAAGCCTGCCACGAAGTCATTAGCTAAGTAATTTTCTTTCGCATAAGTAGGAAAAGTAGGTAATTGCATTTGTACGATCAGAAATAATAACAAATTGCTCACAGTAATGAGGACGAAATCCTTCGACCACAGTTTCTCTCTCTGTTCTCCCAATGTTGACACTCCTATTCTTTTGTATGTCTGTTTACGTTGTCGGCGATTTGCAATAGGGTCTGTCTCAATACTTGGAGCTCATCTTGACTCATTCCATCGACTACTTCCGCAATGGCTTTAGCTTCTGCGGGAGTCGCCAGTTCAATCCATTCCCGTCCTTTTGAGGAGAGCATGAGCAGAAAGGCACGCCGATCTGTATCGCTAGTCTTTTTCTCGACAAATCCTTTTTTGGCCAGTACGTCAAGAATCCGAGTGATCGTGGGCTGGTCTTTGGCGGTACGAAGCGCGAGCTCCTTTTGATTGATGCCTTCTTGTTTGCTCAAGCAAAACAAGACAGAGAATTGCTCCGGGGTCAGATCGAATTCCCGCAAATGCGTGGTGACATGCATAACGATTTTTCGGTACGTCTTTCCCATCAGAAAGCCAATCGATTCATCCTGCCAGTGGTCAGTCAACGTGCATCCTTCTTTCACGAAAAATAGTTGCTTAGACAATTATATGCCAAGCAAGTAATTTTGAAAAGAAAAAAGTACCGCCACGATTACTGGCGGTATCTTCCTTTTTTTCGCGAGATGTTGTAAGCAAAATAACCCATCACGGCAATCACGCCTATCACAGCGGCAATAACAAACAGGTTGTGGGATAGCCATTCGTAAAGCGGAGTGCCGTTTTTCATACCGCTTATCATAGGTATAGCCTCCTAAGAATAGGTTGGATACCGATGTTCTTCCTGACTGTAGCTCTCAGATTGACTCTTCGTGCTTTTCGATTCCTTGTCCTCGGAGCGGAAAGAGACGAACTCTCGTGCAGCCTTTTCCAATTGTTCATCTTCAGCAGACAGTCTGTGTCCACTTGATTTGGATGAGCTTTCTTGTTTTTCAGGAGAAGCGCTGTACTGTTGCGGGCTGCTGCTCGTCTGCGTGCTTTCATCTTTTCTGGCGTTCATGGTACGAGCTACCTGTTTCATGACCATTTGCACGCTTTTGCTCTTTGCTTGATCCAGCACGTTCTGCATCCCTTTTTCGGAGCGGGTGTTGATCCCCAACGCCTGGTACATCAGACAATTTCTTGTGACACCCTCAGCGACCTTCATAGCGGAAAAAGTCATCAAAAGCCATGGTGTGTTGTACGGCCGTCTACTCATTTTTCCTACTCCGTAAGCAAGTCCCAGCAACCCCCCTGTTATTCGGATGAGGGCGTCAGTCGTTCCGACGTTTTTATGCATCGTGTCTGCCTCCTATCGAATCCTTCTTCTAGAGCTAGTCTGCGTCATTGGGGTGGAAAGCACCCGCGGAAATTGTTACTAGCGAGAGAGAAGGACTACGCTTTCCCGCGGCGAAGGAGTAAGGATGCAAGTGAATGAGCATTCAGTTGGAAGGAGAGGACGAAATGCGGGTACGACCATTATCTTCGGAGGCGTATCTTCACTTGATCCGCGTTAGCAGACGCTTGGCGTCAGCAAGTATGTGGATCAAGGGCGCGCAAGTGTTGAATGTCTATACAAAGTCATGGCAGAGCGCCCATGTCGTTACAGCGGGTGAACGAATAGCGTATGTAGGAGAAAAGGAACCAATGGTGGATGAGCATACGGAAATAATCGATGCTACCGGACACTTTCTGGTTCCGGGATATTTCGAGCCGCATGCACACCCATTTCAATGGTACAATCCGTATTCACTAGCTGATTTCGCATTGCAGAGAGGTACGACAGCGCTGGTTTCCGATACGCTGATGCTGATGAACCTGCCGTTTGAACAAGTCGAAGCGATTATGGAATCGCTCGATGCTCATCCCGTGAAGCAATACTTTTGGGGGCGGCTAGATCCACAGACGGGGAAAGACCATCCGCAATTTACACGCGAGGGACTGACCCGTATGCTGGAGCATCCGCTCGTGATACAGGGAGGGGAGTTGACCAACTGGCCAGGCGTGTTAACCGAAGATGAAAATCTTCTCTTTGGGTTGAAGCACACGCGCGATTTGGGCAAACGAATGGAAGGTCACCACCCTGGCGCATCTGCTGAGACGTTGAACGCGGCAGCGGCTGCAGGAATAACGGCCTGCCACGAAGGAATAACGGCACAGGATCTGTTGCAACGACTCCAATTGGGAATGTACGCAACCCTGCGGCATTCCTCTATCCGCCCGGATTTACCCGAGCTGGTCAAAGGATGGCTGGAGCTGGGTCTTCCGTGGTCGCCGCGGATGATGCTGACCTCCGACGGCAGCACGCCGCCCATGCATCGGAATGGACTCATGGACGGCACGATCCGAGTCGCTATCGAAGCCGGCATGCCACCGGAAGAGGCGTACGTGATGGCGACGTTAAATCCGGCCGTTTACTACGGGCTTGATGCAGAGATTGGTGGGATCGCGCCAGGTCGAATCGCTGACATGCTGCTGCTTACCGCCAAAGATGATCCTACGCCTGTCTTAGTATTTGCCAATGGTCAACGTGCTTCACAAAATGGCGAGCTGCTCGTTCCTACCGTTGAGCCGAAATGGGAGGACTGCTCGTTCCCGACAGTCGATGTGCTGGAGGACCGGGCGAGTGCAAGCTGGTTCCGATTGCGGCCAATAGAAGGAAAAACGCCTGTACTGCACATGTTAAACGCGGTTATTACCCGGTTGGAAATGGAAGAGCTCCCGGTAGATGAAGCGGGCTATGTGTCGATCAAGGACGATCCGGAGCTCGCATTGATCGTGAGTGTAGACCCTGAAGGTCGGAGAAGAAGTCTGGCGGTGCTGCGCGGCTATGGACGTGATTTGCAAGGCTTGGCCAGCACGTACACCGCTTCGGGTGAATGGGTCGTCATCGGGCGTGATCCAGAGGCGATGGTGCTTGCCCTGGAGCGTGTCCGGGAAATTGGCGGTGGCGTGGTACTTCTCGACGAGGGAGTCGTCGCATGTGAGTGTCCGCTGCCATTAGCAGGAAAGTTCTCCGCTGCGCCCATGGACGAAGTCATCAGCATGGCAGAAGCATTGATAGAAAAGATTCGGGGAAAGGGACACATCCATCTCGATCCGCTGTACTCCATCCTGTTTTTTACCGCGACACACCTGCCGTACGCAAGATTGACGGCAGATGGAATCGTCGATGTAAAAACGGGTCATATCGTCGTCCCATCACTTCCGCTCAATTGAGTGGAAGTTTTTTTTACGCGTAGGAATTCATTAGCGAAGCTTATGATTTCTGGAGAGCATAACAAAGTGCCTCAGCGTCCGCTTCTGGCATTACCTCGGTAAAACTTTCCTCTTAAACGCGGTCGCTCTTCCATGAACAAGCCTCGGTATAGTTTTTTTATTCATAACGTTAATGCTTCACCATGATAAAGTTATGATATATCATTTTAATTTCAATTCAATTCCAAAACTGTTGAGTATGTATTCGTTAAACATGTATCTTGAAATTATATTTTTTCTCTTGTAAATTTTTCGATTTATTTTACAATAAAGAAGAACCAAGGCCATCTCTATCTTTATACCTATTAGAAGAAGTGCTTACAAAGTCGCAACCAGGTAAATGGGGGAAATGGTTTTGGGAAAACAAAAAATAAAGAATTATTAAAGGGGGATTCAATTCCGCATGAAAAAACGCTCTCACATCAGCATTCTATCTGCGGTATTGGTAGCAAGCGTTGCATTAACTGGTTGCGCGGGTGGTAACAGCTCATCAGGAGGAAACAGCGCGAGCGGTGGAAGTCAGTCGCCGGCTCAGACTCAACCGAGCAGTAATTCTGGCAGCAGCGGCGGAAGTGCTGCACCTGCAAACGGTGGAGTCATCAAGATTGCGACGCAAACCCCACTTTCCGGGAATCAATCTTCTCTCGGCGATGCAATCAAGACAGGTGCTGAGTACGCGCTGAGCCACCGCAAGGAAGAATTCAAGGCATTAGGCTTCGACATCCAACTCTTCCCTCAGGATGACCAGGCAGACCCGAAAATCGGGGTATCAAACGCGGAAATGTTGATTTCCGATCCTGATGTATACGGCGTTGTCGGACACTTGAACTCCGGTGTTGCTATCCCTTCGTCCGTGAAGTACGAAGAAGGCAAACTGGTCATGGTATCGCCAGCGAATACCGCGGTCAAGTTGACGGAAGAAGGCAAGAAAACCGTACACCGTATTTGCGCTCGCGACGATGCGCAAGGACCGAAAGCAGCGATGTATGCAAAGAACACGTTGGGTGTAAAAACGGCTTTCATCATCCACGACAAGACAGCTTACGGCCAAGGTCTGGGCGATCAAGTCAAAATGCAATTCGAAAAAGATGGCGTGCAAATGCTTGGCTATGAAGGCATCACGCAAGGCGAAAAAGACTATAGTGCTGTCCTTAACCAAGTCACTGCAAAAAATCCAGATATCATCTTTTTTGGCGGTTTGTACCCAGAAGGTGGTATCCTAATCAAACAAGCACGTGAAAAAGGCTACAAAGGATATTTTATGGGTGGCGATGGATTGGACTCTTCTGATATGATTAAAATTGCCGGACCTGCCGTTGAAGGTGTCGTATTCACGTCTGTTGCGGGTGACGTGACACAAACCGAAGAGGGTAAGAAATGGGCAGAGGAGTACAAGAAAACCACGAACAAGCCTCTTGAAACGTATTCCGTTTACGGATTTGACTCGATGAACGTCATCTTGAACGGAGTATTGGAAGCTATCAAAGCGAATGGCGGCAAAAAGCCTACTCGCGAGCAAGTCCTCGATGCTGTACACAAAACCAAAGATTTCCAAGGTCAATTTACCAAAGTTTCCTTTGATGACAAAGGGGACAACACAAATGCAGACGTATTCATTTATAAGTATGACAAGGACAAATCCAATTTTGTAGGTAAGGCACAGTAATACACCTGACATCGTAGATCTTATCTTACAGCCTCATCCAAATCAGGGGCGACACGCGATGTGCGCCCCTACTTTTATGGGCATTCGTCATTTACTAATAGTGAATGCAGAAAATTTCTACAAGTTTACGAAGAAATGAGGGATGGGAAAGCATGTTGCTCAACATTTTGCCTCAGGTGTTAGTTGACGGTTTAACACTTGGCTTCATGTACGCTGTCGTGGCACTAGGCTACACCATGGTTTACGGGATTTTGGAATTTATCAACTTTGCTCATGGTGAAATTTTCATGGTGGGTGCCTTTGTCGGAACAGAAGTATTGCTGATTACCGACGCACTGGGTGCACTGGAAGGAATGAATCCGTTTGTCGCTCTATTTATGACTCTTGTCATTGCGATGGTTTTGACAGGGGCTCTAGGGGTCTTGATCGAGAGGGTCGCCTATCGGCCACTTCGAGGGGCTCCGCGATTGGTTCCACTGATTTCAGCAATTGGTGTATCGTTTTTGCTGCAAGACCTTGTTCGTTTTACGGAAGCGCTAGCTCGTAATGAGTTTTATCTGAACACTCCTACTCTTTTCACTACTCCGATCTCTTTGGGTGGCATCGCCACGATACCGGCAAAAGGCTTGGTTGTAATTGTAATTGCGATTGTAATGATGGTGGCTTTGACTCTGTTTGTGAACAAAACAAAGTGGGGAATCGCCATGCGCGCCGTAGCACAGGATAGAAGCACGGCATCGCTGATGACTATAAATGTAGACAA
>JARDZO010000216.1 GCA_029240815.1 Brevibacillus sp.
TGCTAGGAAGGGGGAACCGAAAGATGGAATACTCGACTTTCGGAAGACACGTTGCTGTTGACACATGGGGAGTTCAGTTTGACTTGTTGAACGACGCAGAATTTTTGAAAAAAGAAATGATTGAAGCTGCTGAGGCATGCGGTGCCACGGTACTGAGCGTGCAAGCTAAGCAGTTTTCTCCTCAAGGTGCTACCGTTCTGGTTCTTCTCTCGGAAAGCCACCTGTCCATTCATACGTATCCTGAACGCGGATTTGCGGCTCTGGATTGCTACACGTGCGGTGAGACGGTTGATCCGCAAGTTGCTATCGATTACTTGGTATCCGTGCTGAAGCCGGAGAAAACCTACGCGAAGAAACTCGTTCGCGGAACTGGTGAACTGCAAGTAGTTGAGGCTGAAATGAAAGCGGCTGAATTGGTAAGCAAGTAACAAATGTAAGTATTCAAGAGGTGCGGATTGAAGTCCGCACCTCTTTTACGTGAGAGTGTTGGAAAAAGTCGGCTATCTTTGAAATGGAGCTGTTACCGTACGGCCCAAGTCTTTGAGCAATATACCGAAGTCATTCACGGTATTGCTCACATTGTTGGCAACGTTGCTCGGAACATTATGCACATTGTTCGTTCGATTTTGTGCTTCATTATAGATCGCATCGTTAATACCCCGAATACGCGTAAACATGGCAGGTTCAGAAGTCACTCGAATGTTCATACTGGGAGAGACGGCTCTTGCTGCCGAGTGAACTTGTTGTTCGATGACTTTTCCTTGTTCAGGAGCCAAGTTTTGACGAACACGAATGCCAATGACGGCATCTTGTCCTTTCACGATGACGGTAGCTCGATCGACCCCAGGGACATCGTCCGCGGCACGCGTGAGCTGTTCGGCCATGTTTTGGTTAAAGCCGTTATTGGTGTAGCCGTTGCGGTAATGAAAAGCATTCGTTCCCTGCGTGTAGGCATTGTGATCGTGAGCGATGCTGCTCCTCGTTTGAGCAGGCTTTTGATTAGCGATGTTTGTGTGAGGAGCATTGTTCGGTCCAGCACTAGAGCTTGCACAACCAGTCAGTGACAGAGCGAGAACGCATGCAATAGCGAATGACCCTTTTTTATTCATGGGGAGCCCACCTCCATTCCTTAGTATGACGAATAGAACATCCTCTACTCAGGAAGGGATTTCCGTAAAAAACTCCCCATTGTGCCGAGTTTCACGAACTGCTAATATGGAAGGTATGCATAACAGAGGAGGTTCACATGAAGCGTCTTGACATACGCAACATCGCAATTATTGCCCACGTTGACCATGGTAAAACGACATTGGTTGACAAACTTTTGATTCAATCGGGCACATTCCGCAGTAACCAGCAGGTAGAGGAGAGAATGATGGACTCCAATGACCTGGAGCGTGAGCGCGGAATTACGATTCTGGCAAAAACAACGTCCGTCAAATACAAAGAGTTTACGATCAACATTTTGGATACCCCTGGCCACGCCGACTTCGGTGGTGAGGTTGAACGGATCATGAGCATGGTAGATGGTGTTCTTTTGATCGTGGACGCATTCGAGGGCTGTATGCCCCAAACACGCTTTGTTTTGAAAAAAGCGTTGGAAGCAAAAGTAACTCCAATCGTCGTCGTGAACAAAGTAGACCGCGACAATGCTCGTCCTCAGGAAGTCATTAATGAAGTCTACGACCTGTTCATCGACTTGGATGCAACAGAAGACCAGCTGGACTTCCCTATCGTTTACGCTTCTGGCCTGCAAGGAATCGCCGGTATGGAACCAGATAAGCTCGAAGGGGACCTGCGTCCGCTGTTTGATACAATCATCGAGCACATGCCTGCACCAGATGCAGACGAAAACGCTCCATTACAAATGCAAGTGACGATGCTCGACTACAACGACTTCCTGGGGCGTATCGGGATTGGACGCATTTACCGTGGTACGATGAACGTGAACGACATGGTATCCGTGACGACACGCGAAGGCGTATTGAAAAAAATGCGCATCCAAAAGCTGTTTGGCTTCTCTGGTTTGCAACGTGTGGAACAAAAAACAGCGAAAGCGGGAGATATCGTCGCAATCGCCGGTTTGGATGACATCAACGTTGGGGAGACTGTCTGCGATGTTGATCGTCCAGATCCATTGCCATTCCTGAAAATTGATGAGCCGACTCTGCAAATGACGTTCCTCGTAAACAACAGCCCGTTTGCTGGTCGCGAAGGCAAGCACGTTACTTCCCGCAAGCTGCGTGATCGTTTGATGTCTGAGTTGGAGACAGATGTATCTCTTCGTGTTGATGAAACGGATTCTCCAGATGCTTTCGTCGTATCTGGACGCGGCGAATTGCATCTGTCCATTCTGGTGGAAAACATGCGTCGTGAAGGCTTTGAGCTGGGCGTTTCCAAACCAGAAGTTATTGTGCGTATGATTGACGGTCAAAAAATGGAACCGGCTGAGATGTTGGTAATTGACGTACCTGAAGAGTACACAGGTCCAGTAATGGAAACCCTTGGCCAACGTAAGGCTGAGATGGTTAACATGGTCAACAACGGCTTTGGACAGGTTCGTCTGGAATTCATCATTCCATCCCGTGGACTGATTGGCTACCGTACCGAATTCATGACCATTACCCGTGGTTACGGAATTCTGAACCATTCCTTTGATAGCTATCGTCCTCTGGTTCAAGGTCCAGTAGGCGGACGCCACGCGGGGGTACTGATTTCTCATGAATCAGGCACTGCTACCACATATGGCCTGATGTCAGTAGAAGACCGTGGAATCATGTTCATCCAAGCGGGTACAGAAGTTTATGAGGGCATGATCGTTGGCGAACATAATCGCGACAATGACTTGACTGTAAACGTATGTAAAGAAAAGCACGCAACCAACGTCCGTTCCGCGACAAAAGACGAGACGGTTAAAATGAAGACACCTCGTATCTTGACGCTGGAAGAGGCACTGGAGTATTTGAACGATGATGAGTTGTGCGAAGTGACACCTCAGTCAGTTCGTCTCCGTAAAAAGTACCTGAACAAATCGGATCGCGAGCGTTACGAAAAGCAAAGACGTTGGGAAGCACAGCCACAAGCATAAGCATCAAAAAGAAAAGGCCGTTCATCTGAAAAGATGAAACGGTCTTTTTCTGTTGGGGTCACTTTTTGCTGCAAGGAGGAGGGTAATGCGGTGGCGGGCAGACAGTCGGCATAGGGACTTGCTGATCTTGCAGCACTTTCAGACCAAGGCGGAGAATAATCTTCTCGTGCAACACCGTGAATGTCTTTTCAAAACTGTTTAAATACTTCACATTTTGCCCAACATCGAGTTCAACAAATTCGGAGAATACCAGTTGGCAATAAGGTTTGTCGTTGTAAACCAATCGGTTGCCCAAAAGTGATGTGTGTAACTCGGTTCCATGTCCGGTCTTGTCAAGGAAATGTCCGGACGAAGAGAAATCTGGCTGAAGCTGCAAGGAGGACGCTCCTGGTGGAAAGGTGATGTCCGTACAGAAATCAAACGGCACAAGTGCAGTCGTATGACGGATTTCACCGCAAACGGCAATAGGAGAGGCATGATCAACTGTGGCGTACTCAATGTTTTTCCGTATGAAACCTCTCACGAACAGTTTAGCGTTCCGAGGGTCAAATGTATTTACCAGCTCACATTGCTCCAAAATGACCGTTTTCAACACGCGTTTGATCTCTAGTGCAGGTTTTTCCAGATGGATATCCGCTTCCACACATACGACAACGATCGGTTCAGCCAATGTGACCGGTACTTTTATCGTATTAGGGTAACTGATCAAGCCAGTGGAGTGCCCAAAGTTACGGACATTTTCAACACTGCAGCCAGGATCGGGTTTGTGTTTATAATGGTGGTGGTGGTCATCATCATCATCATCATGGCAATGTTTTTTTTCAAGCTTTTTGTCATGCCAATGGTCATCATCATGGTGGTCGTGTTTTCCCATTTTCTACTTCTCCTCCTGTACATCACAACAGATATATATACTTCATGATATGGCTTGCCCATTTAATTGGCATTGGCGATTGACAAGCGTCATTCGCCCTTTTTCAGTTGAAAGTAGTCAGTGAGGAGAGAAAGGATAGGAAATGGCAATGTTCAAATCTTGGTCAAATGGTTTGGTTGCGTATGGTCTAGCGACAACAACTGTTTTTGGAACCACCATGCACGGCCCGTGATGCAAAGGACTCCGTGTTCTTCGTGAGTTCCCTTTCGCAACGGGCTCTCTGCCCACATTACATTCCAGTCGCTTGTTTGTACCCATATGTTATTTGGATAAGGGAGAGGAGAAGGACTGTGGATAAGCTCCGTTTTGGGAAGCGTAAAGGGACGAAGGATTGTGGAAGTAAAGGGGATCAGGACTGTTTCGTGTCGAAGAGTGGGATCATTAGCAGAAGCACCTTCTCCCACTAGAACAAAGTCACCAGTCACCAAAAGAGTCGAACCGGCTTGATCGTGCCGACTGTCTTTGACAGTCATTTGAACTTCTCTACGATGCCACAACCATTCACATCCCCACTTTACTTTCACCGTATGCTCCCACTGCACATCCCATATTTCCATTAAAACGGATTGGAGGATTAGTGGACGGTTCGTATCTTGAGAGTATGCGATCTTAGGATGAGCGACAACATTGTTCTTGGAATAGACCGCTGGGAGAGGAGGGATGACAGGCTCAGATAGTATCGATGGTTGGGAATCTGTGTGGTACATATGATGGGGAATGGTTTCTTCCTCTTTGATTGAGTCAGCTTCCATGACGTGTGGCGGCAAAACCATTTCCTCATTTTGAGCATAGTCTCCGAGAAAGTCATCATCATAATCGGTATCGTCCATAACCAGTGCTTGCGTAGGTAGAGGCTCGGATTCCAGCGCATTGACGTTGACAGCCTCTTGATGGTTCAATTGTGGCTCTATAGCCTGATTCGTTCTATGATTGCCGCTGCCTGGCTGTTTGCGAGATTGATTGGAACGCTTTGAACTAATTGGTTTACGACCTTTCGCTTTATATATAATGGGATTGAGAAAGGGACGATGGCCGCTGACAGGACGAGGAGAAGCCGTTTTCCTAGAATGGATAGGAGTTTTTCCTTTGTTGATGTCTAATCGCTTCGTGACCATCACCATCGACCTCCTCGTCCTTGTTATCTTTGCAGTATCTCTCTATTATCCATACGCAAGCGTGGAGAGATCGGTATAGTCGCCTGCCGTGACGTTCGGATATTAATTGCCGTACTTACGGCTTCTCAGCAAAAAAGCCCCCGCAATTACGTGCGAGGGCTTGGAGACCTAATGAGATTAGGCTTTCAAGAGCGCTTCAATGTCTGTAGTCAATTCTTCTGGTTGGACACGCGCCCCGATTCGTTTGGTGACTTGCCCATGTTTGTCGACCAGAAACTTGGCAAAATTCCATTCGATCTCTTCGCCGTGTCCTTCCGGGGCATGAGATTTCAAATATTGATACAAGGGGTGCGTAGCAGGACCATTGACATCTACTTTTGCGAAGAGCGGGAAGGTAACGCCATAATTCAGATCGCAGAATTGGGCAATCTCTTCTTCACTACCTGGTTCTTGACCGGCAAATTGGTTGCAAGGAAATCCTAATACAACCAACCCTTGATCCTGATAGCGCTCATACAGTTCTTGCAAGCCTTTATACTGAGGGGTCAGCCCGCATTTGCTGGCGGTATTGACGATCAATAGTACGTGCCCTTTGTACGCGGCAAGCGTTTGTTCTTCACCCGAAATCGTTTTTACTGGTACGTCATATACACTCATCGTTCTCCCACCTTTTTCTAAATTCATGCTTTCATCATATCACGGTGGTCGATGTACAAGCTAGCAATCAAGGTGCACGTGGTTGACTGAATATCAAGTTTTGACAGGAAATACGCCACCTGATAAAGTTAAATGGATAGATTTTGGCAGAAGAGAATACGCCGGGGAGAGAGTCCACCTCCACGGCTTGCGCGTGACGCCAAGGAGTCGCGGGCGAAACAGGAGGAATTATCATAATGGATTGGATTCAATTAGCTTCAACCTATGTTCCCGCCAATCCGGACCAATTGTCTGCTTTTGACAGCTTCCGGATGTGGGCCGATCACAATCGAGCCTGGATTTTATTCGTTCAATTGGTTTTGGTCTACTATCTTGGATTTGCTACCCGGATTCGCATGCCTATTCTCAAGACGATTTTATTGTACATACTGTTGTTTGCCGGAGCATTGATTTTTGCCATTCTGGACGTTCAGCTACCGGTTAAGAGTGCCATGCTGGTGGCCATCTTGATTCTTGTCATCGTAAAGGTAAGAATTAAACCAGAACAAACCCAAAGAAAGTGAGGGTTCCCTAGTGAAGCGTGAAGACGCCCTCTTTAACTGGATACAGATTCAAGTGGTAACAGACGCACGACCCCACGATCATTCCGCACGAGAGACAGCGTCATTTTTTTCAGAACTTTTACGAGAAGACCACCAAATGAGTGGACTCGGTTATCGTCAGGAAGGTCCCTGGTATATCGTGTATGGTCAGGCAGCAGGAGAAGAATGGCAAGGCCGATATTCTGCAGAGGTCGTGGAATCCTTGCTCCAGGCTATCGAAAGTGAACCTAAATACAATCAATAAAGAAAAAGGCTCTACCAGCCCCCGAACTTCTTTCGGAGCGGTCAGGTGGAGCTTTTTTAATTTCCATCTAGGTACAAAGTTGTGGTTTTCCCTGTTCATGCAACCTATCCACATGGAATGTCGTCAGTAACTGTGCCCCAGTCAACAGGGGATGTTTGGCAAAGAAGAGGGGGAACTAGGGATGAAAAAAATACTCATGAAAAGGCCAGTACTGGCGGTTGTCGCAGCAGCCGGAATTATCGGGGGACTTACTCCGATCCTTGCAAATGCAAGTTCTTTTGGATCACCGAGTGCGACGAAAGTGGTCATGAACGACGAAGGGAAGCAGGTTACCCGTTACAACTTGAAAGAGTTGGCCAAAAATGATCCAGAGACGCTAAACATGCTGCTCAAAACGCAGGCTGACCACTTGTACATTATCGTGGATGAAATCAAGCTAAACACGAAACTGCAAACATACATGGAAGAGAACAAAGAAGAATGGGAACGGATCTACAACCAATACTACAGTGACATTTGGCTTGAAGTCCGATTCGCAGATGTAAAAGAGGAAATTGTAAGTGTCAGCGCCCAAACCAAGAGCGAAAAAGTATACATCAAAGGAATTGTGACCGAGGACGTTACAAAAATCGTC
Source organism: Brevibacillus sp. (assembly GCA_029240815.1). Next base: position 7,275 of record JARDZO010000216.1, read on the forward strand.
GTGAAAAAGCCGAACGGCGATAATATCGAGGTGGTTCCGACCAGTGAGCACTCCTTCACCGTGACCTTCGCTTCCCTAGAAGTCTCGACGGAGCAGTACGTGACGGTAAGCGCTTATGCTGGGAACGCTCTCGTCGACAGCGAAAAAGTGAAGGTCATCCCGCAAGCGGAAGAAGAAGCGGATATGATCATACATAACTTGGCTGTGCTCGATGCGAAAAAAGGTGAGCTGAAAGTCAAGGGGATCGTCAAGCTGAATGCCGACAAAGTCACTGTGACGTACAATGGTGTAAAAGGTGAGGCAAAAGTGAAGAAGCTGTGGGACGGCGTAGGCAGCTTCAGCCTTACATTGAAGGATGTCGAGTCCACAACGGGAAAGGCCACCATCGAAGTGTATGAGGACGGGGAAAAGATCGACTCTGACTCCATCGATGTAGAAGTCGTAAACGCTCCTGCCAAAGAAGAGGCGAAAACATACGCTATCTCCGGGACAGCTGCCCTCGATGCGAAAAATAAAAGCATTCAGCTCAAAGGAACGGTCGTTGGCTGGTCCAAAGATAGTGATCTCAAGCTGATTGTCACTACGCTGGATGGCAAAAAGCAAGAGGTGAAACCAAATGACAAAGGGGAGTACTCCCTGAAGCTGTCATTCAAAAACCGTTCTTTCAGTGCACAAGCAGTTCGACTTGAGCTGTATGTAGGTGACAAGCTGGTCAAACAGGCAGACGTAGCTGCGAACATCAGCAAAGCCATCACGGAAGCTATTGAGCGCCAAACCAACGAAGACAATGACGATGATGACAAAGACAAGAAAGAAAAGAAAGAAAAAGAAAAGCATGTGCCGAATGGGAACGCATACGGTTATTGGAAAAAACAAGGGGAGTGGAATCAAAACGGCCAAGATGATGACCGTGATGATGACCACGATGACGACGACAACTAAGGATTGTTACGGCTGTTTGTAGGCCTGAACGTAATCTACGAGGTCTTTTATGTAGTCTCCTATGATCGGGATCGATAAAAATTGAGTTAAAAGCGACCCAAGCAAGGCGAGCACGAGAGCAGTCCCTATAGTCAGACCCAGCCCCCGGGCAAGACCTGCGAGGAAATTGATCCAGAGCAGCTTGCGCGGGGCAGTGTAATTTTGAAGAATATCTGCTAACCGAATGTCTTCAAGGAACATGGCGATCTTGTCCATGCGTTCATTTAGTTTGCGGACTTCCTGGATCTCTTTCATCAGCTGCTCTATCTGTGCGAGTAAACGGTCAGTAGGCGACATCGACAAACCTCCTCTTCGGGATCAAGTTTATCTCTATTACCCAGTTTAGGGAAAAAAGATAAGAGAAGCAAGGAACCGGAAACGTTTGCCTATCCCTTTACCTGGGGGTACAATATACGTACAAAACGTACTCAAGGAGGCATCGAATGGCTGAAACCGTTTCCCAATCACTGTCTGAAGAATTGTTTGGGCTTTTGCAGAAAGAGCGTTTTGTTACCCTGGGGACGATTGATCACGAATCTGGTTCCCCTTCATTAAGTTCCTTGTCATGGACGTACGCGGCTTCGGTCGATTCGATCCGTTTTGCTGTTGACAATCGGTCGCGGATCCTGGCAAATATTGCAAAAGAGCCTCAGGTCGTTTTACATTTGATTGGTGCGGGTTCGTCTTTCGCGATCAACGGCCGTGCCGGATTAATAACAGAGCGGCTGGAAGGGGTTCCCTTGAAGCTAGCGATGGTTGAAATTACGATCGAAGCTGTGAGAGACATCATGTTCTACGGATCTCGTATTTCTGTAGAGCCGCAATACGAAAAGACGTACGATAAGAATGCAGCTGCCAAGCTAGACAATCAAGTGATGGAAGCCTTGAGAAACGTCAATTAGGGTGGCTGCATGCCAGGTGGAAAATCTTGTTGACAAGTGAGCGATTCATCCGTTAGTATTAGGATCAATCAAATTGAATAGCAATCTTCTTATCCAGAGAGGCGGAGGGACTGGCCCGATGATGCCCGGCAACCAATCACCTGTACGAGTTTAGGTACAGGGAGATAATGGTGCTAATTCCTGCAGAGTTATCAAACTCTGAAAGATGAGAAGGTCTTGCTTACGGCGACGTAAACAAAGCCTTCTTTCAGACGAAAGGGGGCTTTTTTTCATGCCCCTCGCACACTATTGGAGGGAGAGAAATCATATGCATTTGGAGACGAAACTCGTTCAGGCAGGCGTAGGGAAAGACGAAAAGACGGGGGCGGTCAATTTTCCCGTATACTACTCGACAGCCTATCGCCATCCTACTTTGGGAGAAAGCACAGGATTTGATTACGCGCGCACTGCGAATCCCACACGTACGATTTTAGAGGACACGATCGCGACCGCGGAATCGGGTGACGGAGGATTTGCCTGCGCATCTGGCATGGCTGCTATCCATACGGTCATGGGCTTGTTTTCCCAAGGAGATCATTTGATCGTCTCCTTAGACTTGTACGGTGGAACGTATCGACTTTTCGAGCAAGTGCTGTCC